>NZ_JH651384.1:4228981-4584126 GCF_000260135.1 Thiothrix nivea DSM 5205 | reverse complement strand
GACAAGCGTTCTTTTCAAGTCGTTAGGTTGGCACGGTCTATCACGCATCAGCGCAGGGTTTTGTTGGTTTGGCACCATTTTGGGCAAATGAACGTAAGCACCTTTCTTGTCGGCGAAGGATGAACGCTCTATTTCAGGCGGTCAGGTTGGCACTGTCTGTCACGCATCAGCGCACGATTTGGGCTGGCACGAATGGGACAGGGTACAAACTTTCCCGCGCATCAGCGCGGCCACCGGAATCAGTATTTTCGGCTTTTGAATTTGGCACGGTATTTCCCGCGTTAGCACATGATGAAAACATTTTTATTCGGTCTTTGAATCTGGCGATGCACTTTTTTTTAACTCGCCCAACGTCTCGTGTGACGGGCGCGGCAGGGAGTAAAAAGTAAGAATCGCGGGCTGTCACCGCGTCCGTCGTCGACACACTCGTTATGCCTTTTTATCGTATTTAGTTATTGCAGCAGATAGTTTGTTTTTGAAACAGTAACCCTCTGAGACCTTTTTTATATTAAATCGTGACTCATTATCAGGAATGAAAATACTGATCGGCATCTTGGCTTCAGCAAAGTGAAGTCGGCATATGGGACGGCTAGGTCTTGTTATGTATTTTCGATTATGCATCGATTGAATGGACATTTGCTTCACCAAACCAAACTTTAGCTTTTTCAATAATCGCGACTGATGGCAAATTATAAAATACTACAAGATTTTCTTTAGCCCGAGTACAACAGACATAGAAAATTTTCTGCGTTCTAGTTAGTATCGTTTGAAACGAACTCTTTTTTGAAGCAGTTAAGCTGTCAAATATTCCCTCATTCATTAAATATTCGAAGTTATATGTATTCCAATTGCCGTTATCTAAGACAACTAAGACATTGTCGAATTCAGCACCTTTGATTTTATGTTGCGTAGAGAAGGGTGTATATCCCTCTAAGTAGTAAAATAAATTTTGAAAAACTTGGAATTTTATTTTTTTTACTTGAATGAATACATATTCTTTATCTCGCAGAAAATTATCAAACTTGTCATCTTTTTTGCATATTCTATTATCATGCGCATAGTCTATTACATCTTCTATTGTTTCATCAGACATCCTATCTAAAGTCTCAATAGTATCTTTAAGATTTTGTTTATCAGCGATATTACTAATTCTATATTCAGTTTTGCGTAAAAATTCGTTATACCTCTCTTCTTTGTAGAGATTAATGTTATTTTGGATTTTAAAAAGATGCTTGATTAACTCATCTCTTTTAGTTCCTTTTTTGTTTTCGTCTTCTTTGTCTTTTTTTGTATCGTCTAACAAAGAATCTTTATCCAAATATATTTTTTTGAAAACATCAAATGGATATTGCTTTGCACTTTCAAATTGCTCAGAATGAGCATCTATGAAACTTTGCATTCCTGTAGTAGGGTTAACTTTTTTTAGCTCTGAGCCAGTTTTCCCATCTTTTAATATCCTAATAACTTCGCCAAAAGTTTTTTCTGAAAAGTCAATAGCAACATTGTTTTCTTTAATATATTTCGCAATTCTGTTCTTGTAGTCTAAAATTTTATCATTATCATATATTTCCATTAGCTCACCAAAGCCAGCTTTTGGAGCTATAAGGTTATGTGTTAAGTTCAACTCTTTAGTTTGAATAGCATTGTCAAAATCCCAGTTCAATGTCCGTTTTAATGTTTCTAAATTGTTAACTCCTTGAGATGAATAATAAAATTTTATGGTGCCTTCTCTAACACGTCCATCTTGCATGTTTGGAGCATGGTTATCTGAGGATGGATGTTGTTTTATACCGTCTGTCCGAAGTCTATTCGCCAACTCTATAACTGAAATAGGATTTCGTCTATTTTGTTCTTTTTTAACCTCATAGACTTCACCGGCTTGGATGTATGTATTTAAATCACCGACTCCATCTTCATAAATTGACTGCATTGAATCACCAAAAAAACCAATGATATTTTTTCGATTACTTTGCTTTAGATGTTGTAAAAATATTTCTACGACAAGAGGGTTAGTGTCTTGATACTCATCGACTAGAATGAACTTATATTTGTCTTTCAGTATATCGCATAATTTAGGATAAGTCTGAAACATATAGTTAGCTAATATCAATACTTCATCATGAGATATGATCCCATTTGTTATAGAGACATATTCTTTGTACTGAATTCCATCTACCAATGCGTCATAGTAAGTCGCATCCACAATTCCATCAGGGACTTTTATTTTTACTGCTGGATCATTAACAAGTTGTATCAGTGTTTTTTTCAATTCATTCTGAAAAGATTTAATGTTGTCCCATAAAAAATCATGAATGGTACTGACCTGTAAATTTTCATGATTAACTCTCTCTTCAATCTCTTTTACAGCAGCATTCGTATATGTCATACATGCAACTGCAACGGTAGGATTTAATTTAATTGCTTCTTGAATGAACTGTACCAAAGAGTATGTTTTTCCACTTCCCGCACCACCACTAAGTAAAAAGTTATGCCCTAGTTGTACATGTCCAAATATTTCCTGTACTTCGGGTTCTAGTCCTGCTTCAACCATATCAACCCTTCTTTTATATACTGAGGAATGTTCCAATTTGAAAATTGATTTCCAGCTTCATCTGTTTTGCTATTCAATAAAATTTCCATAGCTAGTGCAGGTTTTTTATCTACACATTTTTCTGCCCATAACGATACATCATCCTGATAATCACTATGTCCATTATTCATATATCTTGAGTTCTTTATGCCATTAGGAAATTTTGAAAGATTGTCATAGAAGAACTGTTTATTGATATGAAAAAAAGCATCTTCAAAACTTCGTGCGTGATGAATTACGCCATCACTATTTTTTCGTTTAACTGGAAAATACACGCTAGATGACCCTCTGCATTCTGAGTCCATCGTGTAGAATCTTTATCTTTATGTAATCTTTTATTTTCTAATTGCAAGTCAATGAAGTATGTCAACTCATTGGTGCTATAGAAAAATATTAATGATGCATTGGTCGTATACTTTGCCTCTGCATGAAGAACGTTACATTTGTTTTTATCTTCTTTTGCAGAATCTATGTCGGTAATAATTAAAGATTTTACCCCAATAAAATCTATGAATTTTTCAAAGATATGTGCATATGCCCCCACTTCGATAATTGAAATATTTTGAGACAGTAAAGGTGTCTCTTCAGAGGCATCTTCTTGATCTATTTTTTTCATCATTGCAGGCAACAAAATTCTTTCAGTATCACCTTCTATAAAGACTGCTTTATCTGCAAAAAACAGTTCTGCTCTATGAAGTGTCAAGTACTGCTTTAAAAATTTGTAGTTTTGTTCTTCTCCATTAGTTACATACTCTTTTTCCAAATCTTTTAAATTTTTTGAGACTACTCGATCGTTTTCTTTTTTGAAATATTTAATATCATGAAAGTCGCTTTTGGATGCGATATGGGCTGAATGTGTACTGATGATAGTTTGTAGCTTCCTATTCTGCCCATCGTCTCGTTGAATTCCTTTGCTCAATAGCGTTTTAATATTTTCGATAAATATGTATTGCATTTGTGGATGTGTATGGGCTTCGGGTTCTTCAATAAAAAGAAAATTAATATCGGCGGGTTTTTCGGATTGCTCTTTCTGGAATTCATGCAACAATATTTTGATTTCAAATATCATGCTAATCAAATTCATATAACCTAAACCGTTGTAGTTTTCAGGTAAAGAATGACTCCCGTTTATGTCATACATTACAGTGGTATTTCCTTCAAGCAGTTCTCTGTGTTGAAGAGTCGAGATAATTTTAATATTTGAATCATCTTTTTTTATTCCGCCAAGCTGTTTAATGTCATCTGTGACATTCTTGAAAATACCAGCATAAACATCATCTAGTAAATCGTCTGTAGCACTTAAGGTATCTTTGAATTTTTCAATGGCTTCTTTTTCGCCTTCACTTGCTTCAACTTTTTTATATATTTTTGAGGACAATGAAGACAATGATTTTTCAGGCTCTTTATTCGAGACATTTCTTTTTGCATCGATCAATTTGAAATTAATTATGTTATCAATTCGTATATTCTCTTTTATTAAATCAATAAAAATATCATCATTTTCTATAGATGTTGCAACGTCAAAAAGAACTGTCTTCTTGAAAATTTTGAAATATTTTTTATGGTTTTTTTTCAAAAATTGAAAAATATCTTTTTGTACATACCCTTCGCCTTTAACAGCTTCTTTTGCTTTAAAGTTTGTGAAATCTAGTATCAATTGATGGAATTTTTCTAGCTTGTATTCAAATGCTAAAACAATAGTTTTGTTGTTAGGGTCTAAATCCATCATTACAGTATTACCTATATTTGACAGGTCATCATGTGTATCATATTCTATAAATAGTTTCAGTGAGAAGCCAAGAAACCCTGAATTGTCATTAGAATCTAGTTTGATTTTAAGTTCATCTTTAAATTCACTATTGAAGTCATCAAAAGTAAAAGAGTTATTATTTGATTTGCTGCCGATGAACTTATCTAATATTGAAAGAAGTGATGTTTTTCCACAATTGTTTTTTCCAATAACTAATGATAAATTTTCTTCCAAATCTAGTTCAAAATCTTTTAAAAGCCTGTAGTTCTTAGCTTTTATTTTTGTGATTTGCATTGATTGGATTCCTTTTGACGAGTGGAAGAGCATAACGTCGTAATTGACGGGCGCGGTTGGGAGTAAGCTGGGCGAAGTCGTGGGCTGTCACCGCGTCCGTCGTCGAATGATTTGTTGGCGCTTAATAATAAATAAATGATTTTTGGCACAGCCTTTGACTGAAGCACGGCCAAAAAATAACGCATCAACCTGAGAATAATTCATCAAGAACCTCAATGGCAAGATAGCCAAAAGATTTACCTGTGCCTTTTGTGTGTGCGGAAATAACGACCGTCGAAGTGATATTATTGAACGAATCAACTCCGATTAGAGTTTTGTCGGTACGATTAACAATAACAGAAAATTGCCAAAACTCATGAGAGTTGGTTAGCCAAAGCCCTGAAAAATAATCGCCTTCTTGTTCAGGTATTGATGTCAGCCTAATAAGAATGCCTGAATCAAATGAAAAACCGTTGGAGGTGATAAGGTCAATAAGCCACTGAGGGGCTGCACCTGAGAAAAGAGTAAATAGTGCACAATCTTTGATTTCTTTAGATAATGTACCATTTTGTTTGTCGGTATTTTTTTGAATTGACATCTTTAGTGATGAATTTGGCACAATGGATTAGCATCAGCGTAGGGTTGTCTTTGGGTTGGCACCTTTGGCAATTGAACCGAAGCAATTTTTTATCAGCGAAGGACGACCATTCTATTTCCGGTGGTTCAGTCTGATGTTGTCTGTCACGCATCAGCGCACTGTGAAGGTTGGGAAACCACCCATCGAGGTCAACTTGACTTCTGTTAATGGAAAACTTTGCATTCAGGTGGGTCTTGACATGTCACCTTTGTGCTGGGCGATGCAGGTAAAAGCGGGGAAATTTGGGGTTTAGGATCAATTCGCGCAAGTGGTTTTTCAGTCTGTGGTTGGGCTGAATTAGTAGTGCAGCCCATCGTGAATATGCTGATAAATATAATTAAAAGTATAGGTTTAAACATGGGATTAACATTTTAAAATTAGCCAAATAAATTTAGCGTGATGTATCACGCATCAGCGCACGATGGTTTTTGGGTTGGCATGGATGAACGCAGCACGGCCTGTCAGAGCATCAGCGAACGGGGAGGCCAACTTTTCAGCGGTTGAGTCTGGGCACAATCGATCACGCATTAGCGCACGATAACCTTTGGGTTGGCACGGCGAACGCGGCACAGTCTGTCAGAGCATCAGCGAACGGGGAGTCCAATTCTTATTTTTCAGCCTTTCAGGTTAGCGGTGTTTTTTGTTTTTTGCCCTCGCCAACGTCTCGTGTGACGGGCGCGGCGGGGAGTAAGTTGTTCAGAGTCGCGGGCTGTCACCGCGTCCGTCGTCGACACACTCGTTAGAAGTTCTTTTTAATATCTCTTTAGAAATGACTTTATAAGAAGGTTTGAAGTCATGTCGTTTTAGATATTCTTTGATGAAAAAGCTATCGCTAATTGATGGTTCTGGAGCTTTGAAACAGTATAGTATGAGGATAAATAATAATAAGGTACTCTCTTTGGAGTCTATCAGTATATATGCTTCTCCTGTTATCCCTTTAGCCCATGAGTCGAAGAGTGTATTCTCAACTTCTAGTGTATGAAAAATAATGTATTGGTCTAAAACAACTATTAAATCAGGTATCTCTAAAGGTGTTAGTATTTTTTTGTGGCTCAATATGCGTTTCAGGGTCTTGTTTTCCCCGGCATTGCAAACGTGATGGATAGCGGTAAAGTTAGTCATTTCCGATAGCCAAGGAGAGGCTTTATGACCTCGCTCATCAGTATTTCCAGCCTGACCAGTGATGCCGCCTGTTTCGAGCAAGTCCGTTCCGTGCGTTGGCCTAATGGGGTGATTTGTCCGCACTGCGGTTCACAGGACACTATCCGTCGAGGCAAGGATGACACCCAGCAGGAACGCCAGCGTTACCAGTGTAAGGATTGCCAAAAGCGTTTTGATGACCTGACGGGAACGGTGTTTGAAGGCCACCACCAGCCGCTGAAGGTGTGGGTGTTGTGCCTGTACCTGATGTCGTTGAACCTGTCCAACCAACAAATCGCCCGCGAATTGGGGTTGAACAAGGATGATGTTCAGGCGATGACGGAACAGTTACGGCGTGGTGTCGAGAAAAAAAACGCCAGTAAACCTGTTTGGGAATGTTGAATTTGATGAGGTTTATGTCAAGGCTGGACACAAGGGAAACCCCGAAGCCGTCGCGGATGCTGGGCGTGAAGGTCGCCGCCGCGCCCTGAAAGGTGCGCCGGGGCGTGGGACACTGGAAAAGGACAAACCACCCATTTTCGGCATGATCCAGCGTTCCGGGGAGGTCGTGATCCGTATGCTGGCGAATGTGAAACAGACGACGATCAAGCCGTTGATTGTGGAAACGGTGGCAGCAGGCACGCTGGTCTACACCGATGAGTACAACATTTACAGCCGATTGGAAGAATGGGGCTATGCCCACAAAACCGTCAACCATGGCGCAGGCGAATATGCCCGTGACGAAGATGGTGACGGTTTCCATGAAGTCCACGTCAATACGATGGAAGGTTTTTGGTCACTGTTACGCTCATGGTTACGACCTCATCGGGGGATCTCACAAGAAAAGCTACCGTGTTACCTTGCATTCTTCGAGTCTCTTCACAACATCAGGAAACGGGGGCAAGCTGCCTTACAGTCCTTGCTTTCGCTGCTGTTGGGATAAGACCCTGAAACGCATATTGAGCCTTTTTTGTTTATTTGTTCTTCGATGTAAATAATTGTATCGTTGATGTGACGAGCTTCTTTTGAGAATATTACAGATGGAATTCTGTGTCTGCTCTCTGGAACTTTTCCTTCTGTGTGCAGAGTAGGGAGTTTTCTTTGAAGTCTTTTTACACTTTGTATCTGTTTTAATCCTCGATGAAATTCTGATTTATTGGTTAATGTTTTGATGTCAGGTTTTATCTCTATAGCAGCATATACGCCTTCTGCTAAAATCACTTCTCTTTTGGGAGTAAATAGTCTTGGGTGTATAGAATGGAGAATAACACAATCTATCTCTTGGGAGTCTGAATCAAGAGAATAGATTTTGCCTTTTTTAACGGTGTATGTTGTTGGGAAAAAGCTCTCAAGAAATTCTGATATTGATACTTCTTTAGAGTCTCCTGTATTTTTTGTGTCTTTTGAAAAAATAGTTTCAGTTTTGCTAAAAACCAACCTTATTTGATCTAGATTTTCAATTATTGCGCCAATTGCTGCATTCATAGTGATATTTATGGGATGGGTGAACTTCTAACGTCTGAATTGACGGGCGGCGCGGGGAGTAAAAAGTAAGAATCGCGGGCTGTCACGCCGTCCGTCGTCGAATGAGTTGTTATACATTATTTCTTATCCGCTTATAACTTCTATCATTTCGTCATAGTGAACTTCATCTACTTCTTTTAACCAGATAAAAATATCGTTAATGACATTATGACTTTCGCCAACAAGGTTTTCTGATGAATCTTCATTAATTTCTATTACAACACTATGTGAATATTTGTTGATGAAGCGATATATTTTCTCTTTCGTAACCTCATCAGTAATCTTGCATCCTTTAAGGCCGCAGCTCATAAGACGCGAAATATCAGATCTATGTTTTGGATATTTAAAGCTAAAAAAAGATTCAAGTAATTTACGTGATAGGTTTGCTGTTAAGAAGGAATCATCACGCGAAAGAAACATATCATCTTTATATTTGTAAAGCTTAGAGAATATGTAATGATATTCGGAGTTGTAATTTATTAAGCTGGCATCAGCATTTTTAATAATTGATTGTCTAGGTAAATTTGCTGATGCTTCGATTGTAAAGAAAAATGCATTTGGATCTTTATTCTTAATTTTTCGATTTCTATTGACTCCATCAAACCAATCTCGAATCAACTTAAAATAAGTAAAATTATGAGTTAGTATAAAAATTTGTTTTGCTGAATTGCAGTTGCTCCGAAGAAAAGAGTATGCATGGAATAAATGGTTTGAGTCAAAACTAGAAACTGGATCATCAACTACGACAATAATATCTTCTATTTTGTTATCATTTTCTTTTAATTTGGTTATGAAATAAACGAAGGCAATAGCTGTTTTTTCTCCTTCGCTTAATTTCCCCTCTACTCGTTCCGAATTATTTCGGAGAATTTCATATCCTTTCTTGGAAGGATTAAATCGAAGTGTCAATTCACTACGTCCAAGAAATTTGTGAAGAGATTTATTAAAATGCTCAGCTCCTAAACTTTCATTTGAAAGAGAATCTTCTAATTTGCGAATTTCAGCTTTTCGATTTTGAATGTTTTTTTCTAATTTTTCATTTTCTGTGGTTTTCTCAGTTAATTCTTTTTTCTTTTCATGATATTTAAATAATTGAACCTCAGTAACAGCATAATGAAGTTCAAGGTGTTTTTTTGCTTTGTTTGTTTCTTCTTGAAAATTATTAGATTTATGATTGTGCTTTTTAATAACTGCATCAATTGTCATCATGGAAAGATTGTATGCTGTTATTGATTCTTCAGTAATAGACTCAATTTTCAATTCAGTTTTTGTTTGATCTGTAATTTTTTCTTTCAGAATATTATGCCAATTTGTAATTTCAGCATTTAAAATTGATATGCTCTTCTTTAAACCGGAACAAGATTTCTTGTATTCATCTTGAAATTCATCATATAGATTGTTTTCATCTGGCAATTGTGGTTGTTGAATATACTGACCTAAAAGCCATTGATCGGCTTTTGTGAGGCGGTCTTGAAACGTTCTATAATTGTCATTGAAGTGATCCTCAAGATATTTAATTCGTTCTTTTGTTATCTCACTACCACAAAACTCACACTGTTGATTTTTATGGCTCTTATAAAGATCAAGTCCTGTTTCTACCCATAATTTAATATCTCCATGATCGACAAGTCGTTGGATTATCTGGCTTATTACATTGGTTTTTAATAAGCTATCTAAACGATCTTTAGCTTTTATATATGTATCATTATTAATAATTTGCGGGTAAAAATTGATATTTGATTTTAAGTTCGGTTTTGCAGCATTAGTTAGTTCAATGATTTTTTTATCATCAAGAAGATGGTTATTTGATTTTGTGGCTTCAAGATTGTTAGCAATAAATGACTCAAATCTTCGTTTATCATAATTCAAATAGTAGCTATCAGTAGTATCAATAGCTTGAAGGCTTGTTTTCATATGCCTTGCACTGTCTGAACTAAACTTTGAAATAGCTTTTTCTAAGAGCTGTGTTTTTTGAGTTTTCTTTTGATGGTTTTCAATCTCTGTCTTTTGTAATTTTTTTAAATCTTCCAGTTTTTTTCGTTCGGCTATTTTTTCTTTATCTACAAGCAAGATGCTCTTTGCAACATTATTCCATGATATGTTTTCGTCAATAAAATCCTGATTAAAAGTATATAGTTTTAAACTGGAGCTGTTGATAGTATTCTCTGTTATTACAGAACCATCTTCATTGTTAATGGTAAATTGAGCAGAAGCGAACTTATCTGGCAAAGAGTGATTTTCAATGCAACGAAAAACATTTGAAAGCGTAGACTTGCCGCTCCCGTTCCAACCATAAAAAAGATTGTATTTCCCAAAGTCTTGTAAATTGGAATTATTATGATTTTGAAAAATCCCAAAGTCTTTAAGTTTGCAGATATTTTTTATCATCACAGCATCTGTTTATTTAGTGCGGTCAATGGATGTTTCTCTTAGGTATAACGTCTTGTGTGACGGGCGCGGCGGGGAGTAAGTCGTTAAGAATCGCGGGCTGTCACCGCGTCCGTCGTCGACAGAATTGTTGGCTCTTGAATTTAAATTATATAAATCAATGACTTTTGTGCAAGCTATTGGTCGTCATAAAAATCAAGCAGCCATCTTCATAGGAATGACAGGATACAGTCCCTTCTCTTTAGCTTCGAGTATGACAATTTGAACGATATTGCCGTCTTTGTCGTAGCTGACGTTGATGTTCCAGCCCTGTGAAACCTCGCGGACAATCTGGTTATCACTGAACCGTTGAACCAGGATGTCATCATCTTCGTAGTACTTAATGTTCATCGCTCAACTCCCAGTTGATCATAACTGTCTTAATAATCAGGTTGTTACGCTCAATCGCGGCTGCGCATATCATGTTGTCTTGACGGACAGGGTATGATTTGTAAATCCATAGATGCTGCTCGTCTTTATATTTAACATCACCCGATTCTATTAGGTCAGCAAGCGTCTCTTCATCTATTTGTCGTTCTGCCATTTGCTCTGCTGCATGATAGGTGAGTACGACAGGTTTGTTAAAACGCTTACTGATCATGTAGGAAACTTCTGTTTTGTTACCTGTTTAGTGTCCCCTGACAAGTAGCGATGGTCAAGATCAAACTTTCCCGCGCATCAGCGCGGCGGGATTTTTGTTCAGTTAAAACTGATTCTTATTTTTCGGTGGTTAAGCTGGTGGTTTTGGTTCACCGCGTGTCTACGCGGCACGATAAACCCACAACAGCTCCCATTTTGGCAGATGAACAGAAGCACTTTTGTTGTCAGCGAAGGGAAAACGTTCTTTTCCGGTGGTTCAGATTAGAGTTGTCTGTCACGCATCAGCGCACTGTGAAGATTGAGAAACCACCAATCACGGTAAATGAATGTAACCACCGAACTTTGCCGCTAAGGGAAAACCAACTTTTGTCGCTTTCTCAATCTGGCGATACTTATTGGTTTGTTTTTGATGACGCCAACGTCTGAATTGACGGGCGGCGCGGGGAGTAGTTGTTAAGAATCGCGGGCTGTCACGCCGTCCGTCGTCGAATAACTTGTTAAGCTTCTTCTATCTTAAACAACTCATCAAATAAAGATTTTGTTCTCACCATATTGAAAAAGCCTATTTTTTTATGGAGAGGCATAACAAAGGATGTAAATCCTGTAACTATGCCATCTTTACTCCCGGTGTATGATGGCCAGACCATTTGTAAAACAATTGAGAAAATTCTTTTATCTGTGTATTGGCTACTTTTAGTTATATATCTTTTTGAAAACTCTAATAAATCATATCTAACTGCTTGTTGTGCTCCTCCTCTACTGAAGGCGCTATACATAAAAACATCTCGCAACATAATTGGTGATGGGTCAGCCCATATGATGCCTCGTTTATTCTTTTTGGTATTAATATCATCAAATCGCTTTTGTAGTTGTTCGTATGCTTCAGTAATTCTAAGATCAACTTTTTTAATTGAATATAGTCTTTTGCACTCAATAAAATAAATGTCTTTTTTATTCTCTGCAATAATATCACAATCGCTGGACATATGTATTTGATAGCCTAGCCTAAGAAAATAAATTGAGGCTCGTAATTCAAGTAAGTAATTTCTACTTTTGTCTTTCTCTGCATTGCCTGTTGGAAGTGGTTGTCCTTCAAGTGATTTCTTAATTAGGTCAGAGGGGAGTGGTATATTATTTTTTAATATAGTATCGAAAACAAATAGTACTTCATGTAGCTCCCGCCAAAGAAAAATAATCTGCTCACGCTCATAGTGTTGATCAACGTCACCATCATCCATGTGTTTGATAAAACGTTGATATTCGCGGATTCTAATATTGTTTTTTGAAATGCCATGATTTTCTAAGAAATGGATGATCTCAGAAAAAGTGACTTTCACTTTTGGGTATATTAACGGTAGGGGTTCTCTCATTTTTGAATGCTTAACGTTTGAATTGACGGGCGCGGCGGGGAGTAAGTCATTAAAAATCGCGGGCTGTCACCGCGTCCGTCGTCGAATGATTTGTTATGTGTTTTCACTTGTCGTCAGTATCTCTGTCTGAATTCTTTGCTCTTTTGCTGTGATAAGCTCGTCAACAAGTGCGCTGTAACCTGCTATGTTATTAGGAGATAGGGATACATTCTGTGGACTGTTGAGCCGATGTAATTTGCCATAAGTTTTGAGTTGAGGAATCAGTTTGAACCATTGCTTTAAGGCACGCATGGCTATGATGGTTTTATTGGCTAATATAGCTTGTTGGACAAGGAAGACTGAGTAGTTTGAGGATGGTACGAGCGAACTAGATGAAATTGATTTTGGAATAGATTTGTACTTATGAGAATGATATGGAAATAGCTCTACACAGAACATTGACTGGGCAAGAAATTCATTGCCAACCTCGCCACGCAACCAACGTGATCGCATTAACCACCATGCTGAACCAGGTGCATTCTCGAATTTTGGGTTCAAGAAGTAAAAGGGAAATGAAGTTGGTCGATGGTTGATATTATTAGTTATAGCCTCAGTGAACTCAGCATCCGAATGCCATTTATCATCAGCTAGTGGCGAATAACCGGGATTAAGCCCAAGAACATAAAGAGGACTGTTTGGATCGCCAATGAATGGTTCTGGGAATAGTTGTGTTTGGATAGAAAAATCTAAGTCACCACAGTAATGTTTATTGAATTGATCAATAATTTTTTTGTCATCGGCAAGAATACGGGGAGCTGTGATAGGTAGTTGAGACCAAGGATTCTTCATCTTATATATAAAGCTTAAGTTGAGAGGAGCGGCTGGATATTACACATAACGCGTCGGAGTTGAGTGGCGCGTTTGTGGCTGCGAAGTGACTCCCGGGGGGAGTCGCTCGCGGGCGCAAATGCGTCCACTCGAACGGGTTGATAGCCAGAGCGCGGAGCGCGGCGGTTATCAAACCGGGCGAGCGAAGCTCAACTCCGACGCGATAGCGCAGGACCGCGCGAGCGGTTCTGCGCTATCGTCATAGCTGACGGGCGCGGCGGGGAGTAATCCGTTAAGAATCGCGGGCTGTCACCGCGTCCGTCGTCGAGCAACTTGTTGGCAATTTATACTCACGGCAATTCAAAATTCGGTTTCCTCAAAATTCATAACTCATTGATACTTAATTTGTAACTACTCAGTCTCCTAAAAAATCAGCTATGCTATTGACATGAACCAACGCCCACGCCCGACACGAGAAAGTTTGCAACAGTTAAGCCACGCCGATTTGGTGGAGCTAGTTTTGATGCTGTTTGATCGCATTGATCAGTTGACTGCGCGTGTGAATGAATTGGAAGCACAACTCAACAAGAACAGTAAGAACTCCCACAAACCGCCGTCATCGGATGGACTGAAACGCCAGCCTGCACAGCCTCGAAAATCCGGGCAGCACCCTAAAGGCGGTCAACCGGGTCACCAAGGGCATAGCCTTGTGATGCACCCCACACCTGATCATGTGGAGCATTATGGTGTCGAAGGGCATTGTGAATGCGGTTTGCCGTTATCCGAAGCCCTGATCGACAGCGGTGAACGCCGCCAGCAATGGGATATTCCCGCCCCGCAAATCGTCGTCACGGAACACCGCCAACTCATCGCCACGTGTGGCTGCGGCAAGATTCATAAAGGCGAGTTTCCGGCTTCACTGCCGCCTTACATCAGCTATGGCGCACGTTTAAAAGCCTATACGGTGGGTTTGGTGCAAGGTCACTTCATTTCGTTGTCACGGGTGACGGAGATAGTGTCCGACCAATACGGTGTCAAACCTTCGGATGGCAGTGTGCAACGGTGGATCGGTCAGGCGAGTGAAAACCTTGCCAGCACTTATACTGACATCCGGGACAGCATCCGCACGAGCGCGGTGGTGAACGTTGATGAAAGCGGTATCCGTGCGCAAGGCAAGACGCAATGGCTACACGTGGCAGCGACACCGGAAGCGGTTTACTACACTGCCCATGCACGGCGCGGACAAGAAGCGATGACAGCGGCGGGAATCCTGCCAGTATTCCGGGGCGTTGCGGTTCATGACCATTGGAAACCTTATTTCCGTTTCGATGCCATGGTACACAGCCTTTGTGGGGCGCATCTGCTGCGGGAGTTGAACTACTTTGATGAAACCCTCAAACATCAATGGCCAGCACAACTCAAACAGGTCTTGATTGATGCCAAAACAGCCGTGTCACAGGCAAAAGAGGCACAACAAACGTCATTGCAACCGCAGCAAATCGCGGAATTGGAGCAACGTTATGATCAATGGGTGAACCACGGACTGTTGATTTTTCCTGAACAACCTAAAACCAGCTCCAAACAAGGTAAAGCCAAACAAGACCCCGCCCGAAACTTGTTATGCCGTCTACGTGACTTCAAGGATTCGGTGTTGCGGTTCATTCAGCAGTTTGACGTACCCTTTGACAACAACCGAGCTGAACGGGCGGTTCGACCTGTCAAAGTTAAACTCAAGGTGGCAGGGGGATTCCGCGCCATGGGTGGGGCTGAGGCTTTCTGTGTCATTCGTTCCGTGTGGGAAACCGACAAACTTCAGAGGCGTAATCCGTTTGATTCCCTCAGAGCGGTTTTCGGATAGACTGAGTAGTTACCTTAATTTATTATGAAAAATAAGGAAACCGAAAACTGAATTGCCGACGGTATAATTATTTAAACTATGTAAGACTTAACAAGTGTATAGATTGAAATTATTGATAAAAGAATTAAAGCTACTTTCTTGTAATGCTTTAATCCACTTTTTTGGAAAAATAGGGTGCCAAAGTATGTTGATATTAAGAAAAGCGGCGTCAGTATAATTATGTATGCCCCAATAGTGGAAAGTGGATTTTTACCCATATACAACAAGAATAAGAATGTAGCAATACCTGTTATGGCAAAATATGTAATTAGGGTTCCTCTAGCAACATTTGGATTCAGTTTTTCAGGGGAAATCATATAAAGAATTATTGGAGGACCTGCCATCCCAGTTGATCCAGCCAAAAAACCACTTATTCCTCCAGCAATTAACATACCATTACTCGTATATCCGTTCTGATTTTTCCATCCTAAGAACATAGCTAGCACAAAGGATAAAACCACGATAGACATAAGTGTTATTATTATTTCAGGTTCTAATATAGTTAAAATATAAACTCCTATAGGTACGGAGATGATGGCAGAAAGAGACAATAATTTTAAGTGGAAAAATGAAGTATTTTTTATTGCCTCAGGTAAAAGCTGTACTGAACCAATAATCTCAATGCATGAAACCAGAAGTACAGCTTTTTCTGGACCTATCGCTAAACTTAAAAGAGGTATCATCGCCATTGCTGCCCCAAACCCTGCGAAACCTCTTATCAGACCGGCAATACAAACTGAAATAGCAATAAAATATATTGATTCATTTAAAAAGAAATCATGCCATTCAAACATCAGAAACATCCTTAATTTATTAAGTTTGATTCTACGTTGTTTAAGAATTTAATATTTTCTATAGGATTTTGACCTCTTGTTTCAAAGTTTATTATACCTTTCCATTTACGGTTATGTATTTCTTGAATTAAACCTTCATAATTTATAGCTCCTTTTCCTAGTGGAAGGTGACTATCTCTATCTCCTTTAGTATCGCTAAAAGAGAATGAGATTATTCTTTCGTGAAACTTTTTAAAAACTTCAATTGGATCTCCTCCCCCAACAGTTTCATGACAAACATCAAGGATCATTTTTGCATTTTCTAACTTATCTAAAACAGTTTCATATTCGTCTGTATTCGTAAAAATATAGTAAAATGGATGAAATTTTCTATAATTACAGAGGTTTTCCAACCAGATTTCAACATTTAAATCCTCAGCATATTTAAAAGCTTCCTTCATATTTTCAATAAAACCACTTAAGGCGCATTTTAATGCAAGATTAACTTTCTTAGGTTCAACGATGCCTCCAGCATGAACAATAAGAGGAGCCTTTAACTGATGAGCTAAATATATTTCTTTTTTAAGGTAGGATAATGCAGAACTTCTAAGTAATGCAACATCGGTTGCAATGGGGTTTTTGAAGTTTCCATGATAAATGGGATAAATTTTATATTCTATTGTTTTTTCTCTGATATATTCTATTCTTTTACTAGTCCACTGTTCAGGGGCATCTTCATAATTTGACCCATCAATATACCAATAGTCACACTTATTATCTCCAGCTACTTTTATACCTTCTTCTGCTACAAGATAATTCTGCATTCCAATGCCTGACACAAAGGTAGGGTATTTAAAATCAGCCATGATTTTTCTCCAACTTTGATAATGGGTTATGGATATGTATTCTATGTGGAAAAATGAATAAAAATAAATCAAATATTTTTCTGTAATATATAATTACCAAATGATAAATATTAACTTAATGATATTTCGTTAGATTTAGAAGATTATTAGGAAATACTTTTTTTGATTTGTGGTTAACCACCGCTTTATCCGCTGCCAACGTCTAACATGACGGGCGCGGCGGGGAGTAAACTGTTCAGAGTCGCGGGCTATCACCGCGTCCGTCGTCGATGTAATCGTTAGCTCATTTATAACGGTATCTAAGTTGTTCTTCTTTAAAAGTAATTTTGTTCTTTTTGTCAAAAATCTCTATTTCTCTATCTGGAATTTGCCAAATCGGCTTTATATATTTAGGTTCTCTATTGTGTAATTTTTTATAAAGAAGTTTTGTATATTCTTCAATGCCGTCATGTGTTACCTCGACATTGTGCATGATTTTATATATATCCACTTGTCTTAACGTGCTATATATTGAACTGCCCGCTAGGTTTTGTAATCCTTTGAAGTAATGTCCGCCGTTTGGCATTTGCTTTTTTAAATAATAGTTGATGGCTTTTTCATAGGACTCATGCTCAATATTTTCTTCATCTGAAAATATATCATGAGTAAAAATACCGATCACCTCAAATGCAACGTTATTAATATATGCAAGTATAATATAGTTGCTACGCTCTGGATATGGGTGTAAATGAAGATGATAACACTCTTCAATAATTAGCATTCTGTCACGAAACGAATTGAAGCTTTTAGTTCTTTTGAATTCATTAACATCAAATGTTTCGCTATGTGCTCCTTTGGAAAGATATTTGGTAATATCTTCTCCATTTTTTATCATGCTTAATAAGTTATTAATTTTATCTTTGTTTTTTATATATCTTTCTGAGTTGCGAATATGACTAGGGACGTTTGTATTTCTGGGTTTTGGTGTAATAAGCCGTTGTCTCCAGAAATCATGTATATGTATCACATCACCAATATCTAAAGACATTAAGTAATCTTTAGCTTCTTTCGTATTGGGGGCATATGGTAATCGGTTAATGAGTTGATCTTTTAGATTCTTTATTGAATCTTTTTTGTTCAGGTTGTTGGAGCTATTGTTCATGATTTTATTGATGCTAACGTCTAACATGACGGGCGCGGCGGGGAGTAAGTGAATCGGAGTCGCGGGCTGTCGCCGCGTCCGTCGTCGATGTAATTGTTAGCCTTATGATTTTACTTAAAAAAATTATACGGGATAATTTTAATCATACTTTACAACAAAGCATCATTAAACATATCATTACAACACTGTATTTTCTTTTTGGAGATTTCCATGTTTAAATTTCTTGTCTTTATAGAAAGCTTTATATTATCTCCTCCTGCAAGTTATTTTTTCTGGGGAGTTATATTTTATTTAATTTCAAGATTATTTGGGAAAAATATTATTTTTTTAGGGTATTTGACTTTCTCATATTTCATATCAACACCAATAGTGACAGGCTATTTAATTAATAGATTAGATCAAGACTTTAAAATATACCGTCAAGAAAATACACCTCAGGCTATAGTTGTCTTGGGTGGTGGATTAAATTATAACGCATGGGAATATGGTGGAATATCCGTTTCCACTAGCGAACTCGAAAGACTTAGACATGCAGCAAAGTTACATAGAGATACTGATTTGCCAATTCTAGTTACTGGTGGAGATCCTTTGCAAACAGGATATAAAGAAGCCAACTTTATGAAAAAAACATTGGAAGAAGAATTTAATGTTCCAGTTAAATGGGTTGAAAATAAAAGCAATACAACAAAAGAAAATTTAGCACTATCTAGCATCATACTTAAAGGTGATAATGTCAAGTCGGCATATATAGTAACCCATGCTTGGCACATGAAAAGGGCTTTGGGTCTTGCAAATTTGAGTAATGATATATTATATATTCCATCAGCATGTTCTTCTGATATTAGTCAAAAAAGAAATAATAATATTAATCTAGTAAATTTGATTCCGTCGATAACCTCAATTCAAGAATTGAAAATTGTAATTCATGAGGTTGGTGGAAAGATTGCTGACATTTAACTGGCATTTGTTATTTATCCTGCTATTAACTTAACAATTTCCTTCCATACTTCTGGAAGTCCATTACTTAATATTTTCATAGATAGATATTTAATGCCTGCAATATTTTCTTGCTTCTTAATATGTTTTTGTATATCACCTAATTTTTGCATTATTTCACTGTCAGTGTCTGATGAGAAAAATAAATAAATTTCTCCATTTTGCTGTCTTATTGCATCGAAATTTGCTACTGCGAGTATATCTTTTTTGTCACGGCTAGAATTTATATTTTCTTCACCGTTAGACAATAACTGAACCATTTTCCAAATATCTATACTAATATTTATATCATCAATAAAAGCATATAAGTTTGACTTGTCGAGATTACCTATGCCTTTAATCGTATGTTTTAGTATCTCTGAATAAGATTCATTTTTTATTCCGTTGGATAAATCAATTATAATCAGATATTTAAATTCAGAATTCTCTTCATTGAGAATATCGGAAATATTTTTTACATCTATAGTCCTTGTTAAAAACATACTTTTACCCTCTAATTCCCATGTAAGTAAAAGAAAAAAATAACTAAGTTAACTTCTTCTTTCTCTGCTTGATCTATACTGAGTATTAAATATTTATTTTTAATAAATTCAAAAGCCTCAATAATTAACTTATGATTTTTATCTGAATCAGGTTTCCTTTCTTGATCAATGGCTAATAAATTTTTAACCTTATAAGATAAGAAGTTTATATTTACATCGGGTTTGCTTTGTATGCAAGAACATAAAATAGAGAAATCCACCATATCATACATATATTGTTTATAAGAACCATATCTTGAATGAAACAACTCCGTATAAATTCTTCTTCGTTCGTTTCTGTCGTGTATGTTTTTATATAAATATTCATAAAACACATATTCTGATGCAAACTTCTCAATAACCCAATCTTCAAAAATAATCTCTCCTCTTAATCGGATAGCCCAGTATTCTGGTTGGATGTATGTTCCAATTCTCCAAGAAGTAGTTTTTTCATCTACACTTTCCGTAATATCAGATATATATTTTTGATTTGATATTAAATGGGTATAAATTTTCCCATTAGAGCTTACTCTATTAACGTTAAGAGTAAAATGCTTTGTTATGACAAAGCCAATAACAAATAATACAGGGATAGCTAGTATATAAAATAACATTAATAATAAGTTAATATTATAGAGCCATTCCGTAACGACGTAAAAATCCATTCTTGCAATATGAGATAAAGGTATTTTGATTTTATTGGTCGTATTTCTATTATCGGTTAAATTATTATTTTTTTCTTTTTCTCCTGCATCTTTTTCAAGAATATCATAAGCAAAACAATAAAATATAGATCTCATTAAATAGTATTGACCAACAAAATACTTGTTTCCTGTTAGGAGCCAATAAATGCGAGATAACCATCTAAACCCATTCAAAGATAATCCAGTAATGCTACGAGTGACTTGTCTAGAATGATAAAACTCCTCAGAAATATCATTATAAACTTTATTTGATGATACGGCATCATTATATTTATTGTATAGTTCTGAGTCGCTTAATGAATTGGCTTTTATACAAGGAAGAAATGCAAATCTCCCAGAATAAACAGCTTCTTTTGTTTTATTCTTTTCTCTTGTGAAATACATTTCTCACCTAGATAATAAACTTATTAAGTATTGATATATTTTCGATTCAATATCAACATTTCTGGATGTGTTTTGGCTAACAGTTTATTAGACGGAAGCTACGCATAACAGACTATGCAGCTCGCGGCCAATCGGCGAGCAGACGCCGCCTATCCGGTTCGTAAAGCCTTCCGCATAGCCTGGAATTATCATGTTCTATCGCTTCCTAATTTGATTGATTACAATGAACAGCAAGCATACCGGATACCCTTCTGATCCGACAATGACCTATTCCCACGAGTTCTGGGATAATTACTCACTTTTCTTGTTAAAACAAAACATTAAGAAGTCAGTTGTGCCTTGGTATGTGTTGCGTACCCAGCATTATATTGCCGAGTTTCCGGATGAGCACATCCGCACCCATACGCCCTATCATGTAGAACAATTTCTAACCAAATCGGGGCGCGAAACCAAACTATCGGCATGGCAGTTCGGCCAGGTGGTCGATGCTATACGGATTCTGTTTAGTCTGGCGCTGAAGCTCAGTTGGGCATCTGATTTTGATTGGGACTACTGGCGTATGTCGGCCAAGCCGTTGGAGGCTAGCCATGCCACAGTTGCGCGCGATTACACCAATGCGCTTGAGGGGTTAGCGGCGCTCGACGGGGAGGAGCGTTGCGACCATACGCTATATACCCGTTATCAGCCTGCTATTACCGAAGTGGTCAGGGCGATTCGCCTGAAAAATTATTCCATCCGCACCGAGCAGACTTATCAGGGTTGGGTTTCGCGGTTCTTTTATTTTCACAAACCCGATGATGTGAGCGGCTTGACCGGCCGACATGTCAAGCAATATCTGGAATACCTGGCACTTAAACGAAATGTGTCGATTTCTACCCAAAAGCAGGCATTGAATGCCTTGGCGTTCCTGTTTAATCAGGTGTGGCAAAAGCCGCTGGATGATCTGGACGAGTTCATCGGAGCCAAACGTCAGCGCAAATTGCCGGTAGTACTATCCCGTGAAGAAGTCCGCCGGATATTTCAGCAGCTTAAAGGCACGCATCATCTGATGGCTGGCTTACTGTACGGTGGTGGTTTGCGCTTGATGGAATGCGTGACACTACGGGTGTTGGATGTAGATTTCGATTACAACCAGTTACATATCCGCAATGCCAAAGGTGGCAAGGATCGTGTCGTGCCATTGCCGGAACGTTTCAAGGATGCCCTCAAAGAGCAGATTGCCAAGGTTGAGCGCTTGCACCAGATTGATTTGCGTAACGGTTTTGGCGAAGTGTATTTGCCTGAGTCATTAAGCCAAAAATATCAACAAGCGGCAAAAGAATTACGCTGGCAATACGTGTTCCCGGCCAGTGCGGTCGGCGTTGACCCGCGTACCGGCGTAATCCGTCGTCATCACCTGCATGAAACCAGTTTGCAGAAAATCATTCGCCGGGCGGTGAAACAGGCAGGAATCACCAAACATGCCACCAGCCACACATTTCGCCATTCGTTTGCCACCCATTTGCTGGAGTCCGGTTATGACATCCGCACTGTGCAGGAGTTGCTGGGTCATTCGGACGTATCCACCACCATGATTTATACCCATGTCCTCAATACGCCCGGTATTAGTGTGCGCAGCCCGGCTGACATGATTTAAAGGCGTAATCAAAATCCAGCGACAACGCTACCGCCGGACTATGTACATCGCATAGCCGCAGGGTAATCATATCTGGCCGCATCAAGATGAATACAAACTGTACAAGACTATAATCCATTATTCCCTTCTATGCGACACAAAATGACAAGAAAAATTCACTTCGGTCAACCATGTTGCGGATGCGACATGCAGATTTAAGCGCCCCAATCCGCTATATTGCCCACACAAGACAATAACCACGGTAACAACACCATGCGAAAACTCCCTGCCCTGCTCCTGACCCTGTGCCTCACCCACGCGCCTTTTGCCCTGGCTGAAACCGTGCTGCATCGAGGCAATGGCGCGGAACCGGAAACCCTGGACATCCACAAATCCTCCGGCGTCACCGAGGCCAATATCGAGCGTGATATGTTTGAAGGGCTGGTGACAGAAGGCGTGGATGGCAAACTTCAGCCCGGCGTGGCAGAAAAATGGGACATCAGCAATGATGGAAAGACCTACACCTTCCACCTACGTAAGGATAGCCAGTGGTCAGACGGTTCAGCCGTCACCGCCGATGATTTCGTGTTTGCCTACCGCCGCGCGCTTGACCCGGCCACCGCCTCCGACTACGCCTTCATCCTGTGGCCGATTGATGGCGCGGAAGCCTTCAGCAAGGGGGGGCAAAAAGACCCGGCGCAAGTAGGTGTAAAGGCCATTGACGCGCAAACGCTGGAAATTCGCCTCAAAGCCCCTACCCCCTATTTTCTGGGCATGTTAATGCACCCGATGGCCTACCCTGCCCCGCAAAAAGTTATTGAAAAAGCGGGTAAAGACTGGACTAAACCGGAAAACATCCTCTGTAACGGCGCGTATTGCCTGGGTGAATGGAAGCCGCAGGCTTATGTCAAACTGGTGAAAAACCCGCATTACCGCCGTGCCAACGATGTGCAGGTCGACACGGTGTATTACATCCCCACCGAAGACCAGAACACTGAACTCAAACGTTTCCGCGCCGGGGAGCTGGACATCACCTATGACGTGCCCGCCGACCAGATCAAGACGGTGGAGCAGGATTTCCCCATCGAATTCCGCAGCACGCCCTATATCGGCGCGTATTACTACGCATTCAACCTGACCGACCCGGTATTCAAGGATAACCCCAAGCTGCGCCGCGCCCTGTCGCTGGCGATTGACCGCGACATCCTTACCGACAAGATTACCCAGTCAGGTGAAATTCCCGCCTGGGGCTGGGTTCCCGCCATCGATAATTACAACCAGCAAAGCATGGAAGAAAAATCACTCGACAAGGTTGCCCGCCAGCAGATCGCCAAGGATTTATTCACCGAAAGCGGCTACGGCCCGGACAAACCGCTAGAGCTGGAAATCCTCTACAACACCAGCGACAACAACAAGAAACTGGCCATCGCTATCGCCGCCATGTGGAAGCAAGTGCTGGGCGTCAAAGCCAATTTGCGTAACGAAGAATGGAAAGTCTACCTCAGTTCCCGCCGCCAGAAGCAGTTCCAGGTGATACGCGCCAGCTGGATTGGCGACTACAACGATGCCTACACCTTCCTCAGCCTGTTCAAGTCTGACGTAGGCGAAATGAATACCACCGGCTACAGCAACCCCGAATTTGACCGCCTGATTCAGGAAGCCGAAACCCAGCCAGACCCACAAAAGCGCCGCGAAGCCATGGAACAGGCCGAACGCATCCTGCTGGCCGATTCACCAATCATGCCGGTCTATTTCAATACCACCCAGCACTTGATCAGCCCCAAGGTCAGCGGCTGGGAAAATAATGTGATGGACATCCACCCCAGTCAGTATTTGAGCCTGGGGCAAGATTAGAGAGCAGTAGAAAGTTTTTTACGCTACCGCTTTTGGCTTACTTGGGCGGCGGCGACGCGGCTTATTGTTGGCATTGCCATCATTGCGCTTGACCGGTGGCAACCCGGCAGCTACCCGCGCCTCATTCTTCTGAGAACGGGTACGGCGCTTTTTCGGGCGATGCTGTGGCTTACCGGGTTTGTCAGCTTCCGCATCCGCTGTTTTCGCTTCGGTGCGCGGGCGTTCCGGTGCTGCGCTGATGGCAGGCAGTTCCTCGCGCGGCAACGTCTGCTTGATCAGCTTTTCGATACCTTTCAGATATTTGTGCTCTTCCGGCTCGACCAGCGAAATGGCCTCACCCGACGCGCCCGCCCGCCCGGTACGGCCAATGCGGTGGACGTAATCTTCCGACACGTTCGGCAGCTCGAAATTGACGACGTGGGGTAACTGGTCGATGTCAATGCCACGCGCCGCAATGTCGGTGGCGACCAGTACGCGGATATTGTTCTGCTTGAAATCAGCCAGCGCCTTGGTGCGCGCGCCCTGGCTCTTGTTGCCGTGGATGGCGGCGGCGGTGACGCCATCCCGCGCCAGCTTTTCCGCCAGCCGGTTTGCGCCGTGTTTGGTGCGGGTAAACACCAGCACTTGTTCCCACTGGTTATCGCGCACCAGATGGCTCAGCAGTGCCGTCTTGCGCGCTTTGTCGATCAGGTAAACCGATTGCTTGACCGTATTGGCGGCTGCATTGCGCGGGCTGACCGAGACTTGCAGCGGGTCATGCAGCAAACCTTTCGCCAACGCGGTAATGTCGTCGGAAAAGGTGGCGGAAAACAGCAGGTTCTGCCGACGCTTCGGCAGCAGCGCGAGAATCTTGCGGATGTCGCGGATGAAACCCATGTCCAGCATCCGGTCGGCTTCGTCCAGCACCAGCATTTCCACTTGGGAAAACTTCACCGCATTCTGCTCGTACAAATCCAGCAGGCGGCCCGGTGTTGCCACCAGCACATCCACCCCTTTACGCAGGGCCATCATTTGCGGGTTGATGCTAACGCCACCAAACACGATGGTGGAAGCCAGTGGCAAATGCGCGCCGTAATCACGCACGCTTTCGCCCACTTGCGCCGCCAATTCGCGGGTCGGGGTCAACACCAGTGCGCGGATGTGGTTGGAAGCCGGGCGTTTGCCTTCCATAAGGCGATGCAGCATCGGCAGGGTGAAACCGGCGGTCTTGCCGGTGCCGGTTTGCGCCGCCGCCATCAGGTCACGGCCAGACAGTACGGCAGGAATGCCTTGTTGCTGGATAGGGGTGGGCGTTGCATAGCCCTGCTCTGCGATGGCACGCAGCAGCGGCTCGGCCAGGCCGAGTTCAGAAAATGACATTGTGTAATTAACCTCGTTCCTCAGCCGTCCAGCGACTGTAGGGGTATTGGGTAAGGCGGACGTTGTAATAACGTTCCAGATGCGAAACGTCTTTGCCAGCCCAGGTGGGCATGGTTATTACTTGATCCGGGGAATCGAGTTCGACCTCCGCGACCACCAGGCCAGCGTTGTCACCGTGGAATTCGTCGATTTCCCACAGGTTTCCGCCAAACTCGACAAAATGGCGGGTTTTCTCGATCAGTGGGCGTTCGCATAGCTGATCAAGCAGTTCTGCTGCGTCATGCAGCGGAATTTCGTATTCGTATTCCGGGCGTTGCACGCCCAGCGTCATGCCCTTGATGTTCAGGGTGGCTTTGTCATCAGCTATCCGCACCCTGACGGAGGCGTGTTTGCTGCTACTCAGATAGCCTTGGCGGAATGATTCGGAGCGGACGGCCAGTTGCCGCCACTCGTCAGATACCAGTAAAAATTTGCGTTCAATCTCGGTAGCCATCAGAAGCGGACGAGTGCCGACCCCCAGGTAAAGCCACCGCCAAACGCTTCCAGCAGGATGATTTCACCGCGCTTGATACGCCCGTCGCGCACGGCGGTATCCAGCGCCAGCGGGATGGAAGCAGCGGAGGTGTTGCCGTGCTTGTCGACCGTGACCACGACGTTATCCATCGGCATGTCGAGCTTTTTCGCCGTCGCCTGGATGATGCGGATGTTGGCCTGATGTGGTACCAGCCAGTTGACGTCGGCCTTGGTCATGCCATTCTTTTCAAGCGTTTCGTCCACAATGCGGCCCAAGGTGTTGACGGCAACCTTGAAAACTTCATTGCCACGCATTTGCAGCAGTGCGCCTTCGGCACGCAGGAGTTCCTGGTTGCGCGAAATACCGGCATTCACACTGAGCAGGTGTTCATAAGCCCCGTCAGCGTGAATGTGGGTGGAGAGTATGCCCGGTTCTTCACTGGCTTCCAGCAACACAGCACCCGCACCGTCGCCAAACAGGATACAGGTACCACGGTCAGTCCAGTCGAGAATTTTCGACATGGCCTCGCTACCCACCACCAGCGCACATTTGGCGGAACCGGCACGGATGAAATTGTCCGCCACGCTCAGGGCGTAGGTGAAACCGGAACAGGCCGCCTGCACGTCCATCGCCGGGCTGCCATTGCGGATGCCGAGGTTGTTTTGCAACAGGCACGCGGTACTGGGGAATACCAGATCGGGGGTGGAAGTGCCGACCACGATCAGGTCTATATCGTCAGGATTCCTGCCCGCCATTTCCAGCGCGCGGCGCGCGGCATGTTCGGCCATGTCAGAGGCGCTTTCCATTTCAGCGATGTGCCGCTCCCGAATACCGGTTCGTTCGAAAATCCACTGGTCGGTGGTATCCACCATTTTTTCCAGATCCTGGTTGGTGAGGATTTTTTCGGGCAAATAACTGCCGGTGCCGGTAATACGCGAATACATCATGCTTTCTGCCTTTCTGCGAGCAAACTTTCGAGTTGTTTATTGATACGCTGCGGGACTTTTTCGATTATCTCGGTGCGGGCGATACCGATGGCATTGGCGTAGGCAAAACTGTCTGCGCCACCGTGGCTCTTGACTACGATACCCTGCAAGCCTAGCAAGCTTGCCCCATTATAACGCCTTGGATCGAATTTGCGGCGGAATGATTTCAACACCGGCAAGGAAATCAGCGCGGCCAGCTTGGTGAACAGGTTGGCGCTGTAATTGGCCTTGAGCTGGGCGGATACCATTTTCGCCAGACCTTCACTGGTCTTGAGCGCCACATTGCCGACGAAACCATCACACACCACTACATCAACATCGCCGTGGTAGATGTCATCGCCTTCCACATAGCCAATGTAGTTAAGCGGGCTTTCCCGTAACAGGGCATTGGCGGCTTTGACCTGTTCGTTACCCTTGATGGCTTCCTGACCGATATTCAGCAAACCGACTTTGGGGTTCGGGTTGTTGTCGATAGCCTTGGCCAGCTCGGAACCCATCAGGGCGAACTGGTACAGGTGTTCGGCTTCGGAATCGACATTCGCGCCCAGATCGAGCATGTGGGTGTGGCCGTGCATGGAAGGGATCACAGTGCATATCGCGGGGCGGTCTATGCCCGGCAGGGTTTTCAGCACGAAACGCGCGGTTGCCATTAGCGCGCCGGTATTACCCGCGCTGACTGCGGCTTCAGCTTCACCAGCCTTGACCAGATTGATCGCCACCCGCATGGAGGAATCTTTCTTGTTTTTCATGGCGTGGGCGGGCATTTCATCCATCGCCACGACCTGTGAGGCGTGCCGAATGGCCAACCGTCCGGAAGTGGCGGCCTTGTGTTCGGCCAGTGTTGCCTGAATTTGCGCCTCATCACCGACCAGGATCAGGGCAATGTCGTCAAATTTCTTCAAGGCTTCCAATGCTGCCGGAACAACCACTGACAAGCCGTGATCTCCCCCCATCGCATCCAGCGCGATGCGATACTGTTCACTCATGCTTTACCCTTCTCCTGAAAAAAAATCGCGGGTCAAGCCCGCGATTCTATACGATGTTGTTACCCAAGCGTGCAACAGATCGTTACTTATTCGTCGTCTTCCACTTCAACCGCATTCTTGATGATCTGGCGGCCACGGTAGAAACCGTCCGCAGTCATGTGGTGACGCAAGTGGGTTTCACCGGATACCGGGTCTACCGACAGGGTTGGGTTTTTCAGTGCATCGTGTGAGCGACGCATACCGCGACGTGAACGTGTCATTCGAGCTTGACCGACTGCCATCGTCTGTTACTCCGTTTTTTTCCAATCTTTCAAAACCGCAAACGGATTTTTTTTGCCTTCCGGCTTATCATCTGTTTGCGAAACCTGTGTTGCAGCAATCTCCGACGGCAAGGCTTCAATCAGTTCCCGCACCGGTTCGCACTGCTCATGCCGCGCCACTAACGGCAGGGCAAGGAGAATTTCATCTTCAATAAAATCCTGTATAAACAGCCGGTCATCCTCCACTAGCCAAGCTTCAAAGCCTTCCTGTTCGGGACGTTCATCCGACTGAAACGTCGTCAGGGCTACCTGTATGTCGCTGTCGACCGGGAATTCCACCGGCTTCATGCAACGCTGGCATTCCATCACCACCCTTCCGCGCACTGAACCCACGATAATGGGAAGGCCGGAAAGGCTGCGGGTAAATTCCAGATCAACGGCAAAATCCCCGGTTTCCGGCAATGCGACCTCAGCGAGGCGTGGCAATTGCTTGAACGGCATCGCGCCGGTCAGGCGTTTTTTCTGCTCGACCAGACGAAAGGGATTAACGTCAACGGGTAACCTGTTCAACATAAGCGCGCGATTATAAGAACCGAAGGCAGGTAGTGTAAAGAAATTTCTGGCCTTTTTGGCGCAGCTTTTGCTTGGGGAATACATATATCTTGCGTATCATTTTGCGCTTTCCTACCAGATACGCCATCACAGACTCATTATGACTGACCGCACACTGATTTTAGGCTCCACCTCCCCTTACCGCCGCCAACTGATGGAGCGCCTGCAATACCCGTTTACAACTGCCGCCCCGGATATTGACGAAACCCGTCACATGGACGAAAGCGCCCGTGACATGGTGCTGCGCCTGTCGCTGCAAAAAGCGCAGAAAGTGGCGGAACAACACCCCGACGCCCTGATTATCGGTTCCGACCAATGCGCCGTGTTGAACGAACAGGTTATCGGTAAACCTGGTACGCATGAAAATGCGGTGCAACAGTTACAGAATTCCTCTGGCGAAACCGTCTATTTCCTGACCGGGCTGTGCCTGTATGACAGCCACGACGGCAGCTACCAACTGGATGTTGTGCCTTTTCAGGTGGATTTCCGTGAACTGACGGAGGGAGAAATCGACCGCTATCTGCGCAAAGACCAGCCTTACAACTGCGCGGGCAGTTTCCGTTCGGAAAGTTTGGGGATTACGCTGTTCAAGCGCATGACAGGCGACGACCCCACCGCACTGATGGGGTTGCCGCTGATACGCCTGAGCGAAATGCTGCGTCAAGCCAGGATTTCACTGTTTTGACGATTGCAGCCTTTCCAGCGTACTGAGCATGTATTCCACCATGCCTTTGTAATCAGCTTCGGAAAAGTTGGCCGTGCCAGCGCGAATGAACATGTGCCCTTTACCGTTGATCACACTGTCGGTCAGTTTATCCACGCCCAAATCCTTGCGGCTACCCCATTCTTCCGGCTTGCCGACTTGGGGAGCGCCCTCCTCGCTACTGTTGTGGCAATTGAAGCAGACCAGATCGTAGTTTTTGTAACCACGCAGTAAGCGCATGTGGCGTGCCTTTTCCTCATCAGTCGCTGTATTGATCAGCTTGCTGGTTTCATCATCCGTGACCGAGTGCATCATGTAGGCAATCATGCTTCTAATCTGCCCTTCTGATTCGATCGGGCTGTTGCCTTTGGAATACATATGGTTGGGGCCTTCAATCACGGCTTCATACAGGGTGTCTTCCCCCATACGCAAACGCTCTTTCCAGTCATCCTTGTTGCCCAGGCGGGGTGCGCCATCAACACCAGTGGCATGGCAGTTGACGCATAGCTGGTTGTAAAGATCCTGCCCTGCCTTCAGGTCTGCCGATAATTCTCCTGCACCAGCCAATTGGGCCGAAAAATACAGGCTTGCGAACAGGGTGGAAATAATAACTTTCTTCATGGCATAAATTCCTTGCATTATTAAACAGGTATTTGCAGGTTATTGGTTACCAACCTTGCTTTCAGGTTGGCATAACACCATGAGAAATTGGCTGATATTTATCAGCTGGCAGCGAGTTCCTAGCGTAATTGTTTTAATACCGGTTGCGTATCAGGGCGCACATTACGCCAGATAAAAAAGGCTTCTGCGGCTTGTTCCACCAACATTCCCAGGCCATCCAGCGCTTGCGCTGCGCCTTGCGCCCTGCCCCATTCGACAAATGCGGTGGGCTTGGCGCTGTACATCATGTCATAAGTGCTGCCACCAGCCGCCAGACAAGCATCCGGCAAAGGCGGCAGTTCTCCTTGCAGGCTGGCTGCCGTGCCATTGATGATCAGGTCAAACTGGCCGCTAATGGTGTCGAAGCCGCCGCCGGAAACTGCACCGAATTCCGCGAAGTCCTGCGCCAGTTCCAGCGCCTTACTGGCTGTGCGGTTGGCGATGAACAGGCTGGCAGGTTGTGCTTCCAGAATGGGCTGTAGTACACCACGCACCGCGCCGCCGGCACCCAACAGCAGGATGCGCTTGCCTTGCAGGGCAATGCCGTGGTTTTGCTCAAGGTCGCGCACGATGCCAATGCCGTCGGTGTTTGCACCGTACATCGTGCCATCTTCGCGGAAAGCCAGCGTGTTCACGGCTTTGGCGCGGGCAGCGTAATCGGAAAGCTCATCCGCCAGTTCCCAGGCTTCCTGTTTGAACGGCACGGTGATGTTGCAGCCTTTGCCGCCCGTGACCAGGAACATCATGACATCCTGCGCAAACTCTTCCGGCTCGGAAAGTAATGCCGAGTATTCCACCGCTTCGCCGGTCTGCCCGGCAAACAGAGTGTGGATGCGAGGGGATTTGCTGTGGGCAATCGGGTTGCCGAAAACAGCATAACGGTCAGGTTTTTCTGTTTGGTTCATGATCGAAAAAACTGTGGATTCAAATCTGGCGGATGCTACACGGACAGAAATGACAATTCCAGCACTACCCGGAATTCTTCCCCCACTTCGGCGAACTCCACCCGTTTGCCTGCTTGCACAGCGGTGCGAATTGAACAAGCCACACGTTGTCATTCTCGGTGGTAATTTCGCCGGGCTGGGAAGCGCCCAGAAAATCCGTGAATACGCCGACGATTCCGTCGACGTTACCCTCATCGACCGCAAGAATTAACCATTGATTCCGTGCAGGCGGAAGGCGCACAGGCTGCCACCCAAATCCGCAGCGCGCAATTGAAGCTGGCGCAGGCGCAACTGGATTTGTCGCATACCGTAATCACCGCGCCTACCGATGGCATTCTCGGCGAAGTCAACATCCAGCCCGGTGATTACATCACCATCGGCGAAGACCTGTTCCCGATGATCGACAGCAGCAGCGTCTGGGCGGTTATATCACCGAACATTTGGGCTGGCGCTGGGTGTTTTACATCAACCTGCCGGTCGGCATACTCAACCTGCTGATGGTATGGACGCTGCTGCAAGTTGAATCCGGTCACAGGGTGAAAGCCGACTGGCTGGGCGTGTTGTTCATGGCGGTGGGTATCGGCAGCCTGCAACTGATGCTGGATCAGGGCAACCAGAAAAACTGGTTCGATTCCGGCCTGATTCAGGTAGTGGCGGCTATCAGCGTGCTGGCACTGTTATACTTCGTAGCCCGCTCATGGTCACGCCCTGATAGCATCGTCAAGCTGCAATTGCTCAAAGACCGCAATCTGGCTACTGCCTGTTTCATGATTGTTGTCGGCGTTATTTCCCCACCCGGAGAATAGTATCTATGATTTTGCTAATATACGGGCTAAACCCGAGTTACGAAGAAGATGATGAAATTTGCTGAATATTACTTACTTGCCATTTCCATGACCTTGCTGGTCAGTTATCACTTGTATCTGTTCTGGATGATAAGACATCACCCCCTGCGTACCGACATCGGCATTAATCGCTGCGCCCGCAGCGCCTGGGTGCGGCATATCATGCAGCGTCCTCCGGGCGACGTACTGGCGGTGCAAACCCTACGCAACGCCCTGATGTCAGCCAGTTTTCTGGCTTCGACCGCCATCCTGTTGGTGGCTGGCCTGCTGAGCTTCATCCTCACCAACAAGAACAGTCTGGACAATTTCAATCATGTGCTGGACATGCTGAGCAGCCAGCACCCCCGCGTGGTGCTGTCACGTTTCCTGCTGCTGATCATGACGTTTTTCTTTGCCTTCTTTAACTTTGCCCTGACCGTGCGCTATTACAACCACACGGCTTTCATGCTCAATGCTGCCAGCAGCATGAAGGAAGATGGGCACTCCCTGCCTGAACAATTCATCATCAATGCGCTACAACGTGGTGCCCTACATTTCACCCTGGGGATGCGCGCGTTCCTGATGATATTACCGTTCGGTATGTGGCTGATGGGGCCTAGCTGGCTGCTGCTGGGTAGCGTGCTGCTGGTGACAGTGATGTGGAAAATCGACTTCCCGGCGTATACCGGCATTCCCCGTAACGAGTGTTTCGTCGGCAAACAACATTGCAACCTACCGGATGAAGCCTGATCCTGCATGCCGCCGGTAATATTCACCTGACATCGCCAACCGCCCCGACAGTTACGAAACCATGATGAAGGTTGTCCCCAAGGTCTGTATCACCACAGCCTCCCACCCCGGATTCCTCGGTTTCGAGCAACTGTTGCAAATCGTCATCCACCCGATGGCCGGGCGCTTTGGCGGCGGCGCGATGGATATGCGCAACAGCGACCCGCCCCTCAACCCGATGGGCATGTACCAGTACACCGTGTGGAAAGACGTGCATTCGCATGAGGAAATGCACCAATTCCGCCGGGTGCAATATCCCGGCGGATTTTTGTCATCATGGAAACCCTATCCACCCATGAGTAATCTGCACGACATCATTCATACCTTCATCGGCCTGCTTGCCATCGTCAACCCGCTGGTCGCAGTGCCGATGTTCATTTCCCTAACAAGCACCAGCAACGAAGCCGAAAAGCGTAAAACTGCACGCTTAAGCGCCCTGACTGTCGGCATCGTGCTGACGCTTGCCGCAGTCGCCGGACAAGCTCTGTTACAGGTTTTCGGCATTAGTATTGCGGCCTTCCGGGTTGCGGGCGGCATCCTGATCCTGCTGATGGCCATTGCCATGCTGCACGCCAAAGCCGCTGGCGGCAATGCGCGCCATACTGAAGCAGAGGCCAATGAAGCTGCGAATAAGGAACAGGTTGGCGTAGTACCGCTGGGCATTCCCCTGCTAGCTGGCCCCGGCGCAATCAGCACCGTCATAATCTATGCCCACCAGAACCCGCAGTGGAGCTGGATCGGGATTTTAGTCGGGTTGGTTGCCGTGCTGGCGTTGCTGGTATGGATTGTGCTGTATCTGGCGGAATATCTCGCCACATGGCTGGGCGCTACCGGGCTGAATATCGCCAACCGGATTATGGGGCTGCTGCTGGCGGCGATTGCGGTTGGGTTTATTACCGAAGGGTTGAAAGTACTGCTGCCGGGGTTGGGTTGAGTGACCTGTTTCAAAAGATCGACAAACTTAATTTCAATCCCTCGTATTCTTCAACCGCCTTCGTGTAAAGCTCACTTCTGGATATGCCAAAGTGACGGGCAAACAGCTCCGCTGCCTGGAATACTGGATCGGGTATTGATATTGCGGTCTTCATAGCGCCCAGAGTATGACAATGGTTATACCTGCATCAAGCAAGTGGCATCTCAATGACACATAATTTAAGACACCGCTAAATCCTCCTGAAAGATGGCAACAAGTGTCATTCTGCTCATACAAAGCGGATAATTCTGCCCAGAAAAAGGAGATCAGGCACTGATAAATGGAGGAGGTCTTTGTAACATCCAGGGAGGATGACCAATGACCATTGCCAAAAAGCCCTACAGTCCCGAAGAACAGAAAAACTTCATCATCCGCGACGGCGCGGAGTACACCAAAAACCGGCAACTGCTGGAATGGGTGGCTGACATGGCCATGCTGTGCGAGCCGGATCAGATTTACTGGTGCGACGGTTCCGAGCAGGAATACCAGCGCCTGTGTGATAAAATGGTGGAACACGGCACTTTTACCCGCCTGAATCCGCAAAAGCGCCCCAACAGCTTCCTCGCCCGTTCCCACCCCAGCGATGTCGCCCGCGTCGAGGAGCGCACCTTCATCTGCACACCCCGCCAAGAAGATGCCGGCCCCACCAATAACTGGATGGAACCGCGCCAGTGCAAGCTACTGCTCAAGGACATGTTCAAGGGTTGTATGCACGGGCGCACGCTGTATGTCATTCCCTTCAGCATGGGGCCGCTGAAATCCCCCATCGCCCACATCGGCGTCGAAATCACCGACTCCCCCTACGTGGTGGTCAACCAGCGCATCATGACCCGCATGGGGCAACATGTGCTGGACGTACTCGGCGATCACGGCGAATTCGTACCCTGTATGCATTCCGTCGGCGCGCCGCTGGAACCAGGTGAGCAAGACGTTCCCTGGCCGTGCGCGCCCAATATCGAAGACAAGTACATCACCCATTTCCCCGAAACCCGCGAAATCTGGTCTTATGGCAGCGGCTACGGTGGTAACGCCCTGCTCGGCAAGAAATGCTTCGCCCTGCGCATCGCCTCAGTGATGGGGCGCGACGAAGGCTGGCTGGCGGAACACATGCTGGTGCTGGGCGTGGAATCCCCCGAACACAAGAAAATGTACGTGGCGGCAGCCTTCCCCAGCACCTGCGGCAAGACCAATTTTGCCATGTTGCAACCGCCCAAAGGTTATGAAGGCTGGAAAGTCACCACGCTGGGCGATGACATCGCCTGGATCAAACCCAACCCCAATGACGGCAAGTTCTACGCCATCAACCCGGAGTACGGCCTGTTCGGGGTCGCGCCGGGCACCAACGAAGTTTCCAACCCCAATGCACTGGATGCGTTGAAGGAAAACTGTATTTTCACCAATTGCGCGCTGACCAACGACGGCGATGTGTGGTGGGAAGGCATGACCAAACAGCCGCCCGCACACCTGATCGACTGGAAAGGCGAGGACTGGACGCCCGGCTGCGGACGCCCCGCTGCACACCCCAATTCCCGTTACACCGCCCCGGCTTCCGCCTGCCCCTCCATCGACCCGGACTGGGAAAAACCCGCGGGCGTGCCGATCAGCGCCTTTCTGTTCGGGGGGCGGGTCAGCCATCATTTCCCGCTGGCCTTCCAGAGCTATAACTGGGAACACGGCGTCTACATGGCCGCCACCATGGGTTCCGAAGCTACCGCCGCCGCCATCGGCCAAGCTGAAATCCGCCGCGACCCGATGGCGATGCTGCCGTTCTGCGGCTACAACATGGGTGAATACTGGCGGCATTGGCTGCGTATCGGGCGGCGTAATGTCAGTACTCCACCGCGAATTTTCCGCGTCAACTGGTTCCGCAAGGACAAGGACGGCAAGTTCATCTGGCCCGGCTTCGGCGAAAACATGCGCGTACTGGAATGGGTAGTACGCCGCTGCAACGGCGTCGCCCGCGCGGTGGAAAGCCCACTCGGCTGGGTTCCCGACTACGATGATTTCAACTGGAAAGGGCTGGAATTCAGCAAGGAAGACTTCTATTCCATCATGAACATCAACCGCGACATTGCCCGGCACGAAACCAACGAGCAGGAAGAACTGTTCACCCTGTTCGGTGACCACCTGCCGAGGGAAATGGAAATCGAGCGGGAACTGCAACTGGCGCGGCTGTACCATTCACCGGCAGTGTGGGATTTGTCGGCTACCAGCTAGTTTGACGGGTTGGAGGCCAGTGTAGGGCAGATGCCACCGGGTTGTAGCATCTGCCCCGCTTGCTCAGGTTTCATGGGAAACTGTTGAGAAATCTGCCAAAATCTCACCTGCAAACTCACACACCACGTTCCAGTATGGATCTTTCAGCAACTCGCTGAATTCGTTCGTTAGCCCCTCTACCCTTGCCAGGAAAAAATCCGTAAAACCGTGCAGCTGTTCCAGCTCGGCTTCCGCAAAGCTTGCAGCAAACACTGGCTGATCAGGCATGTATACTTCTAGCCACCGTGCAAGTCTGGCGTGATCGTCAGCGGTTACCCTGAGTATATCCATTCAGCCTCCGTATCCGTGTTAATGTGAATTTTTCCACATTTCAGGGTAATTTTCCTTCTGCCTGCTCAGGCCGGCGCAAGCACAAAGGCTATCATGGCCGACGCATCATACTGGCTCTGGCGGCTTTCCCCGTTGATCATTTTCGCTGCCACGTAAACACGTTCGGCAAAGCCGGCGACGCCCGGCGCGGCGATGCAGCTTCCCAGCAATGCCGTCACCGCTGCGGTGACCTGGGTAGGCGCACCTGCAACCTCCCCACCCATGCTGGGCGGAGTCAGTTTGTTGACCCCCTTGACGAGGCTGAAACTGTAGGTTGCATACCCGGCTGGGTGCGAGGCGCTGAAAGGCATGACCACATCACCCGGTGCTGCGGGCGCATACCGCAATGTCCCGCAGGCCGGGTCAGCCGCTACCCCGCCCAGGGTTGGCAAACCGATAGTCGCCACACAGGGCTGGTTGTTAACCATGATACCGAGCGGATCGCTGTAGGCCACCGTACCACCCGCGGCGTCAACAAACCTGACCCTGATCACATGCATCGAATTGGCCAAACCGTTAGTGCTATCCAATTGCAAACCCAGCGCAGGACTCAGCCACAGGAACAGCTCGGAAGGAGGCCGTACCGGGTAGCAGCCAGCCGCGCCCCCCACATTCACCGCCGCCTGGGTACGCGCCTGATAATGGCCAAGGGCGGTATTCCAGCGGTAATCCGTGTAACCGTCAAAGCGCGGCGTCCCATCCACCAACACCTGATAAAAGCGCGCGCCCATGGCAAAAGCCCGCTGGTGGTTGACCAGCAACGGCAACAGGCCACCGAAAGGCAGGTTGTGGAACTGGTACGGGTAGGCCGGGTCGACCGTCGTATCCGCCAACCCGCCGACAATCCGGTCAAACGGCACCTTGCCTATGCCCATCAGCAAGGGGGTGGAGGGCGATATGCCCAGCCCTGCGACATCGAGTTCATCGACTTCAGCATTACAGCAGATCAGTAATTTACCCGCCGCGACCAACGCGCAACTGGAAGGGTTGGCCGGCAGCCCTGTTTCCACCCGCGTAACCACGGCAGGCGTCTGCGTCAGGTCGATGGCTGACAGCCGCCTGGCTGTGCCACGTTCAGTGACGAACAGCCGCTCCTCACTGGCATCAGCCCAGGTCAGGAAAAATGGCTGGGTCAGGTCAGTGGCCACCACCTGCTTGCTGGCGGTACTGAGCGTGATTTTGACGATACGCCCGCCCTTTTCGGTCTGCTCACTGACGTAGGCGTATTGCCGGTCTGCGGTCAGCACCAGGCCGACAGCATTGTTCAGGTTGCTGGCCAGCGAGGTGATGGCCCCATCCGCCAGCCTGATCCGCACCAGTCGGCCTGTCGGGCTGAACTCAACCACGTAGGCATAGCCGTTGGCCTCATCCAGGAACAGCTGTTGCGGCGCAACCAGGCCACTGGCCAGTACAGTAGCGCTGGCACGGTTGGCGCTGGCCAGTGACACCCGCAGGAAATTGCCGCTGCGCTCGGTCACGTAAGCGGTGGTTTCGCTGGCGGTCGCCGCGATGTCCTCAAGGTTGCTATAGCCCGTGCCAAGCACCCGGTACTTCGGCCCCACCCGATACGTCACCCAACGCACGCTCATGTTGTAACCGTAATCCAGCACCTGCACCTTGGCGTAGTTGCCCGCATTGGTCAGGACGGCGAAGATGTCGCCATCAGTCAGCTGGTTGCTGGCATCATTGTTGCCCGGAATCGGCGTCGTGCTGAAACTCAGGGTCTGGAGCGTGGCATGGGTAACGCTATTCCAGTCAACCGCCCCCAGGTTAACGATTTTCGCGCCATTGACCGGCATCATTTGCCGCGCTGTCGTGGTCATCTGTTCCCACCAGATGTCGCCTGTTGACCCCGCCCCGCCCAGGGTTCCGGTTTCACAGTCGAATACCCAGGTACCCTTGAGCACGGTCGTGCCCTGCGACACCGTGGCAAGCAATGGCCTGATCAGGTCGATGACGGAAATTTTGCCGTCGTACTCGACGAACAGCAGTTGGTTGCGGCTTGGCAGGTAGCGGCAGCCGATTGCGCCGCCCAGCCCATTGACGATTTGCGTAAACATAATGTGTTCCCCATTTTATGTTGGTTTAACCCCGCTGTCTGTCAGGGTGTTGCACCCGGTTATTCCGGTGTAATCTCGATTTCGTAGTGGCCTGCGGGTGGGGCATCCGGCATGAGCCCCTGCCCCAGAGGGGTGATGATTGCCCACGGTTCATGCCCGAAAGCCACGGTTTCCGCCTCGCCCGTGGTCAGCACGCGGGCATTGGCTGTCTCGTAAGCCAGCACATTGCAGACATAGGCAAGCTGCCCACAGCTGGCGCGCAGATACGCCGCGAACCCTGCCACTTCCTGCGCGGCGAAAGCCTGCGGCGGGTATTGGGCGAAATAGCCATCCAGCAACTGGTCGAAGTATGGCTGCCCCTTGTGCAGGATGATGAGCCGGCAGGTCAAGCGCAACGAACTCCAGATCATGCCCGCCCGGAAACGCCACACCAGTTTGCGGATCAGTGCAATTCCCGGATCAGCGGCCAGCTCCTGCGCCAGTGGCGTGTCAGCCTGGCGGTAGACCAGCAGCGTGCCCAGACTGTCCTCCCATTGCCGGGGGGATAGCGGCGCCCCGCCCGCCGGCTGGCAAGAAATGCCCGCAACACCTTGGGCCGGCATACTTTTCGGGCAAGGCCGGGGTTGCCGCAATGCCCACAGGCGCTGCATCTTTGCAAACTCCCCACGCAACCCATCCAGACCGAAACGGGGCAAATAATCAGGCAGGATTTCAAAGATGATCGCGCCCAGCCGTGGCAAGGCAGGCACGATAGCGGTGGCAATGCGCATGACTTCGGGCGGTATGCCCCCCGAATGCGCGTCCAGCCAGTAACCATCCAGTTCACGCCCGCCCGCCAGATGGATTTCCCACACCCGCTCCAGTGGAAGCTCGCCCAGGAAAGCTTCCACGCTTTGCCGGCCATTGCGCTCATTGCTCCAGACATTGTGCAAGTCCAGCAGGATGCCGCAATCCACCTGCTCACAAACAGCGGCGACGAACTGCCCGTCGCTCAACTCGCCCGTGCGCGGGCGCAAATAATTGACACCGACTTCCACCGCAAACGGCACTGGCAAACGCTGGCTGATGGCGCGGATGGTAGCGGCAGCCGCTTCTACCCCTTCCCAGGTCAGCAACGGCGGCAGCATGAAGCCGGTGTTGAAGCTTGCACCTGCCTGGGTGGCCTGGTTGAACAGCAAGTGCTCGCTAGCCCAGCAAGCACCCACCTGCCCGATATTGTGGCGCAGGGTAGGAAGATGGCGCATGTCCGGTACTCGTGAACCACCGACCGGAAAGCCAACGCCGTGGATAAGCCGTGCTTGCGGCAGGGTTGCCAGCGCATGGAAAACGGCATCATCCGCCTGATAGGGTTGGCTGGCATTGGCCTGGAAACGCCAGTGCGTTTGCGGTTCGATTTCCAGCACCTGCACCGGCGAGTCAGGCATGTCCAACAACGGCTCAAGGCCGGGGACATAAACGGCCCCGACACCCAATGCAGGCACCTGCACTGTAGCAGCCGTCAACGGAACAGCTCTTCTGGCGCACGCACGTTCAGGTTGGCGTCCACCAGGAACTCCTGCTCAAATTCATGGCGGATGTCAAAACCGGAATGGCAGTTTTCACACCCCAACCGTCCCAGGACTGCCTTGTTGATCTTGACCAAGGCATCAAAGTTATAAGCCGCCTTGGCGGGTATTTTCACCCGTACAATTTTGGGCGCAGTATTACCGATTCTTACAACAGCCTCGTTTTCAATATTTTCCATGATTAATCTCCTGTCGCATCTCATTAAAAACTGTCACGGCTTGATTCCGGACAGCGGTGACAGGGATTACTATAAGCGGGCGCTGCAAGGCTTACGGGTAATCCTATGCAGCCGTCCGGGTAATGTTTTGCATGGGGCGGGACTTTTCCTGCTGGAAAACCCTAGGTGTTTTCCCCACGGCCTGCTTGAAGCGCTTAGCAAAATACGAGGCGTCATTGAAACCAACGGTAAAGGCGGCATCCGTCACATTCACGCCGGGGTGCTGCAACAGCTCACACGCCTTGCGGATCCGGTAATCCTGCAAGTATTCGCGGAACGTGGTCGCCTGCTCCTTGCGGAAGGTGCGGCTGAAAGCACTGACGCTCATGCCGCAAACCTCCGCCACGGTTTCCTCCCGGATGGGTTCATGGTAATGCGCCTCCACGTACATCACCGCCGCTGCGGTCTTGTGGCAGGTGACTGCATGGAAACGCAGTTCATTGGGGATCGGGTTGCCGCCGCGCGGGCAGTTTGCCCCGCCTGCCCCAGGCGTTGCGATGGCCTCCGCCACGCTGTCCGCCAGTTCCTGCTGCGTAACGGGAACCACCAGATAGTCGCTGACACGGTTGCGCAAGGCCCACACCGCCAATGCCTCCGAATGGTATTCTGTCAACATCAGCAGCGGGATGGCGGCAAAGCGCCGCCGGATATGACCCAGGCTGGTCAGGGATGGAATGTCCGGGCGGTCAAATTCAAAGACCAGCAAGCCTGGCGACAGCCGGGCAATCATGTAGGTGATGTAATCAGGGGTTTCAGCCTTTTCAACCCGCCAGTGGGCAGGTATCAGGCAGGCATGGCTATCAGGGATCCGGTTGGTGCGTAAATCAGCCCATACAATACGATCTGGATTCATAAGCCCTCTCCTCTCGCGTTTCATCAACGTTATTATGATTGAAGGCGTCTATAAATCCCTTAAACTTGGTAAATTTCAACCTGTAAGTGGCACTCCCCTATACTGGGGCAACCCCGTACACATCACCCTTATCGCCCTGAATAACTGCGTAGTTTCCACACCACGAAAACCAGCACCAGCGCGATCATCACCACCGCTGCCAGCACGATCATCCACAGGAACTGCTCCACATAAGTCGCCATCAACAGGGTAAGCAACAGCAGCGCGCCGACCACATACAGCTTCCACGACACCAGCATCCCGTCCACTTTCGTCATGACCCTTCTCCCTGGCTATCAATTCCCAAAAATGCCGCCACCAGCCAGTCAACTTCATCCGCATGAGTCACCGGCGCAGCATGACCCGCTCCGGCAACCACCACCAACCGACCATCCGCCAGCCCATTCGCCAGTTGCGTGGAATGTTCCAGCGTAATCACATCGCGTTCACCCACCATCACCAGCACCGGTGCACGGATCGCCTGCAAATCGGCGCGGCTCAAACGCGGTTCGGTACGCCACAAATGGCGGATTTTACTGGCCAGCGTCGGGTAATGCTCCCCCGCGCCTGACCACCACCCCTTGAGCCATTGCCACACCCCACCGGCAGGTTGGGCATCTTCCGCCTGCAAATCCGTATTCGCCTCCGCCGTCAGGCCGGAAGGGTCGAAATTGGCGCTGATGGCGACGATTTTCCCCACCTGCTGTGGCCAGTCACGCCCCAGCAACAGGGCAGTAATACCGCCATCGCTCCAGCCGATAATGTCGGTTTGTGGGATATGCAAACGATCCAGCACCTCAATGGCATCTTTCGCAAACTGGTGGTAGTTCAGCTCGCCATGCCCGAGCGTGGATTCGCCATGCCCGCGCGTATCCACCAACACCACCTTGCGCCCCGATTCCACCAGCCATGGCACTTGCGAAAACCAGCTCAACCGGTTGCTCAAACCACCGTGCAGCAGCAACACCGACTTGCCTTCCCCATACGCCACATAATGGATGCGTGCGCCATGCAGGCTGATATTGCCCGCTTCCACCGCTACGGAACTGGTCAGCCGCCACCCCAGGTAATGCAGGAAATTGGCCGGAACCGGCCACAACCAGGCATCCGCTGCAATCAGGGCGATAGCCAACCCACCAAGCAGTCCGCGCCAAATCATTTCATCAGCACCTGACGGTAGCCACCCGCCACCAGCGCCGCCACATCCAGCAGGATCGAAGCCAGCGACACCCCGCGCGGGTAGGCCAGATACAGGCTGCGCCACTGCGGGTTGAACTTATCCTTGTAATCGCGCAAGCCCTTGAAATTGTAAAAATGGTTGCCGTACTGGTAGACCAGCCGGATCAGCCGTTCCTCACGCGGCGACCACACGCTATCCCCCACCCCCGCCAGCGGCGCGACACCCAGGTCAAACCAGCGATACCCCGCTTCCGCTGCGTGCTTCATCAGGTTGACGAACAGGAAATCCATCGTCCCGTTAGGCGCATCCGCCAGATGGCGCATCAGGTCGATACGGTATTCTTCCCTGCTACCGAAATCCGGCGTCACGCTGGCGAAGGCGATCAGCCTGCCCGCCTGCCGCACCAGCGCAAAACCGCTGCACTGTTCCAGAAATGCACGCTCAAAACGCCCCAGCGAAAAGCCTTTTTCCGCCGCCTGCTTGTCTTCCAGCCAGGCGTCTGACACAGCCTGTAACTCTCGCCACAGCGGCTCCGGCAGCGGATGTTGCGCCACCTCAAAGCTCAGGCCATCGCGTGTGCCGTGATTCAGGGCTGTGCGCAACTTCTGCGCCTTTTTGCCGGTCAGGGTGAAATTTTCCAGCGGAACCCGCGCCTTTTCCCCCAGCTTCAGCAACGCAAACCCAGCGTTCAGGTAGTAATGCAAATTAGCTTCATCCACTTGGTAGAACACCGCCACCCGGTTGTAATCCTCCGCCATGCTGCGGAAAGCACGGATGCCTTCCGCCACACCCGCGCTATCTGCCGCCGCCGGGTCGCCCAGCGCAATCAGGTGGTTGCGTTGCTGGCCATACTGGATTAGCGCCGTTTCCGCCCCACCCATCAGCAGGTATTTGTCACCGAGGAACGTCAGGTAGGAATAAGTTGTCTGGCCAACCCCCGTATAGAAACGCCGCGCCTGTTCCAGCAGCCCGGCATCCGGCAATTTCATGCTGGCGGGCAGCGGCATCGAAAACCACGTCCAGCCCAGCCAGGCGAGGAACGTCAGCAGCATCACGATCAGCGCGCGTGCGTAACGCGCCGCATCCGCCCCGTGGCCGAAAGCGCCCAGGCGCACGGTAAACTGCTCCGACCCGTACAAGATTTCCCCCAGTCCCGCTGCCAACAGCAAAGCCAGCCCCGCCGCCAGTAACCAGCGCAGGCTGCGGCGGCTAGTCAGCGGATAACCCCGATGCCGGAACGCCACCTTGTTGGCGCGCAGCAAGGCCGACAACACCAGCAGCAGCATGGCCTCCTCGTAATCCAGCCCTTTCAGCAGCGTCACCACAATGCCCAGCAGCAACACGCCCTGGGTGGTGTGGTAAGCGCCGCGCATCCCCGCGCTGATGCCGCGCGCCAGCCCCAGCAGCAACGCCCCCGCGATCACGCTGGACAGGTGAAAACCTTCCCGCAAAATCAGCGGCATATACAGCGACAAGGCTTCCAGCCGCGTCGCCACCGCCGGAAACGCGGCGGACACCAGCAGCAATACCCCCGCCGCAAACGTCAAATAAGCCAGCGCCTGGGTGCTGACCTGCCCCAGAAAGCGCAGCGGAACCTGCCCCAGCCGCAGCAAGGGGTGCGCCTGGAAACGGCGGATAAACTCATCCATGCCGCCGCCTTCCTTAACCAGCGTCATCCCCGACAGCATCTGCACGCCAAACAGGAACGGAATGAAGTAATACACCACCCGGAACAGCAGCAAAGCCGCCAGTACCAGACTGGCGTCATCCGCCACGCCACCCAGTAACACCAGCATGGTTCCCTCGAATACCCCCAGGCCGCCGGGAACCATGCTCACCCAACCCAGCGTGGCCGCCACCGTAAACGCCGCCAGCAACACATCCAGCGGCAAGCGTTCCCCAACCACCCGCAGGCACAAGTCCAGCAGCAATACCACCGCCAGCCAATCGAGCAGGGAAACCAGCAACAAACCCAGCCGTTGTGGAAACGCCAGTGGCGGCGTATCCGCCAGCAAGCGCTTGTGCAACCCGCCACCACCCGCCACCAGCAGGAACAGCACCCAGTACAGGCTGACCAGGCCCAGTACCAACACCGCCAGATTCAGCGGCATGGTCAGTTGCGCCAGCATGTCAGTGTGTAAAAACAGCACCGAGGTCGACAGCACCGACAGACCCACCGGCATACTGAACAGCACCAACCCGGCGAAGGCCACCGCATCCCGCCCCGTCACCCCGGCATTGCCCAGCGCCAGGTAGCGGATACCCGCGCCGGTCATGCCTGCAAAGCCAGCCACATTGTTCAGCACACTGGCTAGCCAGGCATGACGGGCGACATAGGCCACGTTGGCCTTGAGCCGCAGCCAGCGCAGCAACAGCACGTCATACAACGCATTCAGGCTGACCACCAGCATCCCCGCCGCAATCAACAGCAAGGTAGCGGGCAAACTGATCTGCTTGAAAGTGGCGTGCACCGCGCCCATGTCAATCTGGCGAAACTCGCGTGATGCCGCGCCCAAGGCCAGCATCAGTGCCAGTAAGGGCAACAGCCAGCGCAACCATTGCAGCAGCTTGGCCACCGCCAGATTGCCACGTAAACCGGTTCCATTATTGAAAGCCATTCTGCACACCTGATCCTGTTATCCCGAATTGAGCATCTGCCTAGCAAAAAACGTTCCACCCATTTTATTCCCTGCCAATCATGCACTTGCAGCAAGAGTGGCAAATTGTCGGTTAGCAGCGGGGAATATTCACCATTTACCCACCACTGCGGCAAGTGGGTAAGGAATATCCCCCACTGCCATTACCCCCATTGCCAAGATCAGAAAAATATGCCTTAAGAACATAACCTTATAAGCATGGCACGGAATATGCTGAACACCCTGCAAGCAAAACCATTTTCAACAGGAGTATGCCGATCATGAATACACGACCCAACCCAAGCCGTCTGGCCAGAGTAGCCGTCATTGGTCTGAGCGTTTCCCTGCTGGTAGCCGGTCTGGCGCACGCCGGCAATAACGCCGTCAGTAACGCGCCCCGTTATGACCTGACCACCGAGCTGGAACAACTGGGCCAACATCTTGAAGCTTCGGCAGAACGCGCCATGAACTATTCCAACGCCCGCTGGACTGACATGACCAGCGACAGCCCGCTGAAAATCGACCTGATCGAAGCCCGTTTCCACTTGCAAAACGTCGTCATTGACCAGGACACCGGCCACGAAGCGGTGGGCGCTGACAACCAGTTGGGCGAAGTGCAAAAGGCGCTGGACAAAGCCATGACCGAAGCCGACGAATACTGGACTGACCCGCTCTACAAACAGCAGATCAGCGCTATGCAGGCAAAAATTGGCCACTTGCTCCAGACCCCGGCCGAAATCCCCGGAGCCATTACCGACGGGCAACTGGCCAAAGTCCAGCAGGAATTACAGATGATCATCAATTCCCTGTAAGCAAGGAGACTCAGCCATGAAAACCACACGCAAACCCACCCTGCTGCTGAGCGCCGCCGCCAACAATGACCAGCCCTACTGGCCGGGTGCATTGGAAGCGGTGCAAAGCGCGTTGGGGGGGTAGCCATGAACGAACTGCACGCATTCCTCGCCACGGTCTGGTTCGTCCTGCTGGGGTTGGTGCTCGCCCTGTACGTCATGCTGGATGGCTTTGAACTTGGGGTTGGCATACTGTCATTGCTGAACCTTCTCCCGAAGACCCTCACCCCAACCCCTCTCCCGGAGGGAGAGGGGCTAAGGACGGCGGCTTCTTGCCCCCCCTCTACCTCCGGGAGAGGGGGTTGGGGGGTGAGGGTAACGGGGCTGAATCGCCTGAATGAAATCTGGCTGCTGCTGGCAGGCATGATCATGCTGGGCGCTTTTCCACCGGCCTTTGCGCTGATCGCCAGTAGCCTGCGCCTGCCGCTGGCCTTGTTGCTGGCAGGGCTGCTGCTGCGGCGGGCGGGCGTCATTGCCAACCGCCATCAACGCAAGCCGGGGCTAGCGCATGGCTTGTACGGCTGGGGCAGCCTGTTGGCTGCCATTGCGCAAGGGCTGGTATTGGGCGCGGTTTGCTGCGGCGGCCTGCCGGCTTGGGTGTCACCCGCCAGCTGCTTGATCGGTGTCGGTGTGGTGCTGTTTTACCTGCTACTGGGCGTTTGTTACCAACATGGCCGCCGCTCCTTGCTGTTTGCCGGGCTGGGCTTGTTCCTGCTGGCATTCAGCGCGCTGGCTACCTGGCTGTATCCGGACATCATCCCCGGCAGGCTGGCGCTGGGCGAAGCTGCCGCTTCCAACCAGACCCTGTTGTCCATGATCCTCGGCATCAGCCTGCTGTTACCGGTGATACTGGCCTATAATGGCTTCCAGTACTTACTGTCCAGCAAACCTTCCGGCCAGCACGATAACCACAAGACACCACCGGCAGCTTAAGGAGCCAGCATGTCATTCCTGCACAACCCGACAGCACGCAATATCCAGCCCCTGTGGATACCGGTGGCGGTACTCGGCGGCCTGTTACTGGTGTCGCTGGTGGTGCAACTGACGCTGGCGTGGCTGTCGTATGACCGTATCCTGCCTGCCTCCCGCCATATCGACCATCTGGACCAGTTGCAGCAAACCCTGACCCAGGTCGAAACCACGCTTGCCCACCAGTTACCCGATAGCAGCAGCATACCGCCCGAGTCGCGCTCTGCCCTGCAACAAGCTTTGCAGGATTTGCTGACCCGCGTGGGGTATCTGGCAAACAGCACCTCAGCCAGCATCCGGCAGGCGCAGCAGGTACTGAAAGTGGAAAGCGCCCACCCACGCGAAACCCTGCTGACGGTCATGAACATCCTGCGTGAAATCTTCCAGCAGGAATCCCGCCAACACAAAGACCTGACCAAAAGCATTTTCGAGGCTTCCCGCTTTGAGCTGGAACTGGGTGTGATCGTGGTGCTGACCCTGCCGCTGGCCGCCGCCATCCTGCTAACCCTGATGCGGCGGCGCATCCTCAGCCCCTTGCAGCAAATGGGCTACCTGATGGAAACGCTGGGCAAACGCCAGTACCAGCGCATCCCGGCAGAAAACGTCGACCCCACGCTCCAGCCGCTGATGGAAAACTACAACACCCTGGTGGTACGCCTGTCCGAACTGGAGGCCGAGCACCTGCAATACGAGCAACAACTGGAACAACAGGTGGAAAAAGCCGCCCGCACCCTGATCGAACAGCAGCGCAGCCTCGCCAATACCGAACGGCTGGCGGCGCTGGGCGAAGTGATGGCGCGGCTGGCACACGAACTGCGCAACCCGCTGGCCGGGGTGAAAATGGCTTGCACCAACATCCGCCGGGAAATCGCCGACAGCGGCGAAGACGTGCCGCACAAGGAGCGCATTGAACTGGTCGGGCAGGAAATCGACCGCATGATCCAGATGCTCAACAGCCTGCTGGATCAGGCGCACCACCAGCCCGAACAACTGACAAGTGTACAGCTCGACAAGGCTATCAGCGACCTGCTGACGCTAGCGCGTTACCAGATGCCGGAACACATCAGCCTGCACCAGGAGGTTCCCGCCGCTATAGTCTGCCGTTTGCCCGACACCGGCTTGCGTCAGGTCTTGCTGAACCTGATCCTCAATGCCCGGCAGGCACTGGACAGTGAACCCGGCACCATCACCGTCAAGGCCGCGCTGGAAAACAGCATCCTCACCATCAGCGTCAGCGATGACGGCCCCGGTTTCCCGCCCGACCTGCTGGAAAACAACATCCGCGCCTTCAACACCCACCGGGTTGGCGGCACTGGCCTCGGCCTGTCGATGGTGCAACGTTTCGCGCGCGCCCACGGCGGCAAACTGCTGCTCAGCAGCCTTGAACCCCACGGCGCTTGCGTCACCCTGCGACTCAATTGTGTGGGCTAAGAAACCCTTGATGTAATCTGGACATCCCCCCCTGTGAACAATTTGCTGATTTCACCTTTCAGCAACACTGAAAATACGCGAAGATATACCACCCTGAACCGGATAAAAAACATCATGGACTCCGATCACACTGCACTGCTAACTATCAAGGACTACATCCGCTGGGGCGCAAGCCGCTTTGCCGAGGCCGAGCTGAGTTTCTCGCACGGCATGGCTTCTCCTTTCGACGAAGCCGCCTATCTGGTGCTGTACACCCTGCACCTGCCGACAGACACGCCCGACCTGTATTTCGACAGCCGCCTGACCAGCGCCGAACGTGAAGCAGTCGCGGACATCATCCGCCAGCGGGTGGAAACCCGCAAACCCGCCGCCTACCTGACCAACGAAGGCTGGTTTTGCGGCCTGCCTTTTTACGTCGATGAGCGCGTGCTGATCCCGCGTTCACCGATTGCGGAAACCATCGAAAAACAGTTTGCGCCCTGGATCGAATCGCATGAAGTTCACAACATACTTGACCTGTGCACCGGAAGTGGTTGTATTGGAATTGCTTGTGCCTATGCTTTCCCCCATGCTCAGATTGACCTCAGCGACATTTCGGCAGATGCGCTGGGAGTCGCGCAGACCAACATCGAGCGCCACAACCTTGCCGGACAGGCGGAAGCAATAGCATCCGACCTGTTCGACAACCTACAAGGCCGACAATACGACATTATCGTCAGCAACCCGCCGTATGTGGATGCTAACGACATGGCCGCCCTCACCCCTGAATTCCTGCACGAACCATCTGATCTGGCGCTGGCTTCCGGCCATGACGGGCTGGATCATGTGCGCCGCATCTTGCGCGAGGCTGCGGAACACCTGACCGACAATGGCATTCTGGTGGTGGAAGTGGGCAACAGCCAGTATGCGCTACAGGCTGCCTACCCAGATGTGCTGTTTCATTGGCTGGAATTTGAACGCGGCGGTGATGGAGTTTTCCTCCTTACCGCCGATCAGGCAAAAGGGAACCTCTAAAAAGCCGGAGTAGCGCAGCACTTAGCTTTACCCTTCCGGTATTTTGTTAAAAAATAATCAAGCCAACCCATTTTTGGGGTGTATCAAGCCTACTTTATGCCTATTTTCCCGCCTTCTTGCGGATTCTGGGGGGATTTCCCCTCAAATGGGCGCAACTCCGCTTTCTTTGAGCGAACAAAGCCGCCGCAGGTTGTAAACAGCCGCCTTGATGCTTAGGCCAAATTCTGCTCGCGCCAACCCAATGCTGCGGATCCGTTTTCCGCCCATCGCCAACATCGCCCCAAACACATGCTCGACCCGTGCACGTGGTTTGGCGATACGGGTATTGCGGCGTTTCTGGCATTCGGATGGCGGCTTGCCACGTTTGGCTTTGTGCTGGATGTGCAACCGCCAACCGTTTTGCTGGAGGCGTTGTTCTCGCGCCCTGTCCTCATACCCCTTGTCCGCCCACACGTCACGGCTGGTGTTAGCGGGATCAAGTACGTCTTCAAAGTGGTTGGTGTCGTGTTCTTTGGCGGTGCTGACGTGGCGTTTGCGGATCAGTTTATATTTCCGGTCGGCACTGATGCTGAGCTTGTAACCGTGGTGGCTTTTGCCATGCTTCTTTGTCCAACTGGCTTCGGTGTCTTTCTGGCGGCGTTGCGCGTCCGTCCACTCCGGTGGTGTTTCACCCTGTACCAGCTTTTCTTTCTCCGCTTTGCGGAAATGTTGCCGGGGAGCCTCCACCAGCGTGGCGTCAACGATTTGCCCGCCACGGGCAATGAACCCGTGTTGCTGCAACTGACGCTGCACGGCATCAAATAAGGCATCAGCACCTCCTGCCGCGCTGATCCGTTCACGGAAGACCCACAGGGTGTTGGCATCCGGGATGCTGCTGGAATGCCGCAGACCGCAGAAGCGCTGGAAGGACAGCCGGTCAAGCAGTTGGTATTCCAGCGCTTCGTCCGACAGGTTATACAGATGCTGCAGTACCAACACCCGCACCATCAGTTCGGTCGGGTAGGGCGGACGGCCTCCCTGTTTTCGGTTGGGGCGCGGGGCAATCCGGTCGATTTCAGCAGCCAGATCGGAAAATTTGACGTGTTTTTCCAGCGTGGACAACAGGTCCCCCTTACGGTCGAGTTTCTGTTCCCGCTCTTCAGCGGCAAATAGACTGGTTTTGATGGCGCTTTTCTTACTCATCGTGATCGGGGCTGTTTGTCGGTCAAGTGGCTATTTTCGCATAGTCGGCGCGGGAACGGGGGTTTTTAGAGGTTCCCAAAAGTACTCAGGGACAAGCACCATTAACCGGAAATGCCAACCTGACAACCACGCCCTGCCCCACCTGATTATCAACCCACAAGGTTGCACCAACCTGTTTTGCACGCTTACGCATGTTTTTAAGCCCCCTTCCTTGGGAGGATGGAAGCAACTGGCCATTCCCATCGTCTTTAATCTCCACAGCCGCGTGTTTAATTCCATCATCTTCCAAAATGTAAGTGGAGACTGTCAGCGTTTTAGCCCCACTATGCTTGATGGCATTACTGATTGCCTCTTGCACAATACGCATAGTGGAGAGGGCTTTTTCAGGACCAAAATCTTGCAAGCCGGGTAAATCAGTTACCCTCCATTTGACTACAAATTTTGCATATCTGAGTTGTTTATCCAGGCGCTCCCTTAACATGCCCAACACTGTAGCAATATCCCCATTATTATTATCCATTGAATCAATAACCAGCCTCAGATCTTGCAATATGTGTTGCACTTCACACTTCAAATCATTTGGTTTGATCTGTGAAGTTTCCAGGGAGGCAAGTACTGCAACCAAACTTCCCCCTATGCCATCATGCAGGTCACGCATGATCCTCTCACGTTCCTGAGAGAGAATTTTTGCATTCTGAAGTTTTTGTATCTTTGCATAATTACTCTCTATTGCCTTTCTTTTTAAATGAACTTCACTCTGTAGTTCCTGGTTATAGTTTTCCATCATCCTTATGCCATCCATAAAGCGCCCCAACAGGATTTTTATAATCACAATAACTGACAATAAAGCAGAGAAATGCAGCAGGAATGGTGATGATACATCCAAGTAGTGATCTTTTACTAACAGGTCATGAAGTCCAAAGAGAATAATTGAAATGCCCGTCAGTAACATAAGCAATGTGTTTTGATTAGCATTTTCTCGATAGCGGTCAATCAAAAATAAAACGGCATACAAACCGATGCATGTTACAAAAGCAAACCATATTTTGTAAGCATAAAACCATATCCACCCCGGATTAAGATAAAAGAATGGCAGGCTGAAAAGAAATGCACCCGATATTATCTTCCACCTGATACGATGATTTGGGGAGCATTCAACTTCACATAAGAAAAGGACAATGAAAACAACAGACCAACCAAAACCCAACGGTGCAATGATATCCCACAGCAAGGCAACTTCCCCTCCGTCGAGGCCGGAATTGTAGGCGTTATGTACAGCCCATAAAAAAGACGCCAATGAAAACCACAGGTAATAAGTATCCTTCTTTCTCAAAAACCAGAAAAAAATCACAAACAAACCGAATGAAGTCAGTAATATGACCACGAAAAGTATTAAATGATGCCTAACTAGCTCACTTTTTTTATACCAAGATGTCAGGCTATCAACCGCTCCGACATAAACATTATCCAGATAAACAAGGGAACCTTCTGATCCGGATAAGTGTACATACAGCTTATTATTCTCAGGAAGAAAGATGTCCTTGTCCAGGATCAGTATGGAAAGCTTACCCCTACCGCGATAAACGGGAAAGCCCGTATTTTTATTGCTTTTTATCCATAATGAATTGATAAAAAATTCCGCCGAACCGGATACCCCCGGAAGATAGATGGCTAACCGATCATCCCTATACTTCCTGAGCAAACCGTCAAGATCAAGCCGATACCATAGCTCCAACCCTTGTTTATTTAACAATTGTCTGTCTGGCAGATATACACGAGACCAACCCTTTTCAGGAAGGTTTCCCGGGGTTTTGGTTGCTGAATAAACTGATACACCATCCAGGATGCTACCGAAATTGTCCTTGGATGGGGCATCAAAAAGGAAACGATAAGAAAAAGTACTGACTAGCAATACATAACAGAGCAATACACCAGACCATATAAATACAGCACGTGACAAGCGGATACCTTCGGTATTAATTTAAATTAGGTTCATGCGCCTCGCCTCAAAAATGGCTTCGGCCTTGGAGTTAACCGAGAGTTTACGATAAACATTCTTCACATGTGTTGCAATTGTGTGATACGACAGTTCTTCCATTTCAGCGATTTCTTTCGACGTATAACCTTTGGCCACTTTCGTCAGGATGTCACGTTCGCGCCTGGTCAGTTTCTCCAGCATCTCATACGCATCGCTCTGAGGCTGGAAGCGCCTTAGCACATGCCGCGCCAATGATGGTGTTATTGGGGAGCCTCCATCTACCAACATCACAATCGCATCCTCAATCTTGAAGCTATCATCGTCCTTGTGCAGATAGCCGAATGCACCATTGGCAATCGCCTCCAACACATGCCCCTCATCACCAAAGACACTAATAACCAGGGGTTGTGTATCCAGCGCCTCCTCCCTGATTTTACGTATCAGGTTCATTCCATTCCCGTCCGGCAAATCCAAATCCACCAGCAGGACATCAGGCGGATCAAGCTCCAGGATTTTCACGGCGGAACTGAAGGTACTGCATGCAGCCCTTAACATGAGATGTCGACTTTCAGTCACAGTTTGGGACAAGCGTTTGAGAACGGCTGGGTCATCCTCAACGATCATGATGGTAGAAAGCTTGGGTTTGCGGGGCATGAAGTGATCTTCCGGTATTGATCAACTTTTTGATCGTAACGTAATCAACAAAGGAAACACATACCAAATTTTAGGTAGAAATTTAAGCATTACTAACTGAAACTGATGATTTATTCATCAATCAGAAGGTAGAAAATATCAGCAATAGGTTCACTTCCATCATCTATCCCTTATGGAGATACTAACTATGACCCCACTCACATCTCAACAAATCAAAGAAAAGTTGAATGTTTATCGCCAGCTTCTGAAGAATAATGGCATTGATGATATTTCTAAACTAGGCAATGTGGAAATAAAAGACAAGAAGACACTGGAGCCAGGGTTAATTTGTGTAAGACAAGGAAATATCATAGAAGATTATTATGGAAACAATAGAAAATTAGAAAGCGTACCTTTGATGGCGAATACAGGGTCTCAGCTACGTTACGAAGACATTCTTGCGCGTTCTATAAGATCCATAGTGGCAATACCTCAAAACTCAACCTACTATTTTATAGACAACCTATGTGTTGCCGACAAAATAGTTTTTAAAAGAAACTCTACTTTGGTTTTGCAAAATTCAAATAAATTTCCTGTTTTCATTGCAAACGAGATTATTGTAGAAGAAGGGGTTACCATCACTTGGGCTAACCAGAAAAAATTGCATCAACCAAAGAAACGTCCTTCAAAAAGCCCCCCTTCACCAAGCAACACGCCAGGAACCAATGGAAGTATTAAACATGATGGTATAAATGGACTGAATGGAATAGATGGGATTGATGCGCCAACGTTAGAAATATGGGCACTCAAATGCAATAGGTTACCTCTTATAATTTTATCTGGACAGGACGGGCAAGACGGGCAAGACGGGCAAGATGGCAGCTCAGGTCAAAAAGGCTCAAAAGGTAGGGATGGAAAGTTTAATCAAATATGGGTTGGCTGGCCTATCAACGAGTACATTGTCGATGTGACCAACTCCTGCCAAGCTAGAAGCGGTAGTGGCGGAAATGGTTGTAATGGAGGTAACGGTGGAAACGGAGGAAACGGAGGTAATGGTGGCAACGGTGGCAAATTTATCTTTTGCTCTCCACCAAACATAAATGCTCTCCAAGAAATCCCTGTAGTCATTAACGGTGGTAAAGGAGGGGAAGGTGGTCAGGCAGGGATCGGGGGTGAAGGGGGGAAAGGCGGCAAGGAAGGTTACATACCACGAGCAACTATTCCTGGGTTAGAGGATACCCAGATCACCTGTGACGGTCAAAATGCTAGAGATGGCAATAATGGCAGCCGCGGAAATAATGGACACCGAGGCCAAAATGGAAGCTCCGGAAACCATGGAGTAATTATTTCAGTTGAAATAACAAAACAAGATTTTATTGAAAAACTGAGCAAACCTTTGATCATGAAAACTAATAAAGAGATTTTCACGGTTGGTGAGAAACTCATTTTAATGGGAGAAAATTTTACCCCGAATAACATGCTTATTTTACAAGGAAACCCTAATCTAGTAGAACATGACTATATTAGCGAATCACAAATATCTTTTAATATTCCAGACATGGATGGTGGCGACGTTTTTTTACAGGTAAAATCACCTGATGGCGACCTATCAAACCAGGTCACATTTTCCATTAAACCTAATATTTCTATAATAGATCAAGAAAACAATCCCACTACTCGGCTAAAACCAAATAAAAAAATCAGGGTTTCTGGATCAGGCTTCTCAAAAAATAGCCAGGTTTTTATAGAAGATCTTGAACTGAAAGAAATTGAATATGTTAATAGTAATACACTTTCAGCAAAGCTTTTAAGACCCTTTGATAAAGATACTAAACCTTCAAGGAGGGGAGAGATTGTTTCTTTATCTATTAAAACACCAACACGAGCAGGAATACTAACCTCATCACAAACTATAAATATAGATACATTTTATATGATTGTATTCGGTGATAGTATCCTTTGGGGGCAGGGTCTCGCTCCTGAAGAAAAAACGCACCAATTAGTAGAAGATTATATTTATAGCAAACTAGATAATATTGGAATTTATAAAGATGTTTATGCACATTCAGGTGCTGTGATAGCTGAGCCAAGCTCGGAATCTGAGAAAGATGTCAAGCATGAGCATATCAAAGAAGTGCCAGGGTATTTTGGCGGAGAGATACCAACTGCATATCCTACAATACAAGAGCAGGTTGATTTTTATATCAAAAATGTTAATAATAAGATCGACGATAGTGTTGATTTAATTCTTGTTGATGGAGGAATAAATGATATAGGCACTCATAAAATTCTTGGGGGTAATTGGCTTGAAAATATTATTGACAAGCAAGCAGAAGAATTTCTACCTTTTTTACTGACTGGAGAAAGCGAAAAAAGAAATTTAATCTCCATAGTGGAAAAACACTTTCATGATGATATGGAAAAATTATTAAGAAAGCTTTTAATTAATTTTCCAAATGCAAAAATTATTGTAAGTGGTTATTTTTCCATATTCTCCGAGCGATCCAGTAGAGATTATAGGGCGAAATCTATCTTAATGGCCATGCTGATTAGCATGAAGTTATCAGAAAAAGGCATTACACTTGAACTCTCTCAAAATTTTGGAAGCTCTCTTACTAGCCTTATCCCTATGGGACTCGCGTTAGCAATTGAAACATTAAAAGAAGGCGCAAATTTAATTTTCGACCCTCTAAATAAAAGAATATCCATTACTGATGCCTTGTTTGATGTAATGACTTTGAGATCAGAACTTGTTTGTAAAGAAGGACATTATAATATTAAAAGGGCTATTATGGATATTGAAGATACGGATCCAGATTCTAGAGGAAAAATATATTTTGCAGATCCTGATTTCTTACCAGAACACTCCTTATTAGCTCCAAACTCATTACTTTTTGGCGTAAACGCAGATTTTACTCCACAAGATAGTAATTATGTTTACGAGGAAAGAATAAATGCTTGCCAATACATTCAGTCAATTATTAGTTCTGATGTTGATTATAACCATAAAAAATGTTTACTCGCCTCGCTAGGGCATCCTACCCCGGAAGGAGCAGAAAGATATGCAGATGCGATTAAACGCAAATTAGCAGAAGCCATGCCAGAATTAACAGGTTAAACACAATTCAAAAATCAAGTTATCCATCAATAAATACTGATGGATAACGAATAATTTTGATACAAGGAAAAGTTATGAACCCACACAAGATTTTCCGGGCACTCATCCTACTATACGTAGCCCTGATGCCGCTGTTATTCGTAGCCGTATATTTTTCAGTTGATACCCTACCACCCGCCCTACAGGAATATCTGTTTACCGAGGAAACAGAGGCATCTTCAACCTGGGAAAACCTGTTATTCCTAGGTTTGTTGCTTGCATTGATTATTACCTTCGCTGGCATTTGGTTCTTCAAACACTGGGCGAGAATACTGTATGTCTGCATAATGCTGCTTTCCATCCCCTTATATCCCTACTCTGGCGTGACGATCATGACACCTTGGGAATCCCTCCTCAATGATACAATATTGTTGCTTGACGGCATCCTACTAGCGATGATGTTTACTGATCCTGTAAGGGAAACATTCGCTAAAAGCCGCTTGGCCTGAGAGTGTAGCCGGGGCAATCCCGCCAAAGAGTCCGGCTTACCCTGAAGAGCTTCACTGATAGGAATAATAGGAATTATCACCACCGCTACTGCTGTAGGGATAGGTAGTGCTGGTTCCGCTGTTGTTGACGTAACAACTGGTTTTCTGTGCACCCGGCAAATCGGCCAATGGTGAGAACCCTTGCGATAACGCAGTATTCACGGAATTGCTGTTAATGGTGAAAACATTGATCCGCCCATCCGCGCCACCACAGAATGCCGGATACATGCGCCCATCCATACCACAGCTAGTGCCAGTCACGACCACGCCTGCTGACTGCAATTGCAGTTTCATATCTTCCAGAGGCACACCGCCTCCTTCACACTGGCGCGACCCCTGATACTTGTAGACATCAGTATAACTGACCGGCGGTGGCGCAGGTGCAGGCGTTGCAATCCCCCACGGGTTCCATGGCTGCAACACATAACCGCTGGTTGGCACGCAGGCCGCCAAAAACAGGCTGGAAAACAGGGCAAGCGCCCCCACACGCACGTTCAACATATCTCTGCTCCTTATCGCATAATGGGTTGCCGTCACGATTGCTTTGCTTATTGGGTGACGACTTAACCCATTGGACAGACAAAGACAGGCTTCAGTTCCAGCCTGCTGTTTGCGCTGTTTAGCCACACCTTTTCATCAACCTTCCCGCCCACAAACGGTCAAGGGAAAGCGCACCCGGCCCAAACACAAATACCGACCAGATCATTGCGCCCCAGAAGACATGCTGCCAGTAGCCCCCTGCCCCAGCTACCGTATGCAAGTAAGGGTAGGAAATCACCGCTACAATATTGAACACAAACAAAGCCAGCGCAGCCGGGCGGGTCAGCAAACCCAGCGCCAGCAACACCGGCAACACCAGTTCCGCCGCCGTACCCAAATACGCCGCTAATTCCGGAGATAACAGCGGAACCTTGTACTCATCTTCAAACAGGTAAAGCGTACTCGACCAGCTTTGAATTTTGGTCAGGCCGGAGGCAAAAAATACCCACGCCACCCACAACCGAAATACCAGTAGGGTTAGGGGTTTCAAAAAAAGGTCAACAGGCCAGCATTCCGCCAGCAGAAAGCCTGGCAGCGTAATCGGTTTGTCCATGGGAAACTCCTCGCGTTTCAAATGAAGGCTAAACGCTGTAAGACAGAATCCAGCCACGTTGCATGGCGGTAGTCAGCAACATGGGCAATTGTTCCTGAAACTGCTCAGTCAATTCAGGCAAGGTCTTACCCTGTTGCACGGCAGTGAGGAATTGCCAACCGGTTTCATCCAGTTCCACCTGTTGCAGTTTCCTCCCCGCCCGCCATACCAATACATACGTTGGCTGTTGAATCTGGATGCGTTCGAGGGGGAGTTTTTCGGGAAAATCTTCAGGTTGGTGCGCTAACCACACCTTATGGATAGCATAGGGTGACTGTATCAACCGTGCAGATTCTGGCATTTGAAAACAAAGGTTTGTCTGCTGTTCTTCATCCAGGCTCATGATTTGCGTGAAGTCGGAAGCAGGTTGGTTGACGGCATTCCACGCAGCATGGCGCGCCCATTCCAGTTGCGCCACATCAGCCAGCCACTGCATGGATTGCAAGCCTTCATGCTGACGCATGAAAGCTGGGAATCCGTCACCGTATTCCGCCAGAAATGGTCGTGTCGGTGGCGCACGATCGACGTATTCATCGGAAAGCCGCCCGAAAAATTCCTCGCCCACCAGTTGCAGCGTGACTTCGTACAGGGAGCCGAGGTATTGCAGCAACACGCCATGCACGCTATTGCGGTAGATACCAACCCGTTGCATGGCGTCAAGCTCACCGTGATCCTTCACCAGTTCCGCCGCTCCTGCCCGCTGGTTGCGGTCGAAAATGGCGGCAACGAAACGGCGTTGCAGGTCAGGCAAGGGCACGCGCTTGCACCTCGGCGGCTTTGGCGGCTTCCGCCAGCAGGGTTTCCAGTTCCGGTACGTTGTTGTCCCATTCGATCAGGGTGGGAACCGAACCTACCCGGCGGATGGCTTGCGCATACAAATCCCACACGGGTTGCGTAACGGGGTAACCGTGGGTGTCGAGCAGATGGGTTCCTCGGTCTTCGTAACCGGCGAGATGGATTTCCTGCACCCGTGCGGGCGGAATTGCGTTGAGGTAATCCAGCGGGCCAAAATCGTGGTTGCAGGCGCTGACGTAGATATTGTTCACGTCCAGCAGCAGTTTGCAGTCAGCCTCTTCCACCACAGCAGCCAGGAATTCCCACTCCGTCATGACCGACTGTTGGTATTGCAGATAGCTGGAAACGTTTTCAATCACCAGCCCACACCCGAGTATGTCCTGCGCCTGGCGGATACGCGCAGCAACGTGCCGGATGGTTGCGTCAGTGTAAGGCAGTGGAATCAGGTCGTGTGTGACCATGCCATGTACCGAAGTCCAGCACAGATGGTCAGACACCCAGGCAGGATTTACCCGATCCACCAGCAACTTGACGCGCCTGAAATATTCCTGATCCAGCGGGTCGGTCGAACCAAGCGACATGCCGACGCCGTGGAATGTGAGGGGGTAATGTTCGGCAATTTCGAGCAGATAATCCTGCTGCACGCTACCGGGCAGCAGGTAATTATCGGTGAGGATTTCCAGCCACGGGATGGGTGGCTTTTCGTCCACAATGCGGTCGATGTGCTGGAAACGCAGACCGACGCCACATCCTGTTATCTGGCCGGAAACAGACATTGGGTCAGTTCATCTTCATGTCTTCGCCGTCGATCACAGTGCCGCCAGCGATTTTCTCACAAGTGCCTTTGGGCAGCTTGATCCATTCGCCCGGGGCGTTGTCAACCTTGGCCTGACCGGCGCAGGCGTGGCCATTCGCACCACAGTCATTCATGCCAGCCTTGACAATGCCGCCGCACTTTTCTGTTTCCGGCTTGGCTTCGTCATCAGCCGCCAGCAGGGTGGTGGAAGCAGCGGCCATACCCAGCGCCATAATTGTGGCAGCCATCAGTTGTTTGTTCGTCGTCATCTCGATTACTCCATATTCTATTGGTGGAAAATGCCAACTTCCCGACGTTCGTTACCTCGCTGAAGTTATCCTTATGTACGGGGAACGGGATTATCCGGATGCAGCATTGGGTAAAACATAACGGAAATAATCGCAAATAGCAGCAAAAAGCCCCGAAAATCGGGGCTTTTTGGTATGTGCAAGACTCAGCGTGTTGCTCAGTCGTCGGCAGCTTTGAACTGCGACATCAATTCCTGCTGGGTCTTTTCAGTCGCTGGCTCATAGTGGCTGAACTGGATAGCCCAACTGCCTTCGCCACCGGTTAGCGAATTCAGACGGGTGGCGTAGTCATTCAGTTCGGCGAGGGGAACTTTTGCCTGAATGACCATGTTGCCAGACTCATCAGCCTGCGCATCATGGATCTGGGCGCGCCTTACCGCCAGGTCGCCGGAAATATCGCCCATTGCCGCAGCCGGAACCGTGACCTCCAGATCAACCACTGGCTCCAGAATCACAGGCTTAGCTTCAGCAATCGCCTGCATGAACGCTTTACGCCCTGCCACCACAAAGGCAATTTCCTTGGAGTCGACCGAATGCATCTTGCCATCCAGCAGCGTGACGCGGAGATCCATTAGCGGATGGCCGCTAATTGCGCCGGATGCCAGCACCTGACGGATACCCTTTTCCACCGCCGGTATCAGCGAACCGGAAACCGCGCCACCCACGATGCGGCTGGCGAATTCAAAGCCTGCGCCACGTTCCAGCGGCTCCACTTCAATCAACACTTCGCCAAACTGCCCTGCCCCACCTGTCTGCTTTTTATGCCGGTATTGGGCTTGCGCGGCTTGGGTGATGGTTTCACGGTAGGGAATCCGTGGCGGGGCGGCGTCGACTTCCACATGGTATTGTTTGTCCATGCGCTCCAGCGCGATGCGCAGGTGCATTTCCCCCAGACCGCGCAGCACGGTTTCATTGGCGGCAGTATCGTATTCAATCCGCAAGCAGGGGTCTTCCGTCACCAGTTTATGCAGCACATCGGAGAGTTTCTGCTCATCACCACGCTTCTTGGCGCGCAAAGCGAAACCAACCAGGGGCGTAGGCAAGGTCATGGCGGACATTGCAACGCCGTCATCTTCATGACGCTCATGCAGGATCGTGTCCGGCTCGATTTCGTTGATCTTGGCGACTGCGCAAATATCGCCCGGCAACGCCTGTTGGACGGGGATGCGTTCCTTGCCCTGCAAACGGTATAAGTGCGCGATTTTGACGGAACTGCCATCCGCGCCAATCAGTACCTGACTGCCCAGTTTCAGGCTGCCTTGATGTACCCGCAGCAAGGCCAGCTTGCCGACGAACGGGTCGAATTCGACATGGAAAACATGCGCTAGCAGGGGTTTGTCCGCGTCGGCATCAGGCCATATTTCCACAGCCTTGCCATCCTTATGCCCGATGAACGGATGCGGCGTGGATTCCAGCGGGTTAGGTGCCAGTTTTGCCATAATGTCCAACAGCTCAGGGACACCCGTGCCAGTCTTGGCCGAGGTGAAACAGACCGGAACCAGATGATGCTCACGCAATGCCTGTTCAAACGCTGCGTGCAATTCTGCCGCTGGCACTGTACCCTCTTCCAGATAATGTTCCATGGCGGCTTCGTTGGCTTCCACCACTTGCTCGATCAGCGAGGTATGGGCTGCATCCACGGAAGAAAAGTCGGCATCACCGGACTCGCGACCAAACACTTCGACCACCTTGGCGGCATGGTCGGCGGGTAGTTCCAGCGGCAGGCATTCGCGGCCAAACACTTCGGTGATTTCGCGCAGGCGCTTGTTCAGTTTGTCGGGAGCTGCGTCGATACGATTGATGACCACCATGCACGGCAAATGCTGGTTGGCTGCCCATTCCATTACCTTGCGGCTCATCGGCTCAATACCGGCCAAAGCATTGATGACTACCACGACCGTATCGGCAGCTGACAAGGCGACCAGCACTTGCCCCTGGAAATCGGGGTATCCCGGCGTGTCAATCAGGTTGATATGGCAGCCAGCATGATGGGCAGTGGCAACGGAAACATGCAGGGAATGGTGGTGCTCCTGTTCCAGCGGGTCAAAGTCGGTAACGGTACTACCCTTTTCAACATCACCTTGCTGGGTGGTTTCGCCTGCCTGAAACAGTAGGGCTTCAATCAGGCTGGTTTTGCCTGAACCGGTATGGCCGGTGAAGACAATATTCCGGATATTTTGGGTGGTATGCACACTGCCTCCTTGGGTATTAAGTTTTTATTTATTCTACTCCGCAAGGGATCCGCTTACCTGACCTATGTCACGATGGCTCACCTTCGGTCAGCAAATCAAAATAGGCTTGCAAGGCCATTGCCCGCCCCTTCACCACATCAGCGCGCTTGTTTGCCATCACTGCAATCCACATGGTGCCGTCCAGTTGCGCATGGACAGCGTTGATCAGCTCAAATTCCTTGTCCCGGTGCGCAATCCAGGCACGTTGCGCCTGTTTGAGGGCGTCCTGACCCGCTGGTTTGAGCTTGCTTTGCAGCGCCTTGTAGACGCGGTTGAGTTCCGTATCCCATTCCTGCTCGGCGTGGGTGAAACACTCCAGCATCCCGGCAGTGGATTGGTTGGTACTAAGGCAACTCTCGGTATTCAGGTCAATGGTGTTCATGGCATCCCTGGCCTGTGCGGAGGTTGCCAGCAACATGGCGGCGGCGACTGGCGCAAAATATTGGTGCATGGCGGATTCTCCTGAAAAATGCAACTATTCAAATAATATGCAGGGTCAGTTTTGCATAAGAATAGACACAACCCAGCAATGCCGCCAGTGGTATCCCAAACGCCCCCAGTGCCAGCCACAGCAGGAGACGGCTGAAGGAAGACTCGCCATGCCAGTAGCGGGTAAATGTGTAAATGGCAATCAGCAGTAACTCAATGAGGGCAGTCCCCATGATTAACACCAGCACCAAGTCAACGGTATCGTTATAACCGCCCAGCACCAACGAGCCAACCAGCGTGAAACCGTAACCGATGAAATAGCCGGGAACCAGCAATGATAGCCATGCGACCCAGAACATTGACTGCTGCCACGCAGCATAATTTTGTGTACCTACCCTGGCCATAACAGCAACCCACCTTCATAACAGCATAAATAAATAATTAACCCCATCTATATAGGCGATAGACGGGATTCAGGTGTGCATAGATGTTATACGGGCTAATTTTCCTGACAGGCTAACCAACGGCAAGCAAGGGTTCACGCCTCGCCCAGCTTCTCCTTTAGCTTGTCGACCGCCACGTGGTATTTCGGGTCTTCGAACACATCCACTTCCACTAGCTTGCCCGCCTTTTTCAGCAGCAAACGGCATTCCGGCGTCAGGTGGCGCAGGTGCAGGGTCTTGCCGACTTTCTCGTAACGTTCTGCCAGCTTGTCGATGGCAGCCAGCGCGGAGTGATCAGCCACCCGTGAATGGCGAAAATCCACAATCACGTCATTCGGGTCTTCGTTCGGGGTGAAAATATCCTGGAAATTCTGTGCGGAGGCGAAGAACAGCGGGCCGTTCAGGTCGTAAATCTTCCAGCCATCATCGGTGGTAGTTTGTTGGGCGTAGATATGGCGGGCATGTTCCCATGCAAACACCAGTGCCGCAAGGATGACGCCGGAAACCACCGCAATCGCCAGGTCGGTCAGCACCGTAACCACCATCACGACAATCACAATCAGAATATCAGCAGGCGGAACCTTGCCAAACAGGCGTAGGCTTCCCCACTCAAACGTGCCGATCACGACCATGAACATCACGCCCACCAGCACTGCAATCGGAATCTGTTCAATCAGCGGCGCAGCTACCAGAATGAAAGCCAGCAGAAATAGCGCCGCACTGATGCCGGACAAGCGCCCGCGCCCACCGGACTTGATATTGATCATGCTCTGGCCAACCATCGCGCAGCCACCCATGCCGCCGAAGAAACCATTGACCGTATTCGCCACCCCCTGCCCGATACATTCACGGTTCGGCTGCCCGGTGGTTTCGGTCAGCTCATCCACCAAGTTCAGGGTCAGCAGGCTTTCGATCAGACCGACCATCGCCAGCACCACTGCATACGGCAGCACCACCTTGAAAGCTTCCAGCCCGAACGGGATTTCAGGAAGATGGAAACTCGGCAAACCGCCTGCAATCGACGCCATATCACCCACGGTGCGGGTATCCAGCCCCAACCCGATGGTCAGCAAGGTTCCGGCCAGAATCGCCGCCAGCGTGGATGGAATAATTGTGGTCAGGCGCGGCAGGAACTGGATGATAGCCATCGTCAGCGCAATCAGCCCCAGCATGATGCCGAGTTCCGCCCCTGCTACCCAGCCAATTACTTCACCCGTAGCATCTTTCACTTTGAAATGATCCAGTTGCGCAAGGAAGATCACCAATGCCAGTCCGTTGACGAAGCCGAGGAAGACCGGATGTGGCACCAGCCGGATAAACTTCCCCAGCTTAAGCACCCCGAATGCTATCTGGATCAGGCCGGTCAGTACCACCGCAGCAAACAGGTATTCCACCCCATGTTCCAGCACCAGACTGACCATCACCACCGCCGTCGCGCCAGTAGCGCCGGAAATCATACCAGGCCGCCCACCAAACACAGCTGTAATCAGCCCCATCATGAAGGCAGCATACAAACCCACAAGTGGGTGTACGTGCGCAATCAGGGCAAATGCCACCGCTTCGGGAACCAGCGCAAGCGCAACCGTCAGGCCGGAAAGGACATCATTCTTGATTTGGTGAGGGGAGTTTTTGCGGATCAAGTCAAACATGGGGGAAAAGAACGCTTTGTTGCCAATCAAAGCGTTCGGATTCTTTCACAGCCATTCCCAATTATCCAGCACAAGATTGGGATTAGTGCTTGACCTCGCTGTGGCGATCACCGGCAAGGTCATCTTCAACGCTGATGTATATAGTCTTTTCATTTTAGTCGGCTACACTTTGTCTGTTGAATGCGTAATCAATCGCGTCGTCCAGGGTGCTACCTTTTCCCATGGCCAGACGCGCATAATGTTTCAATAAGGTTTGGGCTTTTCCTGACCTTGCTGCAACGATTTTCCCAAGGCTTCCAACCATTGTTCAACAATCATCCGGTTAAAGTGGGTGACCATTTCCGGACAGAGGCATAAACGGGTCTGTTGACCCGTATCCGGACTTTCAGTCCATTAAACTAACCCTCCAGCTTTAGCTGGTGGTTGTTGAGTTGGCTGCTTTATCAAATTATTCCACGACACGTTAAATAAAGATTTACCTCCCCAAACCTTTGGCTTGGCGGAGGTTTAATTGCCATTATTGCCTTCTATAAAAGGTTATTCAAGACACCTTCTCATACGTTCCAACTCACCAGTCTCACTGATTCTGGCAGACTGCCCAAAATCAAGCGTGATTTCTTCGGTTTCCGGTGCTCCGTCAGCGGCATTGATGCCCAACGACATATAGTTTAATGTAATATCGTCATAGGGCTTGGAAGGTTCACAAGGGTGGTCAGAACCTTGCTCATGCTTAATGTCAATCCGCACTTCGCCCAACAGCATTGCAATAATGACGGGATCAACCGATTTTCCACTCATTTCTTTGGTAATCAGCAGATTTCCTGCATCCTTAACATAAGAATCCGCATAATCACCGATCTCTGAAATCTCATCCAATTGGTTTTTTGCACTGTCATAAGTTGAGAAAGGCCCGTGAACTACAGCGAACAAGTCCTTTTTCAAATCAGAATACAAATTAGTATTTAAAACCCAGCCACCACGGAGAGCCGCCTTCTCCTGAGCTTCCTTTTGGTTGCTTAATGTATTTGTTATGACATAGTAATCACCTGCCATGACATGACCAGATAACAACAGCAATGCTATCGTTTTAATTAGCTTAATCAACATGTTTTCCTCGCAATAAATATACTGTGACGATATTAATTTCCGGTGTCAGGTATGTGCTTTAAATTGATTGCCCATGAACCTTGACCCATTCCGGCAACCTCTACTTGAAATACGCCGCGAATAAAGCGGGCGGATTGACCTGGATCATAATCAAGCTTACTGAGGTCTGCTTCCATGCTGTAGGATGTTCCTGTACAAAATGGTAGTGTGTCACAGTCGTCCGTCGCAGAAAATTCACGTGGATCAGGGAAACCGCTCTCATCGCGTTTCAGGTTTTCATTGTTAATATTATAATAATTTGAAATATCGAGCTTAACGGTTTTACCATCATTTTTCATCATGAAAGCATTAAACTCCTGCGCCAACGCCAATGACTCAGCAGAGCGTTCATCATCCGTCTGAATTGCCCCGGAAAATATTGGTAAATCTTCCGCCTGACAAGCGGACACCAGTGGAAGAAATAACATCATGCTGGCAATGCTAGGTAATAGTTTCATAACCAATCCTTAAAATAATTTGTTGTGGATAATGTATCTCTTATTACTCAGGTATTTCCTGAGCATCCAGAATGCTATTGCGGATAGATTCGCAATCTTGACCGTTGGCTGACTCGAATATACTGCCATTCGGTGGTAGTCCTGCCCGTTGACCACAGAAATAAGCATGACAAGCATTGCCATATTCAGGGTCTTGCGGATCATTGCCACGTAATGTTTCCAGACTGACAGACTGCTTACCATCCAATGTCTTGAAATCTAACTCACACTCTGGCGATTTTCCTTTGCCCACCTCTGGCAAATAGGCTGACCAATTAAAGCCCTCTGTTGTACGGCGTGCAATCCCCCTGAATGTACAACTATGTCCGTTACTGCCTTTAATAGCCAAGTTGAATGTCCGGTGTTCTTGATCGAGAGGGCTGGTAATTAACACATCAGAAACGCGCCCGCGCGTATCGTCACCATCCAGGCTGGCATCATGCTGATATTGGTAAAGGCCATCGCATGAAGTACTGCGTGAATTTAGGCTTACTACCGCAGATTCCAGATCCAGTATGCGGTTTGAATATAACTCAAGTAAGCAATCGGCACTGCCATCCATGCATTCACTATTACGCTTTTCTATCCATTGTTTTTGCTGGCTCTTATGTTCAGCTGCATTACTTGCATCAAGTTTCTGAAGTTGCTGATACGCATAAGCCATGATTTCATCGTACTCACTCAATGAATCATCCTGACAAAGGGTTTTCTCAATGGGAGTAGACGCTTTGTCACAATCAAAGCTGGCAGCATAAGTCATTGAAGAACATAAAATAATTAAGGCAGAAAAAAATAAATTTTCTATTTTCATGGTAGTATTTTAAAGGATTTTTATGAGAAAAAGTTAATAAAATTATTAATTTTCACCGTACAAATCTCTGTACACGACAAAAACGCAACAAATTGATTTCATAAGGTTTCCATTAATGTGTTGAAAACCCGTCGTAAACCTGCCCCACTCTCAGCGACCAAGCAGGAGAGTGTAATGAATTTAAACGACGGGCTGTATGACAGTCTAAAAGCCCACCTGGATTGGGGCAAGCCCCGGTTGGAATGTTTTGTCGGTATGTTGTTGGGACTGTTACGGCTCAAACAGATCAACTTGACTCATCCACCTTGAAGCGTTGCTGGATATGGGTTTTCACCGCTTGGCAAGTCCCATACAACGTTTCCGTCAGGTTACGCACGCACGGTATCTTCATCCACCAGCAACGCTTCCGCCACCTTGGCGACGCCCCAGCCACTGCCCAGCAGATAAACCGCTTTGAGCCGGTCGGCCTTACGTTATTTTCAATTGCCAACGGGTATACAAGGTTGCCGGGAAATAACCTAAAATGCCGACATCCAAAGCCAGTACTCTGATCAAAACAAGGAAACCGGCCATGCTTAGACTATTCAGCCTGCATAACGGAGTGATCCGCGAACTTCCGGGCGACGAAGAACAACTCAACGGGCAACTTGCCGACAGCAACTGGATTGACATGTGTGACCCCGAAGAGGCTGAGCATTCCCTGCTGGAATCCCTGTTGCGCACCGACCTGCCCGAATCTGAGGATGTAGAGGAAATCGAATTTTCCGCGCGTTTTTTCGTCGACCAGGCCGGTTTGCACGTGCACTCGCTATTCATGTACCAGGAGGAAGGCCGCCACAGCACCGCGTCGGTAGCGTTCATCCTGCAGGACAAGCGCCTGATCACCATCCGTGACGAAAAGCTGCCCGATTTCCGCCTGTTCCGGCTGCGCGCACGTCGTGGGCACATCCTGTGCCGCGACCCCGCCGAACTGCTGGTCACCATTCTGGAACACAAGGTGGAAAACCATGCCGACTGGCTGGAAGACATCCACCACGAGCTGGAGGAAGTCAGCCACACTGTACTGGAGGTGGAAGACAGCGACCTGGAAGACGCCATCAGCGAACTGGCTCGGCTGGAAGACAGCAACGGTAAAATCCGCCTGTGCCTGATGGATACCCAGCGCGGCATTTCCTTCCTGCTGCGGCATTTGCGCGATAAACCCGATCAGGTGGAAACCTTGCGCGAAATCATGCGCGACATTGAGGGGCTGATGTCGCACACCACTTTCCTGTTCGACAAGATCAACTTCCTGATGGCCTCCACCCAGGGTTTCATCAACATCAAGCAGAACCAGATCATCAAGATTTTCTCGATTGCCGCCGTGGTGTTCCTGCCCCCTACCCTGGTCGCCAGCGTATACGGCATGAACTTCGCGCACATGCCGGAACTGCAATGGCTGCTGGGCTACCCGTGGGCGCTGGGGCTGATGGTGGTGGCAGGCATTGCGCCTTACCTGTTTTTCAAGCACAAGGGGTGGTTGTAACACAAGGCGGCTTCGCCGTTACCCCCAACCTAACCATCCCCCGCAAGGGGGAAGGAACAAGAACCCCCTTCTCATTTCAGCTGGCGTATTTCTTGCATATATCTTTGCATAGATTCAAAGCACACCAAAAAGCAAACCAGCAGAGGCTAATCATGACAGCTATGCCACAAACAACAGATTTATTGTCAGTTCACTACCACCATCTGATACAGCACCGCTGTGGCGACCCCAATGACGACCTGATCGCCAAAATGTACGCCTCGTGGTTGTGCGGGCAAGGCGCAATGCCGCTCAACCTCGGCCTGCCGCTGGACATCTTCCGCACCATGATGGCCTACCACTTCCCCACCATGCCGCATATTTCCCGCCCGGCGCACATCCGCCATGTGGACGTTGCCCGCATGGAAGAACTCGACGACCTGCGCACCCTGCTCCACCAAAGCCATAGCCACACCGGCCCCGATGCAGGCTGGATGGTGGAAATCCTCTGCGCGGGCTGTATGGGCAGCGACCACCTGTGGCAAGACCTCGGATTGTGGTCGCGCAAAGACCTTTCCCGCCTCATGCAGGATAATTTCCAGTCACTCGCAGAACGCAACAGCAAGGACATGAAATGGAAAAAATTCCTCTACAAACAGATGTGCGAAGGCGAAGGCATTTACGTGTGCCGTTCACCTTCCTGTGAAGTCTGCAAGGATTATCAGGCATGTTTCGGGCCGGAAGTGTAAGCAACGGGCTGGCGGCGGAACCGCACACTCTGCAACGCTGCATCGCAGCCTACCTGGGGCTGGCGATTGGCGATGCCCTGGGCGCAACCGTCGAATTCATGACCCCAACGGAAATCCGCCACGAATACGGCGTACACCGCGAGATTACCGGTGGCGGCTGGCTACGCCTCAAAGCCGGTGAAATCACCGACGACACCGAAATGAGCCTCGCCCTCGGCGACGCCATCCTCAGTGCAGGTAAGGTCGAGCCGGTCAGCATCGCCACCGCTTTCAGCGACTGGATGCGCGGCAAGCCCAAGGACATCGGCAACACTGTGCGGCGCGGCATCGTGCAATTCCGCCGCACCGGCCAAACCGCAATGCCGGAAGGCGAACACGACGCAGGCAACGGCGCGTGTATGCGCTGCCTGCCGGTCATCATCGCCACCCTGCGCCAAAGTCTGCCGGAAGTGGTACAAGCTTCGCGCCTGCAAGCCCACATCACCCACAATAACCCGCTGTCGGATGCCGGCACGGAATGCATTCTGCACATGACGCAGGCCGCCATCCTCGGTGAACCACTGGCCGAACTGGAGATACTGGCACAGCAACTGGCGCAGCGATTCCCAGTCTTTGAATACCGCAAAAGCCAGCGCGACAACCCCAGTGGTTACATTGTTGACACCCTGCAAGCCGTGTTCCAGGCGCTGTTCGCCACGGATTCGTTTGAAGCTGCGCTGCTGGATGTGGTCAACCGGGGCGGTGATGCCGACACTACCGGCGCAATCCTTGGCATGGTCGCAGGCGCGTATTACGGGCTGGACGGGATCCCCACCCGCTGGCTGCAAACACTCGACAACCCTACCCGCCTGCATTGCATTGAACAGGCACGTTCCCTCTATCAACTAGCAACCCAAGGACATTCCCCATGAGACTATCCCGCAAAGACGAGCATTCCATCGTCGCGATGTTGTCGCTGGCGACCCACGACCGCTACTCCGACCCGGTCAGCCTCACCGGGCTGTCGGAAACACTGGGCATTTCCACCTCCTACCTCGAATACCTGTTCAGCGGCCTGCGCAAGCACGGGCTGGTGGAAGGCTTGCGCGGTGTTGGCGGCGGCTACCGGCTGGCACGGCCTGCTGCCCAGATCAGCATTGCCGACATCCTGTACGCTACCCAAGCGCTGAGCGACGAAACCGACGAACTGCCAGAATCCGCCAACCTAGCGTCGCAGGAAGCCGCGCATGGCTGGCAGGAACTCAACCGCCGCATCCGCGATTTCCTCGGCGAAATGACCCTGGCTGATTTTGTGCAGACCAAATCCGACCGCTCCAGCCAACAAAACAAGAACTCGGTCAGCAATTACATTGCCAGCATGTTCCCTGCCCAGCCTGTCCGCAGCGGTATGTCTGCTTGATGACAAGCTGACATAACCAACCCTGTGCCAAACCTTACACAAACCTGATAAAATTCAAATAAGTTCATAAAAATCAATAACAAAAAAATTTGGCACAGGGTTTGCACTTATCTCCGTAAACGCATTCAACAGGAGATAACGAGCATGATCACACTGACTGACAACGCCCAGAAAGCCCTCGGGCGCTTCATCAAAGGCGCGGAAACACCCATCGCGGGATTACGCATCGGCGTCTCCGGCGGCGGCTGTTCCGGCCTGCAATACTCCATGAATCTGGTTGAAACCAAAAGCGACGGCGATTTGGAAGTCCCCTTCCCTGAACTGACCGTGTTCGTTGACCCGGAAAGCGCACCCAAGCTGGCCGGCCTGACCGTGGACTTCATCGACAGTATCGACGGTAGCGGCTTCAAGTTTGAAAACCCCAACGCCACCAACAGCTGCGGCTGTGGCAAATCATTCGCAGCCTGAATACGGATAACAGCAGGAGACTCAAGCCATGTGGGATTACTCAGAAAAAGTACAGGATCATTTTTTTAATCCACGCAATGCAGGCGCAACACCGGATGCCAACGCTACCGGCGACGTGGGTTCCCTCAGTTGCGGCGATGCGCTGCGCCTGACCCTCAAGGTCAACCCGGAAACCGAAGTCATTGAAGACGCTGGCTTCCAGACTTTCGGCTGTGGTTCCGCTGTCGCCTCCAGTTCAGCCCTGACCGAAATCATCAAGGGCATGACGCTGGATGAAGCGCTGAAAGTCTCCAATCAGGACATCGCCGATTACCTCGACGGCCTGCCACCGGAAAAAATGCACTGTTCCGTGATGGGGCGCGAAGCCCTGCAAGCCGCTGTCGCCAACTATCGCGGCGTCGAGTGGAAAGATGACCACGAAGAAGGCGCGCTGATCTGCAAATGTTTCGCGGTGGATGCTGTAATGATCGAAGACACCATCCGCGCCAACAACCTCAGTACTATCGAAGAAGTCACCAATTACACCAAAGCCGGTGGCGGCTGTTCCGCTTGTATGGAAGGCATTGAGGAAATCCTCGGCAAAGTGATGGCGGAACGTGGCGAAACCTTCAAACCGGATGCCGTACCCGCCAGCAAACCCAAGCTGACCAACCTGCAACGTATGCGCCGGATCGAAACCTCACTGGAAGCCATTCGCCCGCAATTGCAAGCCGACCGTGGTGATCTTGAACTGGTGGAAATCGACCTCGACAAAAAGATCGTGTTCGTCAACCTGACGGGGGCCTGTTCCGGCTGTCAGTTGGCTGCCGCAACCCTCAACGGCGTACAACAGCGGGTGATGGAGGACGTGGGCGAGTTCTTCCGCGTTCTGCCAGCGACTGAAATGGCAAAGATGGCTAAAGTGGCTTAAGGAGACTGTCATGAGCGAAGGTATCTATCTCGACAACAACGCCACTACCATGGTGTCCCCCGAAATCGTGGAAACCATGCTGCCGTATTTCACCGAGCAGTTCGGTAACCCGTCCTCCATCCACCAGTTCGGCAACAAGGTCGGGCTGGCGCTGAAAAAAGCGCGCAAGCAGGTGCAAGCGCTGTTGGGCGCGGAACACGATTCCGAAGTCATTTTCACCTCCTGCGGCACCGAGTCCGATTCCACCGCGATCCTGTCCGCGCTGCGCTGCCAACCGGAACGCAAGGAAATCATCACCACCGTGGTCGAGCATCCGGCAGTGTTGACCCTGTGCGAAAACCTGGAGAAAGACGGCTACACCGTGCACTACCTGAAGGTCGACAAGAAAGGCCGTCTGGATATGCAGGAATACATGAACCTGCTCAGTGACAAGGTGGCGGTTGTCTCCGTGATGTGGGCGAATAACGAAACCGGCACGCTGTTCCCGGTCGAGGAAATGGCTGAATTGGCCAAGAATGCCGGTGTCATGTTCCACACTGACGCAGTGCAGGCGGTTGGCAAGATTCCCCTCAACCTGAAAGACAGCGCCATTGACATGCTGTCGCTGTCCGGCCACAAGCTGCACGCGCCCAAAGGGATTGGCGTGCTGTATGTGCGGCGTGGCCTGCGCTTCCGCCCCCTGCTGCGTGGCGGGCATCAGGAACGTGGCCGCCGTGCGGGTACCGAGAACGCGACTTCCATCGTAGGTCTGGGCAAGGCTTGCGAAATGGCTCAGGAACACATGCAGCACGAAAACACCTTCGTGCGTGCCATGCGGGATCGTTTGAAGGAAGGGCTGCTGGCGGCAGTTCCCAACTGTTTCGTCACCGGCGACCCGGATAACTGCCTGCCGAATACGCTCAATATCGCGTTTGAATACATCGAGGGTGAAGCCATCCTGCTGATGCTGAACAAGGAAGGGATTGCGGCTTCCAGCGGTTCCGCCTGTACCTCCGGCTCGTTGGAACCGTCGCATGTCATGCGGGCGATGGATATTCCCTACACTGCCGCGCACGGCTCCATCCGCTTCTCGCTGTCGCGTTACAACAAGCCGGAAGAAATCGAGCGGGTCATCGAAGCGGTGCCGCCGATCATTGCCCAGTTACGCAAGCTTTCGCCGTATTGGGATAACGCGCGCAATGCGCCGCTGGACGAGCCAGAAAAGGCGTTTGCGCCAGCGTATGCATAGGTTTTCCATCACTTCAATGCCATAAAGTGATTTCCGTGGGGGCAGTGCTTCCACGGTTTTTCTACAGACAAGGGTGAAAAACATGGATATTGCCCAACTGCAACCCGGCGACATGGTATTCGCCGCCGAAGACATCATCAGCGACGGTGAAGTGCCTGGTTATCCGCAAGGTACGCTGATTGCGGCTGCGGGAACGCGCGGTGTGTTGATCAATACCGGGCATTACGAGGAATATCCGGATGATGAGTTTTATCTGGTGCGGTTTGAAAAGGTGAGCGGGGATTTAGGGTTTCCGGTGGGGTGCTGGCCGGATGAGTTGAGAACAGAAGTGACGCCTTGACTTCAATGCACCCTAGACGGTTACCATCACCCCTGAAGCGCAAAATGGCAGGCAACCTGCCGCCCGTCCACTTCACGCAATGCCGGTATCTGTTCCCGGCACACCGCCTGCGCCTGCGGGCAACGGGTGTGGAACACGCATCCTGACGGCAGGTTCAGCGGCGAAGGCAACTCCCCTGCCCCCACTTTCACCTTCGCCAACCGTTCCCGCTCCAGTTTTGGATCCGGCAAGGGGATAGCAGCCAGCAACATACGCGTATACGGGTGCAAAGGGTTTGTATAGAGGCTTTCCGCCGCCGCAATTTCCATGATGCGCCCCAAATACAGCACCAGCACCCGGTGACTGAGTTCGCGCACCACGCTGAGGTCGTGGGAAATAAACAACAGCGTGAGATTACGTTCCCGCTGCAAATCAGCCAGTAGCTTGACGACCTGCCCCTGAATCGACACATCCAGGGCGCTCACTGGTTCGTCGCACAGGATCATTTGCGGTTCCACGCCAAGGGCGCGGGCGATACCGATACGCTGGCACTGGCCACCGGAGAACTCGTGTGGGTAACGGTTACGCATCCCGCTTTCCAACCCAACCGCTTGCAACAACTCGTCAGCGCGTTGGCGAATGGCGGCTTTACCCAGCTCCGGGCGCAACGCCTGCATGGGTTCCTGAAGGATGTCGCCAACTGTCATGCGTGGGTTGAGCGCATCCAGCGGGTCTTGAAAAATGCACTGCACGGCGCGGCGGAAGATTTTCATCCCGGCCTTGTCGTGCGCATTCAGTGGCTTGCCCTGCCAACGGATTTCACCTTGCGTCGACGTCACCAGTTGCAGGATCGCACGGGCAAGCGTGGATTTGCCACAGCCGGACTCGCCGACGATGCCCAGCGTTTCCCCGGCTTGCAGGTTAAAGGAAATATCCGACAATGCCTGCAAGTCCTGCCCGGTTTTCAGGCGAAACTGCACACTGAGCGTGTCGACGACAAGCAGCGGTGATTGCATCAGGCCATCCAGATCAGGGAAGCCATGCGCCCGGTCTGGCCATCGCGGCGGTAGGAGAAAAAGCGTTCGCTATCGGTGTAGGTACACAAGTCACCACCGTAAATACCCGTAACACCAGCAGCGTTCAGGCGCTGGCGGGCAAGCAGGTAAATGTCCGCCATCCATTTGTCAGCATTGGCTGAAGGCTTGAATGCCGCTTCCGCCGCCACGTCATGCAGGATGAAGGCTTCACAGACTTCCGGGCCGACTTCAAACGCATCCGGACCGATGGCTGGCCCCAGCCACACCAACAAGTCGGTAGGGACGCATTGCAGGGATTCAACCGTGCGTTCCAGCACGCCGGCTTCCAGCCCACGCCAACCGGCATGGGCAGCGGCTACGCGGGTTCCGGCCTTGTCGCAGAATATCACAGGCAGGCAGTCCGCCGTCATCACCACGCACACCTGCCCCCTACCGAAAGCGGTCGAGGCATCGCCGGTCGGGTAACAAGCTCCCACATCCATGCCGCAAACATCGACGCCGTGCACCTGCTTGAGCCATAGCGGTTCGCTGGGCAGTTGCAGGGTATCGCCCACGATCATGCGGTTGCGGGCTACGGCGTAAGGGTTGTCGCCCACATGATCACCGAGGTTGAGGCTATCGAACGGCGCTTCGCTGACGCCACCGTGGCGGGTGGTGCAGACGGCGCGGATATTGGTGGGTGCTGGCCATTCGGGGGTAATCCACCCTGCGGCTACGTCCAGGCTACGGTTTGAGTTCATGCGTGTCGTTTTCCGGTGAAGTCATCTGGCTGGCAGGATAACACACACTGCCTGATTTCCAGCGTAACTTGCTGACATACCGGACGATTATCGGAAAACCTGCGCATCAGAGCCGGATCAACCTACCCCGCCAGCTTCACCTGCTGGTAATCATCCCCCTGCATCTCGTTCAAGCGGCTCAGCGCCCGCTGGAACTCGAATTTCAGCTTGTGACCCTGATACAGGTTATCCAGTGAAATGGTGGTGGAAAAAATGAACTGCACATTGCGGTCATACAGCTCATCAATCAGGTTGAGGAAACGCCGCGCCGCCGACTCATGCTCTTCACCCAGCACATGCAGGCCGGAGAGCATGATGTAATCAAACCGTTCCGCCAACTCGATGTAATCACGGGTGGAACGCGCCGTTTCACACAAGGTACTGAAATCAAACCAAACGATGTTTTCCGACAGGCGATGGGTGGGCAGGGTGCGCCCCTGCACTTCGATGTCCTGCCCAACTTCCACCGCACCGCTGGCCAGTTCAGCAAAACACTTTTCCAACTCGTGCTCCACCAAAATGGCGTCGTCGTCTTCAAGAAAGCTGTCGTGGCTGATTTTCTTCAACATGCGGTAGTCGATGTTGTTATCCAGCTCAACTACATGGGTGTGCTTTTTCAACAGTGCGATGGCAGGCAGGAAGCGTTCGCGCTGCAAACCGTTTAGGTACAAGTCGTCAGGCACGCGGTTGGAGGTCGTCACCAGCGTGATGCCCTGCTTGCTCATCGCATCCAGCAGGCCGTGCAACATCATGGCGTCGACAATATCCATGACGTGGAATTCGTCGATGCACAGCAGGCGCACTTCCTGCGCCAGTTGCGCCGCGACTTCTTCCAGTGGATTACGGTGGCTGGCCAGCTTTTTCAATTCCTCATGGATGAAGAACATGAAATGGTGGTAGTGCATCCGCCGTTTTTCGGCCAACGGAATGCGTGAGTAGAACATGTCCATCAGCCAGGTTTTACCGCGCCCGACGCCACCCCACAGGTAAGCGCCGCGCACCGGTTCGACCACGTTACGCCGTTTGGAAAACATACCCATCAAACCAGCGCGTGCAACCGGTTTCGGGCGCGGCCTGAGCAGATCGTTCCAGACCTCCTGCAAAACCTTGATACCTTCCAGTTGGGCAGGATCCTGCTGGATCGCGCCCTCGCGGATGGCATCCTGATAATGCTTCATCAACGGCATAACATTCCCTTCCTTCATGATTCAACAATTCTTCCCAGCGCAGTATCCACTAATTTTTGCTGCTGTGCAGCATGAACTTTTGCACTACCCACCGCAGGCGAAGCGGAAGCCGGGCGGCTGGCCACTTCCAGCAAGGCCATTGCGCCCAGCACCTCGCGTAACGATGGCTGGATGCTCAGCCATGCACCCTGGTTGAGCGGCTCTTCCTGACACCAGATGAAAGTGTCGGCGTTCGGGTAGCGCCTGAGCATGGCGCACATATCCACTTCCGGGAACGGGTATAACTGTTCGATGCGCACAATGGCGACATGTTCCAGATTAGCCTTACGGCGTGCTTCCAGCAGGTCGTAATACACCTTGCCGCTACACATGACCAGACGGGTTACCTTTTCCTGGTCAATCGGGTCGATTTCGCCGATGACGTTCTGGAAGCCGCGTTCGGTCAGGTCTTCGATCGTGTTCACTGCCATCGGATGGCGCAGCAGGCTTTTCGGCGTCATCACGATCAGTGGTGTGCGGTACTCGCGGATCATCTGGCGACGCAGCATGTGGAATGCCTGCGCCGGGGTACTCGGTACGCAAACCTGCATGTTGTTCTGCGCACACAGCTGCAAATAGCGTTCCAGACGCGCGGAAGAGTGTTCCGGCCCCTGGCCTTCAAAACCGTGCGGCAGCAGCATGACCAGACCACACAAACGGCCCCACTTCTGCTCACCGGAACTGATGAACTGGTCGATCACAACCTGCGCGCAGTTGGCGAAGTCACCGAATTGCGCTTCCCAGATCGTCAGGGTATTGGCTTCGGTGGTGGCATAGCCGTATTCGAAACCCAGTACCGCCTCTTCGGAAAGCAGTGAGTCGATGACCACGAATGGCAGCTGTGCCGGAGACAGGTTTTTCAGCGGCACATAGGTTTCACCCGTGTCCTGCTCATGGAAGACAGCATGGCGATGGAAGAAGGTGCCACGACCACAGTCTTCACCTGACAAGCGGATGGGGAAACCTTCTTCTATCAGGGTCGCGTAAGCCAGATTTTCGCAGAAGCCCCAGTCCATCGCCTGTTCGCCTGCGGCCATTTTCTTCCGGTCGGCGACAATGCGTGCAACGCGGGAATTGAGTTTAAAGCCCTCGGGTACAACCGTAAGTTTTTCACCCAAGTGGCGGATGGTTTCCACATCAATGGTGGTATCGGCTGGCATATCCCAGGAGCCATTGACAAAGCGCTTCCAGTTGACAGGGTGAGGATTCTGGACTTCATCCTTGCCCAACAGGTGAGGTACGGTTGGAATACCATCTGTCAGCTGCTGGCGGCAACGTTGAACAAGTTCCTTGGCTCCATCTTCCGTAATCACGCCTTCAGCTACCAGCTTTTGCGCATAGCGCTCACGGGTTGTCGGCAGGGAACGAATCTTGCGGTACATCACCGGCTGGGTAGCAGATGGCTCATCAGCCTCATTGTGACCATGACGACGGTAGCAAACCAGATCGATGACCACATCCTTTCTGAAATGGTTCCGGTAATCCATTGCCAGCTGGGTAATCAGCACCACCGCTTCAGGATCATCCCCATTGACATGGAAAACTGGCGAATCAACCATTTTGGCGATGTCGGTACAGTAATAAGTGGAACGCGCATCAATAGCGGCACTGGTGGTAAAGCCAACCTGATTGTTGATAACGATATGGATAGTGCCATGGGTGCGATAACCACGGGTATCGGCCATTTGCAGCATTTCCATATTGACGCCCTGCCCCGCAAATGCGGCATCACCATGCAAGACGACCGGTACAATTTTTTCGTAACCGTTTTCAGCCCAGCGATCCTGACGGGCGCGTACTGCCCCTTCCACCACCGGCCCGACGATTTCCAGGTGGGATGGGTTGAAAGCCATCGCCACATGCACCGGGCCACCCTCCGTTTTCAGGTCGGAAGCGTAACCCATGTGGTATTTAACGTCACCGGTACGGCCAGTATCAGCATACTTGCCTTCAAACTCACTGAACAGCATCGCAGGCGACTTGCCCAGGATATTGACAAGCACGTTCAGGCGGCCACGGTGCGCCATACCGATAACCATTTCCACTGCCCCGTTCTTGCCAGCGTGCAGGATCATGGAATTCAACATCGGAATCAGGCTTTCCCCCCCCTCCAGAGAGAAGCGTTTCTGGCCAACATAATTAGTATGCAGATAACGTTCCAGACCTTCGGCAACAGTCAGGCGATCCAGAATATCAAGCTTCGCCTCCTTAGCAAAAGAAGGGGTGGCGCGGATGGATTCCAGGCGTTGCTGAATCCAGCGTTTCTGATCGGTACTGGTCGTGTGCATGTATTGTGTACCGATTGAACCACAGTAGGTGGCTTCCAACTGGGCGATAATATCGCGCAATTTCATCTGATCTGAGGTGAACAGGGAGCCGGTATTGAATGAAGTATCCAGATCCTGCTGACTGAGGGAATGGTATTCCAGAGTCAGTTCCTTGACAAAGCGGGGGGCACTTTCATCCAGCGGATTGGTGCAGGCATGAAAATGGCCCTGAACGCGGTAGGCGTTGATCAGTTGCAGCACCTTGACCTGCTTGCGCTCATGCTCCATATCGACAGAATTGCTGGCGGCGACTGCATACGCTTGCGGTTTGGCTGCGTAGGCGCGGAAATAATCTTTCACCAGCGAATGGCGAGTGTCGCGGTCATGGCCGTTGACCTGCGGCAAACCGTCAAAATACTGCTGCCAGCTTGCCGGAACCGCGCCCGGCTCTTGCAGGTAACGCTCGTACATTTCCTCCAGATAGATAACGCTGTTGCCGTCCAGTTGTGTATCCGCATTCCAGGCCATGGCCTGCCCTTCTCCTTTGTTCATGTTTCCAACCTACTTGATGGGTAAATATCCGTTATTGCAGGTTTGACGAGGTATAGAAAAATACGCATTGTCGACACTTCTGTGTTTCACGATACGTAGAATCCTAGAAAAACAGGCCAAACCTTGTTATTTTCTTATCGTATTGTCGACATTATAGCGGTAAAGTGTCAACAATGTCAGAGTAATAATGCAAAAAATCGTGTAGCAACCTGGAGTGTTATGCATGGAAACCATCGGCAAGATCCGCCGCCATGAGTAGCCGAAACAGGGAAGCCGCCTGCGCAACGGCGCACGGCCCAACGCCTGTACACGGATTTGCAACGGAAGGGTTATGCCGGAGCCTATGACAGCGCGCAAATGTGCGGGAGTGGTAGCGGAGGAAGAGATGGCTATCCTAAAAAAGCCAGCGCGTACTTTGCGAAACAGCCCAAGTGAAGTACGCCTTTATTCGGGAACACAGCACCAATTCAAGCTGAAAACCCTCTGCCACCTGCTGGAGGCATCCCGTAGTGGGTATTTATGAATGGCGAATGGCTGGGGCAAACATAACTTGATTCACTCACCGACTTTCAATTTATCCCAGTAAAGCCGGTAAAGTTCCATGGCCTCACTGCCGGCATCTGCCTGGAACTCGGCATCGGCCAGCACTTCGGCGGGAGGAAATATCACGGGGTTATTCCTCAACTTTGCGTCCAGTAATTCTCTGGCCTTTAGACTGGGAGTCGCGTAACCCAGTTCCTGTACACATCGCGCGGCTACTTCAGGGCGTAACATGTAATCAATAAACTGGTGAGCGTTGTCGACATTAGTTGCACGGGCAGGAATAACGAAACTATCAATCCAGACATTAACGCCCTCCTCTGGATAAATATATTCCAAAGACGGCTTTTCTTCTTTGCTGATTGTGATTTCACCATTCCAGATTAAGCCTATATCAACATTACCGGAAAGAAATTCAGCACTCGGGGAACCACTTACAACTTTAACTCCCGGCATCAGGGTACTCAGCTTTTCATAAGCCAGTTTGATTTCTTCAGGATTATTCGTATCACCAGAGTGACCGTTTACCAGTAGGGCCATGTGAAAAACTTCACGCATATCGTCAGTCAACAGTAACCTGCCTTTCCACTGCTTGAGCCATAAATCAGCCCAGCGTTTAACCTGACTTTTATCTACTTTGTCTGTATCAATGCCAATACCCGTTGTCCCCCAGAGATAAGGTACACTGAACGTATTATTCGGATCATAAGGCTTGTCCAACAGGTTTGGATCCAGCTCGCCAAAGTGTTTGAGTTTGTTGTGGTCCAAAGCTTGTAACAAGCCCTCATTCGCCATTCTGGACACCAGCACAGTAGAAGGTACCAACACATCATAACCACGCCCTTTGAGAAGCTTTAAACGGGTATACATGATTTCATTGTTATCGTAGGTCGAATACTCTACCTTGATGCCTGTCTCTTGGGTAAATGCCTTCAATACACCTTCAGGGATATAATCTGACCAGTTGTAAACAATGACTTTTTCCTCTGGCTCTTGGGTAAAAACATCCTGTCCATGTACAGATTTGCTACACATAACAGTCGCGATAAGGCTAATGAAAAAAATCTTGAACATGACTAGTCCGTCCGTCCGTCTGCTGGTGATGGCAACTGTTTTCTGCTTGATAGTTCACGGGCTACCTCCCGTCCTCGACGCAATTCCTGACGAAACCGGCGCTTGGCCTCTTCCAGGTTAAAATCATCCAGTGTGCCACCGCCCTCAAAATGGTGAGCGAATACCCTGCCGGTTGCATAGGTCAAACCTCCAGCACTAACGGAAACGCTTGCACTACCGGTAAAGGAGCCTATTCCAGGCATTAACTTGAGTACACTGCTTAATCCTGTAACAGTTGCAACGGGCAGCATTCCTAGAAGAAAGGATTTCACAATGGATCTTTCAATTTTTGTGTAGCGAATACCGTATAATTTGACCAGATCATCCATCATTTTGAACTGAATGTTGGTCAGGGCAACCACATCCAGCACCGGCAGGGGTATCAACCCCATCATCACTGCCTGAATCACGTTGGACTTGATGATACCGTCCGCTTTTTCCCGGCGACTTTTGCATTTTGCTGCGGCCAAATACACAGCATTGGATTGCCTTGCCAGATCAGAATCATCTGACAAGGGTTCGCAAATGTTATCCTGATCTGGCACTGGCGTATTTTTATCCAATATAATCAGGCTTTCACCACATTCTGTTCTTCTTCTGACCCTGCATGAGTGGCAGTGGCCGACCCTTTGATTTCATCACGTATTTCCTGCACAAAACTTTTGCCTTTATCAAACTCCCGCTTAAAAAATGCCTGCGCTTGTTTGGGTTCAAAATTTTCCAGGGTTCCGCCAGCTTCGTAGTGCATGATGAATGTTTGCCCTACTGCATACGTGACGGCACCCGCACTGATGCTCAGGCTCGCACTACCCACCAACGTACCCACACCTGGAATCAGTTTGGCGAAGCTGCTCAGTCCCACCACCCCCAAAACCGGTAAAGAGCCACTGACCAGCGAGGTAACCAACGATTTGCTATCACTGTCGCCAAACGGGACACCATAATGTTCGCTCAGGCTGCGCAACATGTTCATCTGGGTTGTAACCAGTGCCGCCAAATCAAATAGGGGAACAGGTACTAAACCCATGGCCATACTGGCAATGATGTGGTTCTTGACGATATTGTTAGCTTCAATATCACACACTTCCGTATTGACGGCAGCCATTTCCACCTCAGGATCGACCTGACGTTCAGTAGCAGGCTCTACCACAATTTCTTCTGCCATGGGAAAACATCTCCATTTCATCGGGAAACAATAACAGCCAAAGATTTTATCATAGCTACCCGCCCGGACACCCTCCTGACAGGCGACTTAACAAAACTTAACAATTCATCCCGCTCCTCAGCTTGACTTAAATTTTAGCCCAACTCGATAATATAGCTTCATCAAAATCGAGCGATGTTAAGGAGACGATCATGGAAACTGAAGTAGCAACTGCTGCGGGTGGCTCACTGGCCTCTGTTGGTAATTCCTTGGCTAACGTTGGTACCGCAGTCAAGGCATTTGCCTTGGCCCACCCCATGGGCATGGCTGCTGCGGGTGGGGCATTGCTGGGGGTGAGTGCCTACTATGCTGTTGGCAAGATGTTCAAGAAAAAGGATATTGCGCTTGTGCAGGCAGCACCAGCTGCCGCCTGATCAACCGGGTATTAAGATATCTACACTCCCGCTTGTAGTACTCTCAGGCGGGAGTTTTTGTATACTGACCAGTGACCAAAAACACCCCAACTCACTTGCGGTATCCATTCTGAAAACAACAGCAGAGTGTTCTTGTGGAGAGCAATGAAACTGCCAGTGCCAGTACTCACTTGAAACACTGGCTTCGACGTAAATTGCCATGGCTGATTATCCTGTTTCTGCTTACGGCTCTCATTTTCGTTTTTTTCTGGCAACGCATTATCATTACCGTCAATCCCGGTGAAGCCGCCATTCTGTTCCGGCGTTTCAGTGGTACGGAAATCGACAAGATTTACGGGGAAGGCATACACATTTTCAGCCCACTCGATAAAGTCTACATATATGAAGTGCGTAAGCAAGTTGCGTATCACGAGTTCGATGTCATTACCAATAAAGGTCTGAGCGTACATTTATCACTGGCTATCCGTTACCGGCCTGAATACGAGCTATTGGGCATCCTTCATCAGCGCATCGGGCCAGATTATCTGACACGGGTCATTCTGCCCCAGATTGAGTCGGTCATGCGTAAACAACTGGGCAATTATACTGCCGAGCAAATTTACACCAATGAGGCCGGGCTACTCACGAACGCGATCCTCACAGCCCTGGATGAAGTCGGACGAAACTACGTGGAAGTGGAAGACATTATCATCCGTAGCATTACGCTTCCGCCGGACATCGTGACCGCCATCGAAGACAAGCTGAAGCAGGAACAACTCATGAAATCTTATGAGTTCCGTAAAAAAACGGCTGAAGAGGAAGCGGCACGCCTGAAAATCGAAGCAGGTGGTATCAAGGAATATCACGCGGTCATCAATGAATCCCTGACCGAGTCCATCCTGCTACATAGGGGCATCGAGGCAACCCAGGAGCTGGCTAAATCCCCGAATGCGAAAGTCGTCGTGATAGGCAGCGGTAAAAGCGGCCTGCCCATTATCCTGAATACGGATCAGATGTCTCCGGTTACACCACCTGACGGATCTGCCAGTAACGCATCTGGAGCGCCTGCCGACGACGACAAGAAAATAAATCCCCCCTCACAGACAAGTAGCCCATGATGACACGCGGCTACCCCATCTGGTTACTTGCTGTCTGGCTATTGGTCATGGGTCTGCTGAGTGGGTGCAGCCCGGACTTTGAAGGCATGGGAGAGCAGCGTCTGGCATTATCCCAGCAGGAGCAGGGCAATATTGAAATTGTCGCCATGCAGACACCGGGAGATAATGACAAGCTTCTTAACGGGATTTTGCTGGCAGCAGAAGAAATCAACCGGCGCGAGGGAAAATTGCTCGGGCGTAACCTGAAAGTTCATATTGAGCAGGAAGGCGATACATTTGAGGCAACAAAATCCATGATCCGGCGTGTTGTTGCCAATCCGAGAGTGGCTGCCGTCCTGGGGCATCGCCGTTCCAGCATTGCTGTGCCTGCCTCGGCGATTTATGAACACAGCAAGGTTGTTTTCATGACGCCGTTTGCCACGGCCAAAAATCTGACCGGACACAGTTTCCAGTACGTGTTCCGCATGATTCCCAGTAATGAAGTCATGGCCGACCAGCTCGCAAGCGTGGCAAAAACACTTGGTTATCAACGAGTTGTGACGTTATACGCACGGGATGACCTGAATAGGGAAACCGCCTTCCTATTCGAAGATGCCGCTATTAATCAAGGCATCAAGCTGGTGAAGAGTTCCTCCTTCTTTGAGAAAGACAGCAATTACCGCCCGATTATTTCACAATTCAATAACGAATCCTTTGACGCGATATTTATTGCCTCTTCCGCCCCGGCTGCAGCATTAATGGCGAAACAACTGCGGGAAATGGGCATACAGGAACCTATTCTCGGTAGCAACAGCCTGAATCAGACAGCTTATACGGACAACGCTGGGAGTGCCGCCGAAAATACCATTATCCCTTCCATTTACCATCCGGATGAAGGCAACCCGGTTACCCGGCAGTTTATCCGTCAATATCAGGAAAAATACCAGACAGAACCAGACTACAACGCCGCACAGGGGTACGATTCCGTCATGTTACTGGCGGCCGCCATTGAAAAAGCCGGTTCCACACTCCCCCCACTGTTAAGTACTACCTTGCATTACATGCCTGCCTGGGTCGGTGTTACGGGTATCCACGCCTTTGATGAGTATGGTGACGTAAATGGTAAAAAATACTTTTTCAAAGTCTGGCAGGAACAGGCTTGGCAGGATATGCCCGCTATCCATGTCCCTTACCTGATTGACCGCTTTACGCAAAATCAGAAAACCCAGACAAACTTTCCCAAAGCCTTTACCCGCCGGATGCATGATGATGAACATAATACGTATCTGCTGGAGCTTGCACAGAACATCCTGAAATTCAATCGTATAGGTATCATCTATGAAAACACGGAAGATGGCCGTAAAGCTTCCGGGTACGAACTGCTGCAAACACTGGAAAACCAGCACAAGCTAAGCATCGTTGGTTGCGAAGTGCCTTTTTCCCTGCTGGACAACAAAGAGACAGAACGGGCCCTTCTGGCCTGCTACGGTACACTGTCACTGAACACCGATGCCCTGCTTGCCCCAAGTTTCCACGGTATCGACAGTAAATTGCAGGAACGGCTCAACAGCAGCCTGACCTTTTTCAAAATACCTGCCATCTCTCTGGATGAACGGAATACCGACCCCAACATAAGCCTGGTCCTAACCAAACGGACGGATGTTGATGCCCAAGGGATCAGCGGTATGCACGTCTATAGCAGCCTGCTCAAAGGGCTGAAGGTACACGAATTCGCCGAACGTTTGAAAAACCTGCCAGAACTCACTGTTAATTTACACAATCTGCAATATCAAGGCTTTTCTGAACAACCAATTCTGGAGCTATCGCCAGATAACTACCTGTATTCGGACTCACCGCTCATACGGGGAGGCTCGACGCAATGAAAACGTTATCCACTATCAGCCTGGCAATCTGGTGTTTGCTCTGCATGCTGCCCATGGCCTCTCATGCCCTGGATAAAACCACTGAAAAAACAAAACTCTATATAGGCATTGTCCAAAACCGTCAACCTTACACGTATCTGGACAAGGAAAAGCGACCTAAAGGTATCCTGATAGAGAGGCTCAACACGTTATGCAGCCAAATCAAGGCAGACTGTGAATATGTGGCTGGCGAATCCGAGCAACTGCTGACAGACTTACAGACCTACCGGATACAAGGCATGCTTATTATTGATTCATTTGTTGTGCCCGATGTTGACCACATCAAGCTAACATCCCCTCTATGCGAAATTAAACCATTATTCCTCCAGCGGCAGAACGATGCACGTAAAAAAGCGGAGGACTTCAAAGGCACAACCATAGGCGTGGGTCATGGCTCCCTGTTACATCTGTACCTACTGGACGAATACAGCAGCCTGGCCAGAATACACCCTTACCTTACGCTTGAAAGCGGTGTATTTGACCTGGTATCCGGAAGAATTGACGCCTTGTTCACCGATGAGGCTTTTTTTCAGGCCAGAGTCGCTAAAACAGCACTGGCCAGTCAAACCAACCCGGCCCGCTTGATGAGTAGCGCCGTTGGCAAACCCGATTTCCCTGCAACCAGCATGACCTTGGCGGTAAGGGAACGTGACCAAGCGTTATTGAGCAGTCTTGAAAAGGCCATTAAGGCCAGCGGTAAGATAGCATCCTGTTCCAGCTTACTGGATAAGCAGCAAACGGATGAACGCAAGCCGCAGCCCGAAAAGTCGGCATCGACGACTGCCATAACACCAGTTCCGAACGATTGAGGACACCATGCAAACGACTGTAAACCACTCTTCTTCCCTGCTTACACGTTACTTGGCAATGTTCGCGCTGTATCTGCTGGTTATGCTTATCGCCCCTACTGCCTTGGCAGAAAAGAAAGCGGAATCTACCGGGCAAAGTGCTGAAAGCGATACGCCCACTGAAACCACTGAACAGCAGCAGGCAGAACCAGCAGCGGATAAGGATGTGCAAAACCCATCCACTGAACAGACTGATACAAATTCAGATTCCCAGCCCCCGGCGGCTTCTGAACCGGAGCCAAACGCCGAGTCTCAAATCGAAGACAGCATGGCTAATATCGAAGTCATCCAGCAGACGCTGGAGTCTCTGCGCAACGAGATTGAAAACAGTAAGGAAACCACCAGCCTTACGCGTGATAATGTGCAAACTATCCGCGACGGGATCAGCCTGATTGACGAAAAAATTAAGCAGGCTTACACTGGCCTCGATGAAAGCCGCACCGGTGTAGCTGCCAATACCAAAAGTATCACTAACCTGACCGAGGGTTTGTTGTCTGCCACCCGCGACATCAAGGCCAATGCTGCCGACCTGAGTTCACAAAAGTCCCTGATCGAGGACAACTCCATCCGTCTGTATGAAATACTGATTCAGATCAGCAGCATGAATGACGAGGTAGACCAATTTTCCAAAGCACTGGATAGCGTCAAGAACTCTGATCAGAAACAGGAACTCAAGCTGGTTATCGGTAGTGATCTGAATCGCCTGTGGATTATGCTTTCCATTATCTTGGTGTTCTTCTCCCCTGTAGCATTCGTGCTCTCCAGCAATCGTGACAATTACAGGCCTTTGATGGATGGAACCCAGCAACACCAGGGCATACTACTGGTCTGTCTTGGCGTATTTCTGGGCTATTTTGCTGTCGGTTTTGGCTTAATGTACGGCGAATCCAGCTCCGGCCTGATTGGAACAACCAATTACTTGCTGGAACCCATCAATACTAACCGGCAACCTGTCACGCCGTTTAATGAGTTTGTGCTCTACCAAAGCGGTTTTGCCATGTTGGCCGCCATGATCGTTTACATTGCTGTCGGCAGGCAACTTTCCAGCGTTGCGCATCTGGTTCTGGCTTTATTCGTCGGCGTCGTTCTGATACCAATCTTTGGTCACTGGAGCTGGTCAAGCTATTTCATCCCTACCAACAAAGGTTGGCTGGAAGGAGCCGGGTTTGTGGATCAGGCAGGCGCAGTCACCATCAATACAGTGGCGGCGTGGTTTGCCTTCACCATTGTATGGAAATTAGGTAAATCGTCCCCACCACCACAACAAGCAGACAAGGAATTTGATGACCCGGTGTATTCCGCTAGTGCAACCTTGCTTCTGTGGATAAGCTGGATTGGCTTCACGACCGGAACCCTGCCGATTTCCAGCGAACAAATTCCCGGTGTCGTGCTGAATATAGGACTGGCGGGTAGTGCTGGCGGCATAACAGCCTTTATGCATTATGTCTTTTTCCATACGGACAAAAGCCAGATTGCACGTGCATTAGGTGGTTTTGTCAGTGGTCTGGTTGCCATCGCTGCCTGTGCCCAAAGTGTGACATTTATTGAAGCCCTGACCATTGGTGCCATTGCCGGATTGCTACAGAACCTGGCTTACAGCCTGTTGCGCAAAATTGTTCTCAAACAAAGCTGGCAGGTACGACCGGCTTATCTGGTTGCCATCCACGGTGTTGCGGGTATCTGGGGGGCTTTAAGCTTCGCCCTGTTCGGCTCGGAAAATACCTTCGGTGCACCTGATTTCACTCAACTGGTGACACAGGCGCAGGGCATCGCCACCGCATTGGCCTACAGCATTGTTACCGGGCATGTCGCCATGCTGCTGCTGGCGTTCCGCAAAAAACAACCGCAGACAGCATGAGAAAACACCTGTACAGATGCATGACCCACCTTCTCGCTTTCCTCCTGTCGCTGAATACCGTGGCAGTTGCCGACGACGACGGAAAAATTCCGGTCATGCGCATTGATGCAACAGAACACCCTCCGCTGCAAACCGGGCTGGAAACAGGCCGTCAGGCCAAAGCCCTGTTTCCCGATATTGAACGCCGTTACGACGCTCATCTGGCAGCCCTGTTCAGTCCAGCAGCTTTCGATGAAACTGTGCACAAATACCTTCCCGCCATACTGGCGCAGCTGGAACCGGAATATCAGGAAGAACTCAAGGGCGTGGCGGGCGCATGGTCTTTGGCCCGCGACAGCACGCCCGGTGACGGCCAACTGTCACTGGATGAATACCGCATCCTGAACCTGTTGCCCGACTTGGGCTTTGCGCCGAACGGTTCGGGATTCGGTGCCTTCGGCAAGGCATCGGCGGAAAACGGGCCGATTGTCGGGCGCAACCTGGACTGGAACAGTTCCCCCGAATTACGCAGCCTGCAAGCCATTACCGTTTATGAATACGACGACCGCAGCATCGTCAATATCGGTTTTGCAGGCATTGTCTCTGTCATGAGCGGCTTCAATAGTCAGGGATTATTTTTATCCCTGTTTGGCGCAGAACCTTATTCGCCTTACCGTTCCGTCAACATGCCCGATAAAGGTCTGAGTTCCAGCGTATTTGAACTGCGCCGGGCGCTGGAAAAATCATCCTCCGTTACCAGGGCGTCGGCTGACCTGCAATACAAAACTTACAGCTTCAGTAACAATATCCTGATGGCAGACAAACGTAGCGTGCAGGTACTTGAATACCCGGCAGGCGGTATTGCCCAGATCCGCCTCTGGAGCAGCCCGCTACGTACCAACCGGCAATGGGAAAAGCCGCAACAAATCGCGCTGGTCGATTGCCACCTGCTGGCGACCCTGCCTGATAACTGCAAGGATGCCAACGATGTGGTGCGCTGGCAGCGCTTGCGTACGCTTGCTGGATTCAGTGCCACCCAACCGGCAAATGGCAATGCCATATCTGCCCTGCTGTTCGACACCTCCAACAGGAGCTATGAGATTTTCAACGATGAAACACTGCAATCCATGGTTTTCCTGCCAGCCGACAACAGCCTTTATTTATACACCGCCCCGGTTAGCGGTAAAGCACCTCTAGCGCCTGTTCATCAACCCTACCTGGATTTGCTGGCCCAAAACGGGGAAAGCCTGGATAACGGCAGCAAAGGCATCAGCAGTATCTGGCTTGCCTGGCTGGCGATATTACTATTACTGGGCATAACCGTGTGGGTAAGCCTGCACTCCCGCCCACCCTCAGATGGATTCAGGGATGGATAATACTTTCAGTACGCGCCATATCGTACAAGACCCGTTACGTGATTCTACCTATTGGGATCACGTTGTTCCCCGTGCGGGTGACATCATTATCGCCACCTGTTACAAGGCGGGCACTACCCTGACCCAGCAGGTCGTGAACCTGCTGCTGCATGGCGACAAGGATTTTGACACCATGCGCAACCTGAGCCCCTGGGTGGAGTCCAGCCTGCACGCGCCACCACCGGAAGCAATCGAAACCCTGCCCTCCCCGCGTTTCCTGAAAACCCATCTCCACCCACAAGCCCTGCCTTGGCGTGAGGAATGGAAATACATCTATCTGGCGCGTGACGGGCGCGATGTCGGCCTGTCGCTGTACAACCATATCCGTACCATGGCGGAAGAGTTTGCAGCCATTGGCAAACCCATCCCCCCTGTCCATAACATTCCGGCAGACTTTGGCAAATTCTGGGACCAGTGGGTGGAAACCGGCAAGCCGCGCTGGGATTTCTGGGAAAATGTCAATCACTGGTGGCAGGTGCGTCACCAGCCCAATGTACTGCTCATACACTACAGCGACCTGATCAACAACAAGCCCATCGAAGCGGAAAGGCTTGCCCGTTTCCTTGGTTGCGAATGGAATGCATCGGTTTGTGACAGGGTTTGCGACTATTCTTCCCTGGAATACATGCGCAATCTGGAACTGGCTGGGAAACTGGGTTCGCCCAACAAAAACAAGCAAAAAACCGGCCTGATAAACAAGGGAACCAACGGTCGCTGGAAAGACTTGCTGACCGACAAACAACTGGAACGTTATGAAGCAATGGCTGCACAAAAGCTGGAACCTGCCTGTGCGGAATGGCTGCACCATGGCGGGCATATCGGCCAGGAAGGGAACATGCATGAGGTGAACCCGTGTATCCGCCCTCTTCGAATCGACACATAAGCCTGCCCCTACCAATCGTCACAACACTTAAGCAAAAAAACATGGATATAACCCCCGCACAAGCCAGGCAAGCAATGACTGAAGCTGATGAACTGTATTCTGCCGCAGCAGTGAATCAGGCGCTGGATATAATGGCGCAAGACAGGCTCGGCATTAGCGCCCGCTTGCCAAAACGTAATTACAGTCATCACAAGGATTATCGTGACTACTACGATGCCCATACCCAAAAACTGGTCGCAGACCATTTTGCTGAAGACATTGATTTGTTTGGCTACACATTTGGATAACGCGAGGTATCTACCATGACCGTGCCTAACCCATTATTCCTGACCCAACGGCGTATGCCGGACAAACAGATGCCCGTCGGATTGAGCCGTTTTCAGCGCCTGCTGCTGGTAACAGATGGCACTGTAACCGAAATGCTGGAGCAATATCTGGAAGAAAAAATCAAGGTCAAAAAGCTGTACGAAAAAATTGAACCGGATTTTCAGCAGGTCTTTGCCCACCATCAGCCCTGGCTGGATCAGGGGATTGAACCGGTCATGCAGCGGGAAATCCTGTTACAGGGTCAAAGCTCGCTTAATAACTGGGTACACGCTGAATCTACCGTTCTCCTCAACCATCTTAATCAAGGGTTCCGCACCGATTTGCTGGGTTCGCGGGAACCCATTGGCTGCCTGTGGGAAAAATACCAGGTCGAAACCTTCAAAAGCATTCTCGACTTTGAACAACGTGCGGCTGGTGCGGAACTGGCCGACCATTTCCGCATCACCCCCCAGGATCAGGTAATCTCACGTACCTATAGCGTATATTCCGGTGGCAAGCTGATCATGATTATTACCGAAACCTTTCCCAACCTCTTTTTCAGAAACTGATTGCCCATGCCAATGCCTACGACATCATTCGCCGCCTTGCTGGATGGCCTGACCCGGACAGCAAGCCTGGGCAGCAACACCCTGGGTGATCTCGGCACACAGGTCTGCTATCAGGAGCTACCGGCTTATCTGCAAGCAGTGGAAAAGCGCCTACAGGCATTAGGCATCCAGCATGACGAATGCATCGCCTTTGAGTGTCAGAATACCACCGCTGCCCTTCTGGTTATGCTCAGCCTGTTTTACCGGGGGCAACACTTGCTGTTACTGCCACCGGAAGCCAGCCCGTTAAAGGAACCGGGGTTCAAACCTGACATCCCCGCATTCTGCAAAACACACCTCACCGTTGCCAACGGTGAAACCAACACCGGCAGTATTGCTGATTTGCTCCATAGCTACCCGCATGAGCAATACGACCCGCAGGCATTTGCAAACATCCAGACCCACGGCGAACGCCTGTTGTTATTACGCACTTCGGGTAGCATGGGCGATGCCAAAATTGTGCGTTTCAGCCATGCCAAACTGCTGGGTAATGCCGCCAACTGTACTGAGCGTTTTGGGCTGAAGGCAAGCTCACGCGTAACCATTGCAGTGCCGGTCTTCCACATGTACGGTCTGGGTGCCGGTTTTATCCCGTCACTGCTGGCCGGGGCCAGTATCAATGTGCAGGCCAATACCAATATCCTGCGCTTTCTGGAAAATGAGCGCAGCTTCAAGCCGGATGTGGTGTACCTGAACCCGACCCTGGCAACCATGCTGCTGAAAGGTCGGCGCAGCAAGCAGGCGTTTACCCGCACGATCAGCGCTGGTGCTGCTTTCCCGGAAAAGCTTTATGAGGAATACCGCGAACGCTTTGGTCTGTTGACCAACCTGTATGGCAGTACTGAAATGGGCGCGGCGGCTACCACGGTTGCCCATCTGGATGGCGACCGGCCTAACCGCCTATTGCCCCTGTCCAGCGTGGCAATGCTTATTGAGCCGGATAGTCAGGCATTGCACTGCCTGCATCCTTACGGCTTTGACGGCTACCTTAATAGCCGGGGTGAAACACTGCCAGTGAGTACACACCCTTACAATACCGGCGATGTCGCCCGCCAGCTGGATGACGGGCGTATTGAACTGCTTGGGCGTCAGAGCGACAGCACCAACCGTGCCGGTTTTCTGGTACAGTTTGCTGATGTGGAAAACGCCCTGTTACGCACCCATACCGTAGAACAGGCCGTAGTGCTGTGTAGCGACGAGGAAACTGTACGCGGTCAGAAGCTGTACGCTTTTTGTATCGCTGGAAAAAACACACCCGAAGAGCAACCCGTTACTGCGGAATCCATCCGTCAGGCCTGCTTTGAATATTTGCCCCGCTATGCAGTGCCCGATGAAATCATCCTGCAAAAAACCTTGCCACTCTCGCCCAGCGGCAAGGTCGACCGTCGCATTCTTCAACAACATATCAAGGAATAACAGGAACTTAAGCCATGAACGAAATAACTGAGCGCCTCAAACACATTATCGCCAACGAACTGGATGTCAATGTTAGTGAAGACAGCATCCAGGAAGATGACAGCCTGTTGGAAGGTGGTGTCGGCCTGGATTCGGTCGCCGTCATGGAATTCATCAGTATTATCGAAGAAAAATTTGCCTTTGAATTTTCCGATGACGAGCTGGGCATGGAGCCATTCCAGAGCCTGAATACACTGAGCGCGTTTGTTGCTGGCAAAATGTCTGCCGCCGCCGCTTAAGGAGCACCCCCCCATGACTGTTATTACCCCTATTACCCCAATCAAACAGGAACTGAAACAGGTTTCCCGCCGTGGCTTTATTACCAACCTGGAAGGCAGCCGTCGCGGTTTTATTACCAATTACCCCAATCCGACCCAGTGGAACCCCCTGAATGAAACGGACGTAATGTCGCGGGAACCGTTGAATATTTACGTGCACATCCCATTTTGCGCCCAGCAATGCTCGTATTGCTATTACCGCGTTGTTACCGGCGCCAAACGCGATGAAATGAACCGTTACGCCGATGCCTTGTGTCAGGAAATGGCCATGGCGGCGGAACGCTACAACCTGAAGGATCGCCCTATCCGCTCCATCTATTTCGGTGGCGGTACCCCGACCATGTTGCAACGTGAACAACTGGAGCGTATTACCCAGGGAATCAGGGATAATTTCAACCACATTATGCCCAATGCTGAATTCACGATAGAAGGTGAACCGGTTTCCATGACGCAAAAGACGGCGGATGCCTTCCGTGACCTGCCGATTCCCGTAACCCGTATCAGCATGGGCGTGCAATCGCTGGATGATGATGTAGTCAAGCATACCCAGCGCAAGGATACGGTTGACCGCGTTATCAAGGCGATCAACATCGCGCAAAGCGTCGTGCCCAACGTCAATATCGACCTGATGAGCGGCCTGGCGGGTGAAACCATGGAAACCTGGCAAAACAGCGTCCATCGTGCCCTGGAAACCGGCGTAGCCAGCATTACCGTTTACAAGACCGAGGTTTATGCCAACAGCCAGTATTTCCGCGACCTGCGCAAGAGCAAAATCCGTCTGCCGGATGACGATGAAGAACTCCGCTACTTTGAGTACGCGGTAGATGCCTTTGAAAAAGCCAACTACAAACCATGGAGCTTCTTCGCCTACACCAAAAATGGTGATTATCCGCATGTGCATGCCCCCAGCCTGTGGCGGGGCGAAGATTACCTGCCGCTGGGCACTTCGGCATTCGGTAAAATCGGCGACCAATTATTCCAGAATTCCAACGACCCGGAAAAATACATGCAAACCATTGAGTCCGGGCATTTTGCAGTCAACCGCGGCCATAAGCTGACCTGTCAGGACAAAATGGTGCGCACCGTTCTGGTAGGCATGAAGCTGATGAAGCTGGATCTGGATTTCTTCCAGCAGGCCACCGGCTATCGCCTGGAAAAGCTGTGCGCGCCGATGGTTAATGAGTTGCAGGAGAACGGCTTTATTACCCTGAACGGCGGAGAGAAACCGACCGAACTGGTCATGACCCGCAAAGGCATCCTGCACGGGGATTATGTCGGCAAGCAATTGGGTCGTGCCTTGCAGGAACTGGGTTAAAGCAAACAAAACGCCATGCAGACAAATGATTGGCCAGCAGACTTTGCGGCGGCACTACGGCGGGAAGCTGAAACCTGTTTGCAGCAGGTTGCCACGACTGACAAGCCGGTACTACTGGTGTCAGTCGGTGGTTTTGATGGTCAGGATTTACCCATGTCGGGCAGCTTGCAGCCCAGCAAACACCTGCAAGCCTGCCCTAACCTGCAAGCCCTGCTAGGTTGCGTGGTTCCTCCCCTGGGGCGTGTTTGCCTGTTTCGTCAGACAGGCACTGCCTCCCCAGCCAGCCCGCTGTATCAGAATGAGGCTCATGGGCTTTTTTACCAGACCCATTTTGTGTTACTGACTGATACAGCCTGTTTGTTGCTGGAGACGGAAACCCTCACCCCCCCGCCGCCCCTGCCAGAGGGAGAGGAACCAGGATCAAGTGCTGGCTTATTTGATTTGACCGGCCTGCCTCCGCAACCGCTGGCAGCACCTGAGCCAATCCGGCTGAATGTGGTTCCCCCCAGACTGGCGGTACTCTCGCCCGCACAGGTTGGGCAGTACCTGGATACCGTGCTGACGCATTGCCTGCCTTGTCTGGATGAAGCCGGCCCGCAGGCGCTCACGGCATACAGCGAAAGCTTTCTGCAGCGCTGGCAACACGATTACGTACAGTTTGGTGACAACTACGCAGGCGAATGGTCGTACCAGTCAGCCTTGAATATGTTCCGCGACAAACTGCTGCCGCTGGCAAATACCGCTGGCAAAACACTACCAACGGAAGACCAGCAAGCAGTTGGACAGGCATTAAAAATCATTACCAGCCAGTTAAACCTGTTTCCACCCGCCCCGCGCCGTGTTAACCGTCAGGTACTGCTAAAAGCCCGCCGTCGCCAGCAATTTCAGGTTGGCAGCCTGGAACTCGTTCCCCGCTTTGAGCGCCCGGTCTTCATTGTTTCAGCGCCGCGTGCCGGGAGCACTTTGCTGTTTGAAACCCTGTCGCAATTTCAGGAAATCTGGAGTACCGGCGAAGAGAACCACGCTTTGCTGGAAGACATTCCCGGCCTGCATCCGCGTGACCACGGATTCGCCTCCAACCGGCTGGAGGCAGCAGATGCCACCGGGAGTGTGCGTGGACAACTGCTACAAGCGTTTACCGGCAAGTTGCAAGACCGTGAGCAGCGATACTACCTAACCTTACCGGCAGAACAACGGCCGACCGGTATCCGTTTTCTGGAAAAAACACCGAAAAACGCCTTGCGTATCCCCTTTATCAAGGCATTGTTTCCCGATGCCCTGTTTGTCTATTTGCAACGGGATTTTCGCAGCAATGTCAGCAGCCTGATTGACGGCTGGCGCTCACAGCGCTTTGTTGCCTATCGTGACCTGCCGGGGTTTGCCAGCCGCCACTGGAGTTTCCTGCTGATACCCGGCTGGCAAACATTACACGACCGCAATATCGCCGAGATTGCCTGCCAACAATGGAACATCAGCAACCGGATCATCCGGGATGACCTTGCGCAACTACCTGAACAGGACTGGATGGGGATTGATTACCATGACCTGATTACCCAACCCGGAACCCTTATCCGCCAATTTGCCGCCTTTGCTGGTCTGGCGTGGGATCAAGTCATTCAGAGCCGTTGCGAAAATGGTTTGCCGGTTTCCCGCCTGACGTTAAGTTCACCCCAACAAGACAAATGGAAAAAGCACCTGCATTTACTGAACACCCTCCCGGTGCAGGCTGCTGAATAACCCCATTAGAATGGAATGGAGAATACGTGTTATGAAAAAACTATTATCAGGCTCTCTGGTATTGACCTTGAGCTGTTTTGCCAGCACCACCCTGAAGGCCGAAGTGATCCCTTTTGATTCGGCACGCTGGGAGTTCAACCCCGGCGCAAAAGTGGAAGAATACCTGGGGAAAACCGCCCTCAAACTGGGGCACAAGCCACCAGATGCCCCTGTCAGTCTGGGCATTGCCACGCTCAAGGACATGGACTTTAGCAACGGCATCATCGAATACGATATTGCCTTTGGTGAAACCCGCACCTTTGGTGGCGTGAAATTCCACGTACAATCCCCCGAAAATTACGAAAAGTTTTACATGCGCGCCCACCAGTCCGGCAATCCGGACGCCAACCAGTACATGCCCATCTACAATGGTGTGCAAAGCTGGCAGTTGTATTACGGCGCACCTTACGCTACCCCGGTGAAATACAAGTTTGACGAATGGATGCACGTCAAGCTGGTGGTGGCAGACAAACTGGTCGATATTTACCTTGATGATATGGAAAAGCCGATCCTGACCAGCGAATTAAAGCGTGAGGAGATGAACGGTACGGTTGGCCTGTGGGGCCTGAACATTACCGGGCCGGTACATTTCGCCAACTTTGATGTCACACCGATGGAGGAAGCCCCGGCAATCAAGGGAGAAGCCAAACCGGAAGCAGCGGCAGGATCCGGCACGGTAATGAACTGGTCAGTCTCCAATACCTTTGATGGCAAATCCCTGGCGGGCAAGACCCAACTGACCGATGCGGACACACAGGGGCTGGAATTCACCCCCTTGCAGGCAGAATCGACAGGTATGGTCAATCTCGCCAGGGCACACGGGCATGGAAAAGGCAGGGACACCATGTTTGCCAAGATCAACGTCAAGGCGGATAGCGCCCAGACCAAATCTTTGCAATTCGGCTTTAGCGACGCGGTAAATGTCTATCTGAACGGTCAGCTGCTGTTTTCGGGTAACGACCCCTACGAATCCCGCGATTACCGCTTTCTTGGCACAGTGGGTTTTTACGATACTGTCTACCTGCCTTTGCAAGAGGGGGATAATGAAATCCTGTTTGCGGTGACAGAAAGCCCGATGGTCAATGGCTGGGGCATGCAGGCGCGTTTTGCTGATATGCAAGGCATTTCCCTGACCGAGTAAACCTGAAAACACAAGGCGGAAAGAACCTGTCATGGCGGTTACAGAACGGGAAGGCGTTATCAAGTTTACCCTGGATCATGAGCTGGCTGATGCCTCTCTGATCAGGGCATTCAGCGGCTTTGAAGCACTTAACCCGTGCCGCAGTACCTTGTGGCAACTGGGTGTGCTGGGGCAGGATGACAGCCGTTACGAAGGGCTTGGCTACGGTAATGCCAGTATCCGTACGCCAAGCCCTGATTACCCAAACGCCTTTCTGATAACAGGCACACAAACCGGGTATCTGTCACAACTGTCAGCAGAACATTATTCGCTGGTAATGGACTTTGATTTACAGCAGTATTATTTGCGCAGCAAAGGCCCTTGCAAGCCTTCTTCGGAAGCCATGACACATGCAGCCCTTTATCAGCGGTTGCCGGATGTGGTCGCCGTTATTCACGGCCACAGCCCGGCTGTCTGGAACAGCGCCCACCGTTTGGGGCTGGCTTGCACTGCGGCGGATGTCCCCTACGGTACGCCGCAAATGGCCCAGGCCATACAGGATTTGCTGGGTGACGGTGAACCGCCCGGTAGCACCATCGTGATGCTTGGCCATGAGGATGGTTTTATCACTTGGGGAAATAGCTTGGAAAACACCCTGGAGAAGGTCAATAGCCTGTTAGAGGATGCCTCATGAAAAGATTGTTGCACAAAGACTGGAATCAACCTGTGCGGAGTGGCTGCACTACGACGGACACCACGACTAATCCATTATGAAATTAATCCAGTTTCTTGACCGGGAAGCCACCGAGTCTTACTCCCAGGTTATGCTGATCGCGGCCATTTCCGGCATGGCCAACAGCCTGCTGATCGGCATTATCAACCACGCCACCGAGGCGGTCGCCAACCAGGAAGACCTGACCCAGTATTTCCTGCTGTACATGATCGCCTTCGCGCTGTTCCTGTACGGGCAATGGTACGCCTTTGAACGCGCCATCCTGATTATTGAAAACGCCATTTTCCGAGTCAGGACCCGGCTTACCGGCAAGGTGCGGCAGGTCGAGCTGGCTTTCATGGAAAAAATGGGAGCCAACACGTTATACGGCCGCCTTACCCAGAACGACACCCTGATCTCGCAATCGATACCGATGATTGTCGGCAACTTCCAGATGTTTTCCCTGATGGTGTTCTCCTTGCTGTACCTGGGTTATATATCGCCAATCAGCTTTGTCATGACACTGGCCGCCATGGGACTGGGCGTCATGTATTTCATGACGCAATCCCGCTTTATCAAGAACTCCCTGCAAAACGTGCGACAGAAAGAGCAAATCTACTTCAAATCCATTTCCCATCTGGTCAACGGGTTCAAGGAAATCAAGGTCAATCAGCAGAAAGGCCGGGATTTATTGCAACGGATCGCCACCGTATCTACTGAAGCGCAGGACATCAAATCCGCTGTCAGAAAGCGGGAATCGCGCTTGTGGGGCTTTGGCCGCCTGTTTATTTACGTCCTGTTGCCTATTGTGGTGTTTATTGTTCCCAACTTCAGCCACGAACATGCGGGTAATATTTTCAAGATTTCCGCCACCCTGCTGTTCCTGATCGGCCCCACCACCATGCTGACCAACATGATTCCGCTAATGAACCGGGTCAACATGGCGATTGAGGATCTGTTTACCCTGGAACAGGAAATGGATGAAACCATTGCCCATGCGCATCAAAACGAACTTGTGGACAAAGCCCGGCAAAACTTTCAATGCATTAAAATCGACAATATCAGTTTCACTTACCCCAGTAGCAAGGGAACGGCATTTTCAGCCGGGCCTTTTAACGAAGAAGTCCACGCAGGCGAACTGCTGTTCATTATTGGCGGTAACGGCAGCGGGAAATCGACCTTCCTTAAACTGTTGACCGGTCTTTATTATCCCAACCAGGGCGGGCTTTACCTCGACAACACCCTGATTGACGATTCCAACTACCCGTATTACCGCAACCTGTTTTCCATTATCTTCACTGACTTCCATTTGTTCGACAAATTCTATGGCGTGGCGGATATTGACGTAGAGAAAGTCAATTACTGGCTGGAAAAAATGCGTATGCAACACAAGGTTAAATACCAGGACGACGGTTTCACCAGCACCGACCTTTCCACCGGACAGCGCAAGCGGCTGGCGTTTATCGCCGCCATGCTGGAGGACAAACCGATCCTGGTCATTGATGAATTCGCTGCCGACCAGGATCCCCAGTTCCGCCAGTATTTCTACGAGGAATTGCTCGGCGAAGTCAGGGACATGGGTAAAACCATTATCGCCGTCACTCACGACGACCATTATTTCCACGTCGCCGACCGGGTATGGAAGATGGATGAAGGCCGGATTGAGTTACACACTGCCAGCAAAGAAACATGATTACCTGAGGCCATGCTAGAATCTTTCCAGTGAATCAGCCTCAGGTAACAACAGTATGTCACTCGCCAAACAACCCGACTTCCTCAGTGTTGAAGCCTTCCTCGCCGGTGAAAAGCTCAGTGACACCCGGCACGAATACGTGGATGGCGTGGCTTATGCCATGGCGGGCAGTAACGTTAACCACAACCTGATCAGCGGCAATGTCTACCGCCTGCTGGGCAATCATCTGGCTAATCAGTCCTGCACGCCCTTCACCGCCGGCATGCTGCTCAAAACCACCCAGACCCGTTTCCGCTACCCGGATGTCGCTGTCTTTTGTGACGAGTTCGCGGGCAATGAAAACTATCTGGAAAATCCGGTATTACTGGTTGAAATGCTTTCCCACAGCACCCGCCAGAATGACAAAGGCAGCAAGCTGACTGAATACCTGGCGCTTCCTTCCTTGCGGGAATACGCCTTGATCGAGCAGGATTTTGTCGAAATTCAGGTGTTACGCAGGCGTAACGGCTGGCGGCCGGAAAACTACTATCTTGGACAGTCAATCACTTTTGAATCCGTCGGCGCAACACTCACCGTTGAAGACATTTACCACAAGGTCAACAATAGTGACGTACGTGATTGGCTGGAGCAATAAACTGATCAATAAGTCCTCATACTTTCTGACCAAATTTATCCATTAATAAAGGCAATCCGATGAAAACCATTGAAATATGCTCATACCCAAAATCAGGCAATACATGGGTGCGTCACCTTGTCTACCAATTTCTGGTTGATTCCGGGTCGCAAGACATTGAACTGCCGCAAGACATTCATGATGAGCCGGAATACGTCATTAATGAAAGAAAAGCTATTTCCACGCCTTATCTGAGTGAACGGATTTCTTTTTATAAGAGTCATGTTTTAGATAACACATCAGTCAACCCTAATCGCATTATCTATATTTACAGGCATCCGATTGATGTTTTCTTGTCTGCGCGCAACTGGTTTTATAAGAATAGCCCAAGGTTCAAGGAAGAACGACGTAAAAGCATTTTCGTGAACGGCATTCCGAAAAATGTCGATGAGGCTTTTCAGGATGGCAGCCTGAATTACTATTTCAGTGAATTCCAGGAAAAACTCGGGCGAAATTACTGGCCAGGCTTGTTGGGCGAAACCTCAAACTATTTCACTCATGTCATTTCTGCACTGGAAAACCCCAAAGTCTTCGCCATCAGATACGAAGATTTGCTTGCAAACACTAATGAAACAGTAAACCGATTTATGTCTGAAACCTTGGGTGTCAATTTTCCACCGGTTCAAATCAATCTGGAACCGGTAACACAAATGACAAAAAAACATACAGTTTATTGGAAAGCCACCTCAGGCAACAGATTCAAGTATTTATCACAACAACAGATAGACAGTTTTGAACAGGTTTACAAAGACAAACTGATAAAAATAGGCTATTGACAAAGCTCAACCCATTAGCTTGCGGGCGCGTAGCTCGGCATTGGCTTTGTCCAGCAAGTCCTGCGGCAAAGGCTGCTGTCTTGCCCAATCGGCAAAACGCTGTACGCCTTCAGCCAGGCCGACTTGCGGCACATACCCCAATACAGTTTGCAACCGCGTGATATCCGCATAATTATGCCGGATATCCCCCAAACGGTATTCAGCGGTAACCTGCAAGTTCCTCTCCCCATCCAGGGCATCACTTAGATGCCCGGCGATTTCTGTAACACTCGTCTTGCTTCCCGCCCCCACATTAATCACCTGATTAATACTGCCGGACATTTGCACCGCAGCCAGGAAGGCGTTGGCCACATCTTCCACATGCACAAAATCCCGTGTTTCCAAGCCGTCCTCAAAAATCGGCAAATGCTGCCCACAACGGATGCGGGTGGAAAAAATGGATAATATGCCGGTGTAGGGATTTTTCAAGGATTGCCCCTCGCCATAAACATTCTGCAAGCGCAGGATGGCATAGTCCATTCCCAATGAGGCGCAGGCTACCCGCACCAAATCCTCCTGGGCGTATTTGGTGGCGGCGTAAATGGAAGCGGGTTTGGCCGGGTCGGTTTCTTTCGTGGGCACTGGCATCAAGTTTGCACCGCAAGTTGCGCACTCGTGTTCCCAGCGGTGCGCGGCCAACTGATCCATGCTCCTGCCGTCAGGGTATACCCGCTTATCCGGAGAACAGGAGGGGCAAACATAAGCCCCTTCACCATAAATGGAACGGCTGGAAGCGAGAATGATGCGCTTGACGCTACGGCCTGCATCATTCGCCAACACATCCAGCAGTAATGCCGTGCCGCCGACATTGACCGCATTGTAACGGGCTATCTCATACATCGACTGGCCGGTGCCGGTTTCCGCCGCCAGATGGATCACGGTATCCACGCCCGCCAGCGCCGCGTGCACGTCCTGCTCATGGGTCACGGAGCCGCGCATGAATTCCACCCGTTGGTCACTTAACCAATCCAGCCCGGTGGGCAGTGCCCCATGTATCTGCGGAGCGAGATTATCCAGAATACGTACAGTATAACCTGCTTTGAGCAGGGTAGCCGTCAGATGAAAACCAATAAACCCTGCGCCACCTGTCAACAACACCAAAGACATAAATTTATTTCCTTATGCACCTTCACCATCAGGCAAATGTTCCTTAGCAAACGGAACCAAATGTTCCAGACCCAATTCCTGCATTCGCTGAATAACCGTTTGAGTGGAATTAGGCGCTTGGCTCGCAGGGTTGTTACTTTCCACCTCAATCCAGCGACGAACGTCACTATCCCGCGCCTCCCGGTAACGCTGCCTGTCCCAGCGCTCCACCATGCGCTGGTCAACACTGCCCAGATAATCAAGTAATGCTGCCTCGTTTGGAATGGAAATGGCCTGGTGCAAACGTTCGCGACCGTTAAAGCGCATTCCATGCACTAGACCAGCCAGCACATTAATGTATTCAACACTACGCGCGCGCCGCTGGAAACTTTCACGCGGGAAACCAAACAATTTTGGCCGACGCTGTATGAAAGTCAGGTCGCCGACCGAACGCCCCATCAGCCATAAGGCATTGAGAGCCGCACCTTCCGAGAAAATCAGCCGATCCGCCAGATAGTAATGCCTGAGTTGTTCCTTCAACGGCAGCGACTCGGGGCGCAAAACACTTACACCCACCCCAGCAAACAACTCCTCCAGATAGGACTCTCCCGCCATACAATAGGGCTGACCAGCGCGTGAAACATATAGGGTTCCGCTTTTTTCCACCTTACCGAAATGCCGTTCAACAACCGCATCCAGCAAATCCAGATAGGCCGCAGATGGGCCGTTGCCGATCCACTGCTCCGCCTGGGGGGGAACATGCAGCTCTGCAACTCGGGTAGGCTCGCTGATTAGTGTCACCTGTTCTGCTGGTACGCCGTACCAATCCAGCATGGCGCGGAAGAAGGCGGGCGTATCCTCCAGCGACCTGATCCCCGCGTCAGCGGTGGCAGCAAACAGGAAGCGTGCCTGCGGAAATTCCGTCACGCCTTGCAGGATACGTGTGCCGAAATCGACGATCTGATGCCCGAAATGATGGTAACAAGGGTCACACCACACGGCAGGCTCATCGATCCTTTGGCTAACGATAGGCGGCTGATCAGGCAGCGTGTCTATCGGCTTGCCATCGCGGCAAAAACGCGCTGCGACCTGACTGTCCCAATCCGGCAGGATGGGGCCGCCCTTATGCTCCAGAGGCGAGGAGCTGGTACGTTGCAGAATCACGTCGTAAGGAACCACCACCACATCCCGAAAAGATTCGACCCTGCCAAGCTTTTCCTGCATGTTTAAAGACATATTCAATTTTAATCAAACCTTGAGTTGAGCTTTATTGGGTGAATAACCACTACCTGCTTCTTTTTTGTAAACCTTGCCGGGACGTTTGGTGATAATCACCATCCCCTGATTTTCCGCCAGATTCAAAATTGCGTGTGAAAAATGTTCCGGAATAAAGACAATATCGCCCGCCTGCTGCTCACATTCGTAAGTGGCGACACCCGCACGACGTACCTGCTCCGGCCCTTCCGCAAACCAGTCGCGTGAAAAGGTTCCCGCGCCATAATCTTCATGGCACTGCTTCAGAACCTCCCACCCCTGGGGAGCGACCTCCGGGTCGGCGTCATACATCACCCAGTGCTTGGTTCCGTACTGCAACAGGTTGAACGCATCCATGTGGCAATGCGGCAGAGAGCCGCCGTCAGCATTGGCGTGAAAGAAAAAGTAGGCGTTAATCCCTGTCCTGGCGAAGAAAGGATTGGGCAAGGGAATGTCTTCCAGAAGCCTGGGTAAATGCTGGTTTTCAGGCTCAAATGTCTCAAACGTCATGGTGCTCAAGTGAGCATACTGCTGAAAATATTCCCGCAACGAACACTTTTCCTTGGAGTAGGCAGGCCGGGAGTCGCGGGCAACCGTGCATTGAAAATCCCCCATCTCCCCGGTCAGATAATCCCGCGTCCACTTCCGCATAAAATCCCAGTGGGCACAGGCGTTCTTGAGCAACACCGGCACACGTGGCTTGAAGTAATTTTCCATGAAATGTTCATGCGTCATATCAGCCGCCGGTACAGCCTCGACCGGTAGACTGGGAGCCACTTCAAGCGTTGCTGAACTCATAAAAATCCTCCTCCACATCCAGGTTTGCTCATTTAGATGCCATGCAGCATAGCAAGAACCGTCAGCCCCCAACCATGCTTCTTAACAAAACTTAACAATTCATTAACGCAAAAAGTGCTACTTTTTAGGGTACATTTATTGACCAGGATGGGAGAGTGCGTATGTTTGGGATTGTTGCCGGTCTCGGCCCCAGAGCAACCGTCGAGTTTTACTCGGCTTTCATGAACAATGTCACCCGCAAGACACAAGGCGGCCTGCCACGCACGCTTCTCTACAGTGTCGCCATGAACCCCGCCATCGAAAACGCGTTCCTGCAAGGCGCGGTGGACGAGGCGGCGGAACCACGCCAACAGGTCAGAAGCCTGCTCAACGAAGCCGTGCAACACTTTCTGAACAACCGCGTCACCACCGTCGCCATGGCCTGCAATACCTTGCAGGATGAACTGAGCGCCTTGTGCAAAGCCAGCGGCCTGGTCAATCTCAACATGATCGACGCCACCGCCGACACTATCCGCCAACGCAACGCCCGACGGGTGCTGATTCTCGGCACCGCCAGCACCTATTGCGACGACCTCTACGGTCAACGCCTGCAAAAACACGGCATCGAGTGCATTTATCCTGACGCAGGCCGGCAGGACTTCATCGAAACCTACATCCGCTTTGCCCTGAACCAGGACATCGGCGCTGCCGCCAAACAACAGTTTGCCGAAAACGTCAGAAAGATTGCCGACGCCACCGGCGCGGACAGCGTGGTGCTGGCCTGCACCGACCTGACCGGCGACCTGGAGGAGCAAGCCTGTGGAATCATGGTGTTTGATTCCCTGCAACTGCTGGCGCAGGCTTCCGCCACCCACGTACTGGAGCGGGACGAACTGTTCGTATGACAACAACGCAGACAAACGCACAGGCATCATTGCAAGCCCTGCTCACCCGCTTGTGGGAGGAAGTCCTGGAAACCCCGGTCAAAGCGGATGACAACTTCTTCATGCTGGGCGGCAATTCCATCAAGGCCGTGCGGGTCATGAACCGCCTGCAGGAGGAAATGCACGCCATTTTCCACCCGGCATCCCTGTTCGACGCACCAACGGTCGAACAACTGACCCGCTATTGCATCACCCACTACCCTGCCGTTTTCGACGCGTCACAGCCCGACATCGGCAATGAAAGCGTGACGGATGCGCAAACCGCCGCCGCCAGGGAGCACCTGCTTTACCGCGGCGCCGCCCGGGATTTGCAGGTCGACACCGCAGAACCCGATAACCGCCCCGCCATTTTCATCCTGTCGCCGCCCCGCTCCGGCTCCACCCTGCTGCGCGTCATTCTGGCCGGCAGCAAGGAATTGTTCAGCCCGCCGGAACTTTACCTGCTGTCATTCAACACCCTGCAACAACGTCGCGAACAATTCTCAGGTAAACTCGAATTCTTCCGCGAAGGCTTGCTGCGCGCCCTGATGGAACTGAAGCCGTGTTCACACACCGAAGCGGCAAACCTGATGCGGGAATACGAAAACCAGGGCATGAGCACCAAGGCATTCTTTGGCTTGATGCAGGAATGGGCGAGACAACGCCGTATCGTTGACAAGACCCCCGGCTACGCCTTCAACCCAACCATCCTGCAACGCGCCGAAGCGGAATTCGACAACGCCCTGTTTATACATCTGGTACGCCACCCGATGGCTACCGTCAGCTCGTTTGAAGAAATCCGCGCCGATCTGGTCACCGGCAATCCGGCGGATGAGCTGCCATTTACCCCACGCCAGAAAGGCGAACTGTGGTGGCAGATCAGCCATCAGAACATCCTGTCATTCCTGCAAACAGTCCCCGCCGGGCGCCAGTTCCAGCTACGCTACGAAGACCTGGTGACAGCGCCTGAAAACAACATTCGCCGGCTCTGCGATTTCCTGGACATCACCTTCTCATCGGAGATGCTGAACCCGTATCAGGAAAAGCAGCAGCGCATGACCGACGGCGTGACCGCAGTCTCCAAAATCATGGGTGATCAGAAATTCCATACCTACACAGGCATTGACGCCAGCGGCGCTGATCGCTGGCGGGACAAGTACCGCGAGGATTTCTTGTGCGAAACCAGTTGGGTGCTGGCGGAATCACTGGGCTATGAACGTGCAAGCTTTGCCGCCGATGACGAAGAACGGGAAGAGTGGGAAATCTGACATGAGCCATTTCAAGGTAGCCGAATTCCTGGCGGAACTACACAGGCTGGACATTCAGGTTCAGGTCGAAGGCGAGCGCCTGAAACTCAATGCTCCGAAAGGTGCTGTCACCCCCGAACTGCGCGAGCGCCTGAAACAACACAAGGCTGACATCATCCGTTTTTATCAGCAGCAAGCCGGTAACAGGAACGGCATCCCGCGCCTCTCCCGCGAACAGCCCCTGCCCTGCTCGTTCGCGCAACAACGCCTGTGGCTGCTGGATCGGCTGGAACCCGGTAGCCATGCCTACAACATACCGGTCTTCCTGCGGGCGTCGGGCAAGCTGGATGTCCCGGTTTTCCGTCGAGCCGTGAATGAAATCATCCGTCGTCACGAGAGCCTGCGCACCGTTTTCCGCGAGCCGCCCGATGGCAGCGACGCAGCCGTGCAAATCATCCTGCCGGAATTAACTATCGACATCCCGCTCATCGACCTGAGCACTTTATCGGAACAGGAGGCAGAAACCAGAGTCCGTGAACAGGCCGCACGGGATGCGACAACGCCGTTCGAGCTGGAACAGCCCCCCCTGCTACGCCTGAACATTCTGCAAATCAGCGGGCAAGATCATGTGCTGTTGTTCACGTTGCATCACAGTATTTTCGATGGCCTGTCGCTGGCGGTTTTCCTGCGGGAGCTTGGCGCACTGTATCAGGCTTTTGCCCGGCAACAAGCTTCGCCCTTGCCAGAGCTTGAGGTGCAATACGCGGATTTCAGCGGGTGGCAACGTCAACGCCTGAGTGGTGATGACTGGCAGGAACAACTGGATTTCTGGCGCAAGGAGCTGGCAGACGCCCCGCCCGTCATCGGTTTGCCAACTGATCACCCCCGGCCTGTCCTGCAAAGCCATGCCGGAGCCAGGCAGTCGCTGGAAATCGGCCGGGAAACTACGCGCCAATTCCGCCAGATTACCCGGCAAAACGGGGCAACGCTGTTCATGACTTTCCATGCTGTCCTGACCATTCTGCTTGCCCGCCACACCGGCAAAGACGATATTGTCATCGGCACACCCATTGCCAACCGCAACCACCGGCAACTGGAAAGCCTGATCGGCTTTTTTGCCAATACCCTGGTGCTGCGTACCGCCGTCAAACCCGACGATAACTTTAACGAGCTGCTGGAGCGGATAAAACATCACGCGCTCCAAGCCTACAGGCATCAGGAAGTACCGTTTGAAAAACTGGTGGATGAGCTGGCTATCGAACGCAGCACCAGCCATAGCCCGCTATTCCAGGTCATGCTCAGTTTCCAGAACGCGCATACGGACGGCTTCACCTTGCCGGGTGTGGACATTCTGCCGCTGGATTTCGACGGCGCTGTTGCCAGGTTCGACCTGAGTTTCATTATTCGCGAGCATCCGGAAAAGTTTACGGTCATTCTCGAATACAGTACGGCGTTGTTTGCAGCCGCCACGATTGAACGGATGATGGGGCATTTTCAGGTGCTGCTGGATGCCATCCTGGAACAACCGGATTTGCCCATTAGCCAATTGTCCATGCTGACACAGCAGGATGTGCAACAATTGCAGGCGTGGAATGATACAGCGGTTGCTTATCCGTTGGAAAAAACGCTGGTTGACCTGTTTGAAGCACAGGTTGGACAGACACCGGATAACGTGGCATTGACATTTCATGAGCAACGGTTTACCTACCGGCAACTCAACCAGCAAGCCAATCAAATAGCCCATTATCTGTTACAAAATACATCCTGTAAAAACCAACATAATCCGTTGATTGCCATTTGCGTAGAACGCTCGCCGGACATGCTGTTTGGTCTGCTAGGTACTCTCAAAGCAGGTGCGGCTTATGTACCCATCGACCCCGCGTACCCGCAAGACCGCATCCACCACATGCTCACTGACAGTGAAGCAACCGTTATCCTTACCCACAGCAGCCTCAAAAGCAGTCTGTCTGTGGATAGCACGGAAACATCACCGCAAGTCGTGTGCCTGGATGAAGTAACGCTTGCTGACTTCCCAACCGATAACCTTCCTGTACGCAGCCAGCCTGACGATCTGGCTTATGTCATCTACACTTCCGGCTCTACCGGCAAGCCCAAGGGTGTGGCGGTAGAACATCAAAATGTTATCGCTATGCTGGTAGCTTATGAGCACACAGCCCCACGCCTTACGCCAATTTCCAGCAGCAGTGTTTGCCCGTTTGTTTTTGATGTATCTGTCTGGGAATGCTTCTCAAGCCTGTGCTACGGTCATGAGCTGCACATCATTCCAACAGAAATAGTCATGGCTCCTGACAACCTAGTTGCTTATCTATGTGAACACGCTATCTGTCAGGCTTATATTCCTCCCAATATTCTGGAAATGATACTGGTATATTTCGAGGAAGCCAGACAACTACCGCTACGATACTTGTTGGTAGGAGTGGAACCCATACATGAAGAATTATTGCAACGTTTTCGCAAACTGGAACCCGATTTATCCATTATTAACGGTTATGGCCCAACCGAAACTACGGTTTGCGCCACATTTCATGACTTTAAAAATACCCAGAATCCTTCTCGCAACACACCTATTGGTAGGGCGCTAGCTAATTACCGGGTCTATCTGTGTGATACACAAAGCCAACCTGTTCCCATTGGTGTGAGCGGGGAAATTTATATTGCAGGCGATGGTGTTGCCCGCAACTACCACAAACGCCCACAACTGACTGCTGAAAAATTTATTGAACTGGAATTACTGGGTAGGCGTGAACGCGTTTATAAAACAGGGGATCTCGCCCGCTGGTTGCCTGATGGGAACCTAGAGTTTCTTGGACGTATCGACCACCAAATCAAATTGCGGGGCTTCCGTATTGAACTGGGTGAAATTGAGGCACAGCTAAAACAATGTCCGAATATTGGGGAAGCTGTCGTTGTAACACACCCCATAAAATCGGGAGACAAACAGCTAGTGGCCTATGTGTTAGCCCAAGTATCTGCAACTAAACATAACAGTGAAATCGTTAGCGAACTAAAATCTACCTTGAAACAAAAACTACCGGATTACATGATTCCAGCTTTATTCATTGTGTTAGATGAATTCCCCCGATTACCCAACGGTAAACTTGATCGCAAAAGCTTACCAGAACCTGATCAATTAAGTGTGCTGAGCACAAACTATATGCACCCAAGAAATTCATTGGAATTACAATTAAGCCAGATATGGGAGGATACCCTGGCAATTTCTCCTATTAGCGTACTTGATAATTTCTTTGCAATCGGTGGCGATTCAATGTTGGCTATTCGCCTGATTAATCGCATCAACCAACAGTTCTCAGTTAAAATTCCACTAAATACACTGTTCCAATATGCCAATATTGAGCAATTTGCTTGCTTGTTGCGGCGTGACGACCATGTAGCCCTAAAAAATTCCCCCTTGGTTGCCCTTCAAACTCGCGGCTCCAATATACCTATTTTCTGTGTGCATGCAGCGGGTGGCATCGTGTTCCGCTACCAGCAAGTCGCCAAACTGATGAGTTCGCGATACGCATATCCATTTTACGGTTTGCAAGCCAGAGGTATAGAACCGGGGGAACCTCTTTACACCAGCATTGACGAGATGGCACAAAATTACGTTGATGCTATCCGTCAGATCAAACCACAAGGCCCTTACCTGCTGGCGGGCTGGTCATTCGGCGGTAGCGTAGCGTTTGAAATGGCCAGGATATTGGAAAGTACAGGGGAAACAGTTTCTGGTGTCATCATGATTGACGCACCCTCACCCTATGTGGATACCTATGAAACCGATGACGTCGATTTCCTGCTGGAACGCCTGGAACCAGCCGCAGGCATCAACATTCAGGAAGAAGTCGAACAACAGGAATCCGAACACGCTCAAAAACAACTGATTATTGAGCAGAAAAAACAAATTGGCCTGTTCCCGCCGGATATTACTCTGGAAGAAGCTGAACAACGCCTAAGAGTACATAAACATCACAACCAACTTCTATGCCAATACCGACCAAACCAGGCTATCAAAGCAGGTATTGCCTATATCAAAGCCACGGAAGAAACCCGTTTCGATGAGAAGATGAAAGACCCCGTGCCTGCCTGGGCTGAATTCACCCATAAAGGCATGATTGAACATGAATCACCCGGCAATCATTTCAACATGTTCTCCAACGAACACAGCCCGGTGCTGGCGGAAAAACTGTATACCTGCATTCATGATTTGGGAGTGAAGTAAGCCATGCAATCGGCTCAACAACTCCTCACCGAACTGAACAGGCTGGACATCAAGCTTTCGCTGGCCGACGGCAAGTTGCGTTGCAACGCCCCCAAAGGCGCAATGACCCCGGCATTACGCGACAGTATCAAACAGTTCAAACCGGCTTTACTGCAACTGCTGGAAAATCAACGGCAACCAGAAAGCGGAGCCAATACCGGCGGAACGCTCACCCCGATTGCACGCAATGGTGAACTGCCCCTGTCTTATTCCCAGGAACGTATCTGGCTGCTGAGCAAGCTTGATCCGGCTAACCATTTCACCGGCAACATCCATTTCGTGTTCCGCATCAGCGGCTTGCTGGACATAGCCGCGCTGGAACAGGCGCTCAACACGCTCATCCAACGTCACGAAGTCTTTCGCATCCGTTGTGCAAGCGTCGATAACCGCCCGGTACAAACCGCCATTCCGTCAATCCGTTTCCAGTTGCCGCTACAGGACTTGAGCGCCCTTTCCCCACAAACGACAGAGAACACCATCACAGCAATCTGTGAAAACCATGCCCTGGAGCCGTTCGATCTTACCGCCGCCCCACTGCTGCGTGCCCAATTGCTCAAAACCGCTGACCGGCAATACCTGTTCCTGCTGGCAACGCATCTGTATATCTTCGACGGCTGGTCAACGGCGGTGCTGTTACGGGAACTGTCCGCTTTGTATACTGCTTTCCAGGCAGGAAAACCTTCGCCGTTGCCACCCCTGGGTGCGCAATACGCTGATTTTGCCCACTGGCATCATCAATGGTTTGAAGGCGGGGAAGCCGCCCGCCAAAGCGCTTGGTGGCTGACAAAACTGCGTGATGCCCAGCTGTTTACCGGCCTGCCGCTGGATCGCCCCAGACCATCCGGTGCTTCCGCCAACAGCGCCAGTGTCGAATTTACTGTGCCGACCTTCCTGACCGATGCTATCCGTAACCTGTCACAACAAGTCGGCGTCACCCTGTTCATCAGCCTGCTGGCGGCCTTTCAGTCATTGCTATACGCTTACACCCGGCAGGAAAAACTGGCCACCGGCACCATCGTTTCCAACCGGCGTCTAGCTGAAACCGAAGCCATGATCGGCTCATTCGCCAACAATATCCTGATCGCTTCCGACTTTTCATCCGGCATGGCTTTCTGCAAGCTGTTGCAACAGGTGGCCAAAACCTCGCGCGAAGCCTATGCCAACCAGGATCTGCCGTTCGAACGTTTGTTGGGCAAGCTCAACCCCAGCCTGACAGCCAACCCGCTGTTCCGCACCATGTTTGTGTTGCATCAACACCAATCCCAGCCCGGTTCCGCCGCAGGGCTGGTACTGGCGGATTTGCAGGTGGAAAAGCTGCCGGATGTCAAAGTCCTGTCAAAATACGATCTGGAACTGGTGATGGTGGAACACGGCGGCAAGCTGTCCGGCCTGTTCGTCTACAATGCCGACATTTTCGAGCCAGCCACCATTGAAGCGCTCAGGAATAATTTCTTCCAGGTGCTGAAGCAGGTCACCGCTAACCCCGAATTGGCGCTCACTGAATTACCCACCTTCGCGACAAAACCGGTAAGCAATAGCAGTCTCGCGATAAGCGGAACTCAGGAATACACAGCACCCCGCACACCTGGAGAAGCAGCCATCACCCGTGTCTGGCAAGACGTGTTCGGCATTGAACGTATCGGCGTCCATGACCGCTTTACGGAACTGGGCGGGCATTCCCTGCTGGCTATCCGGCTGCTTGCCGTACTCAAACAGGAACTTGATCTGGACATCAGGTTGGGCGATATGGATACGTTTCCCACCATTGCTGAACTGGCGGCATCGGACTCATGAACAACACACCGACTGCAAACCCTTGGTTCAGCACCTACAACCTGCCACAGCAAGGGCAGCAGCGCGTGTTCGCCTTTCCCTATTCAGGCGCAGGCGCATCCATTTTTTACCAGTGGGCCGGGGACTTTCACGCAAACGGCATTGACTTCCTCGGCGTACAACCGCCTGGCAGGGAAAACCGGCTGCGGGAACAGGCTTTTCACGCCATGCAACCCTTGCTGGAAGCACTGTTACCGGCCATTACCCCTTTGCTGAACAAACCGTTTGTGTTGTTTGGCCACAGCCTTGGCGCACTGGTGGGCTTCAACCTGTGCCGCGCATTGCATCAGCAAGGGCTGCCACTCCCACAGACCCTGTTCATTTCAGCCTTCCGCTCGCCCGAATTGCCCAACCCCAACCGGGAACTGCATCGGCTACCGGAGGCGGTTCTGCTGGACGGACTCAGGGATTACGCCGGTACGCCAGAAGAAATCCTGACCAACCGGGAAATCATGGCCTTCCTGCTGCCGCTGCTGCGCGCCGATTTCAGCCTGCACGAAACCTGGCGTTATCAACCGGCAGCGCCACTGCCCTGCCCCATCACCATCCTGTCGGGCAACCAGGATCCTATTGCCAGACCGGAATCCATGCTCAACTGGGTGGAGCAGACCTCCACTGGTTTTCAGCACCGGCAATATGCGGGTGACCATTTCTTTCTGAATACACATAGGGATGACATTATCCGGCAGCTACAGCAGGCTTTCATACAACAGCCAAATTTTGTCAACAACAATACCTGACCCTGGAGCAAGCTCCCATGACCAAGGCAGAGCACAATCTGACCCCCACAGAAACCGCAACCACCAAGCCTCCGGCTATTAGCGCAGGCGGAATTGTTGAATTTGACGCCGCAGACTGCCTGACCCTGCCGGAAATGATGCTGGATGCTGTTGGCAAAGCCGCCGACAAACGCATCACCTACCGCCTGGAAAACGGCAGCGACCGCGTAGACGCTTACACCGACCTGCTACAAGAAGCCCGCCGCCTGCTCACCGGCTTGCAGCAACAGGGCCTGCAACCCAAAGACAACCTCATCCTGTTGCTGGAAAAGAACCACGACATTATCCCGGTATTCTGGGCCTGTATGCTGGGCGGCTTCCGCCCCCTGATCATGGAAGTGCCGGAACAGTTTGCGGCAGGCAACCGCGCGTTTGAGCATGTCTGCGCCCTCGGCAAACTGCTGGAGGCACGCCTGATCATTACCAGCGACAGCCTGTACGCTGACGCAACCAGACTGCTGGAGCACCTGCCGGAGCAAACGGCTGCCATCGGCAATGTCAACTCGCTGCGTGACCACAACCCCACCCTCACCCACCACGTCAGCCAGCCGGATGACATCGCCTGTTTCTGGCTGACTTCCGGCAGCACCGGCACGCCCAAATGCGTGACCATGAAGCACCGCAATATCCTCACCCGCGCGGAAGGAGCCAACCGTTTTAATGGACACAATGCCAGTGATGTCTACCTCAACTGGCTGCCCTTCGATCATAACGGCAGTCTGGCCGAACATATCCGTTGCATCAAAACCGTGTGCAACATGGTCTATCTGCACAAGGAAGACATCCTCGGCGACCCGCTCAACATGCTGCGCACCATTGATCAATACGGCATCACCCACACCTGGGGGCCGAACTTCATTTACTCGTTGATGCGCGATGCCCTCAAGGCAAGCGACGCGGAATACGGCTGGGATTTGTCCAGCATCAAATTCATGATTTCCGGCGGCGAACCCGTATCCGCCCGTACCATGCACGACTTTCTGGAACGTGCTGGTCGTTATGGCTACCCGCGCACCGGTTCACGCCCCAGTTTCGGCATGGCGGAAGCCGGTGGCGGCGGCACTACCTACGGCGAGCCCACCGATGCAGAACCAATCAGGTTTTTCTGGGTGGAAAACCACGCGTTCAACGGCGAGGATGTGCGCCAGACCACACCAGAAGCCCCCGGAGCCACCCCGATTGCCAGCCTGGGGCGACCAATTCCCGGCGTCACCATCCGCATCATCGACCAGCAAGGCCGGGTGGCGCCGGAAGACGTGGTCGGGCATGTCCACCTCAAAGGCCCGTTGATGCTGGAAGGCTATTACAATAACCCGGAGGCCAATGCCGAATGCTTCCTCGCAGACGGCTGGGTGGATACCGGCGACCTGGGCTTTCTCAGCGGCGGCGCGCTGGCGCTGACCGGGCGCGCCAAGGCCATGATCATTATCCACGGGCGCAACTTTTACAGCCACGAAATCGAGGCCGTCGCCGAGGAAACCGAAGGGGTGGAACATTCCTTCACGGCAGCCTGCGCGGTGGGCGATGTGGACAACGACACCGACAAGCTGGCGATTTTCTTCCATCCGCTAACTGACGATAAAACGCAATGGCAACAGATGATCCGGCAGATCCGCCAGGCCATCGTCAGCCGTATTCACGTCAACCCGGAGTACATTATCCCAGTCGAACGCGAAGACATCCCCAAAACGCCGATCGGTAAAATCCAGCGCAACCTGCTGGCCAGACGCTTCAACCAGGGGGCTTTCGCGGAACGCCTGCAAGCCATCGCCCACCTGCTGGAACAGGACGAGGCCGCGCCGCGCAATCCACTGGAAACCCAGCTAGCCGACGCCTGGGAAGCCATCCTCAACATCCGCCCCGGCATCCACGACAATTTCTTTGATCTTGGCGGCAACTCTATCAAGGCCGTGATGGTGATGAACAGGTTCCAGGAGAAAATCGGCGCAATTTTCCACCCGGTTTCGCTGTTCGACGCCCCTACTATTGCCGGGCTGGCGCGCTACTTCGAGGATAACTACCCTGCATTGTTCAAGGCGGCGGAAGACGCCGCCACCGAACAGGTGGCAGAACCCTTGTCCGCCACCCAGATTGAACACATGCGCCACTATCTGGCGGACTGCCTCAGCAATCCGAACGTACACCCCGATCTGCAAGGCGGCAAAAACCCGCGCGCCGTTTTCATTCTCTCCCCTGCCCGTTCCGGCTCCACCCTGCTGCGCGTCATTCTGGCGGGCAACCCGCAACTGTTCAGCCCACCGGAACTGTACCTGCTGGGTTTCAACACCTTGCGCGAATGGCGAAAGTTTTACTCAGGCCGCCTGGCTTATGTCAGCGAAGGTCTGACCCGCGCCATCATGGAACTGCGAAGCTGTACGCTGGAGCAAGCCGAGCAGATTCTGGTGGACATGGAAGCGGAAGACATCAGCATCAAACAACTGTTCGCCCAGCTACAGGCATGGTCGGGCCACAGGGTGCTGGTGGACAAATCGCCCCCTTACGCATTCAACCCCGACATCCTCAAACGTCTGGAAACCGAATTCGACGACCCGCTGTATGTACACCTGATGCGCCACCCGGCTGGCATGATCGCCTCTTTTGAGGAAGCGCGTGTGGATCTGGCGGTGGACGTACACGGCGATGAAGATGGCGCGGTTGAACTCAGCGGACGCCAGAAAGGTGAAGCCTGGTGGCTGATCAGCCATCAGAACATCTGCGAATTCCTCAAAGACATTCCGGCTGAACGCCAGCACTTGATTAAATTTGAGGATATGGTCACCGCGCCGGAATCCACTTTACGCGACCTGACAGATTTCCTCGGCGTGGACTTCCACACCGACATGCTGGAGCCACAAAAAGATGGCAAGCGGCGCATGGTAGATGGCGCGCATGAGCTGTCCCGGCGTGCGGGCGACCCCAAATTCCATACCCACCAGGGTTTTTCTTCCAGCTCCGCCGACCGCTGGAAAGACGTTTACCACCAGGACTTCCTGTGCGAACAAACCTGGCAAATTGCCCGTCACTACGGCTACCGGTTTGACCGTGGCGTATCGTTGAGCGACTTCCAGGTACAGCCCGACCTTGCAAACCGTGGCACGCCTTTCCCGCTGACCGACATCCAACAGGCTTACTGGGCGGGCCGCATCGGCAGTTTCGAACTCGGCGGTTATTCGGTGCATTCCTACACCGAAATCGATGGCGCCGATCTGGACATGCGCCGCCTGCAACAAGCCTGGCAGAAAATGGTGGATCGCCACGAAATGCTGCGCACCATTATCCTGCCGGACGGAAAGCAGCAAATTCTGGTGGACAACCCGAAGTACAACATCCGTGTCACGGAGCTGGGCAGTCTGGATGAAGCCGGCGTACAAACCGAGCTGATGGCTACCCGCGAACGCCTGTCGCATCAGGTGTTCGCCTTCGATCAATGGCCGTTGTACGAAATCTGCGTGTCGCGTATGGACGAACACCGTTACCGGGTGCATCTCAGCTTCGACGCCATTCTGTTTGACGCGCGCAGCCGCTACATCCTCTACACAGAATTCCGGCAATTTTACCAGCAACCGACACTGGCATTGCCGCCGTTTGAGCTGTCGTTCCGCGATTACGTGCTGGCCGAACAGCGTATCAAGGATTCACCGCTGTACAGGCAGTCACGCGAGTACTGGATGCGGCAACTGGCAACCCTGCCGGGCGCGCCGGAACTACCGTTGGCAATCAACCCTACGACGCTGACAGAACCGAAGTTTGTGCAGAAAAACCATTTCCTGCCCAAACAAGACTGGAGCAGGCTGAAGGCGCGTGCCGCACAGGAACAAATCACCCCCTCCTGCCTGCTGATGACCGCGTTCTCGGATGTATTGCGCACCTGGAGCAAGCAGGACAGTTTCACCCTCAACCTGACTGCCTATAACCGCCAGCCGCTACACCCGGAAGTCAACAACATCATTGGCGATTTCACGTCCCTGATCCTGCTGGACATCGACAGCCCTGCACAACAAAGTTTCACCGAACGCGCCCACGGCCTGCAAAAACGCCTGTGGGACAATCTCAACCACAACCATTTCAGCGGCATCGAAGTGTTGCGCGAACTCGGCAAGCGCAGTAATCATCAGGCTGGCGCGCAAATGCCGGTAGTGTTCACCAGCGTACTGGGCGATGAAATCAGCGATAGCGCCAACAGTTCCGGTCAGCAAAGTACCGACTGGCTAGGCGAAGTCGCTTTCAACGTTGCGCAGACCCCACAAATCTGGTTCGACCACATCGCCTTCGAGGAGGGCGGCGGTTTGCTGTGCCGCTGGAATGTGGTCGACACCCTGTTCCCGGCGGGCATGATGGACGCCATGTTCGACGCCTATCTGGGCTGCCTGCAAAAGCTGCTGAGTGAGGAAAGCGCCTGGCGGGAACGCTGGCCGGATACTGCTAAACGCCTGTTGACACCGGCGCAACTGGAGCAGCGCCACGCCGCCAATGCCACGGACGCACCGATTGCCGACGAATTGATGCACACCCTGTTCCATAAGCAGGTTGCACAACGCCCGCACGCTCCTGCGGTTATCGCCGCCGAACGCACGCTGAGCTATCAGGAACTGTACGAGCTTTCCAACCGGATTGGCCATCGCCTGCAAACACTGGGCGTGCAACCCAACCAGCTGGTTGCGGTAGTGATGGAAAAAGGTTGGCAACAGGTCGCGGCGCTTATGGGGATTCTGACATCAGGCGCGGCCTACCTGCCGGTTGACCCTTCCCTGCCGGAAGAACGTTTCCACTACCTGCTGGAATTCGGCCAAGTGGATGTGGTGTTGACCGAAAGCAGCCTGCACAGCCTGATGAACTGGCCGCAAGACACCCGAATCGTGTGCGTGGATGACGGCTCACTGACGAACGAAAGCGCCACCCTGCCGGAAATTCGCCAGCAACCAACCGATCTGGCTTACATCATTTTCACCTCCGGCTCCACCGGCCTGCCCAAAGGCGTGATGATCGACCACCGTGGCGCAGTCAACACCATTCTCGACATCAATGCCCGTTTCAATGTCACCCCCGCAGATCGCGCCATCGGCCTGTCGGCGCTGAACTTCGACCTGTCCGTATATGATATTTTCGGCCTGTTGGCGGCGGGCGGTGCGGTGGTGATGCCGCAAGCCGCTGATGTACGCAACCCGCCGCAATGGGTGAAGCTAATCAACGGGCATCAGGTGACCATCTGGAACACAGTCCCCGCCTTCGTCGGCCTGCTGGCCGATTACGTGGAAAGCCATCCCGACGCGGACATGGACTCCCTGCGCCTGGTCATGATGAGTGGCGACTGGATTCCGGTTACCCTGCCTGAACGTATCCAAAGGCACTGCAACCAGCCGCAGGTCATCAGTCTGGGAGGCGCGACCGAAGCCTCCATTTGGTCGATCCTCTACCCCATTACGCAAGTCAAACCGGCATGGAGCAGCATCCCTTACGGCAAACCGATGCTGAACCAGCAGTTCCACGTGCTGAATTCGGCGCTGGAAGACTGCCCCGTGTGGGTTCCCGGCAAGCTGTATATCGGCGGCGTCGGGCTGGCCAAAGGCTACTGGCGCGACACCGAAAAAACCGACAAGGCGTTCATCACCCACCCCGGAACCGGCGAACGCCTGTATTGCACCGGCGACCTGGGCCGCTACCTGCCGGACGGCAATATCGAATTCCTGGGGCGTGAAGACTTCCAAGTGAAGATTCAGGGCTTCCGGGTGGAAATCGGCGAGATCGAAGCCGCGCTGATGCAGCATCCCGCCATCAAGACCGCCGTTGTGGACGCCAGGGGCGAAGTCCATGCCGAAAAGCAACTGGTCGCTTACTGCATCGCGGAATCCACTGAAAACCTGCAAGCCGATGAACTGCGAAGCTTCCTGCGGCGGAAAATCCCCGCGTACATGGTTCCCACCGTCTACATCCCCCTGCGGGATTTGCCACTGAGCACCAACGGCAAAGTTGACCGCAAGGCGTTGCCCGACCCCGCAAAGGTAAGCACCCTGGAATCAGCGCCAACCGTCAACGGTAAATCAGCACAGGCAACAGCAACTTCCTCCGGCATCGCCAGCCAGATTCTCGACATTGTCGAAAGCGTGCTGGAACGAAGCGGTATTGCTCCGAATGACAATATTTTCAATTTTGGCGCGACGTCCATCCACATGATGCGCATCGTCAACCAGTTGGAAATGGGGCTAGGTTTCCGCCCCCAAATTGATGCGTTTTACACCGATCCGACAGTACAGGGATTAATCAGCGTCTACCAGGAGATCCACGGCGGGTCTGAAGCTGACAGCCAACCGGCCATGCAGGTACACGCCCTGCCCAGCCATTCGCTACTGGAACAATTCCACTTCATTACCGATCCGGCGGAACGCGCCGCCTTCAAGCAGGCTCAACATGGCATCCGCCAATTGGATGCACCCTCCATACCACTGCCCGGCTCGACAGCGTTGGATGATTTGTATGCCAGGCTGCGTAGTTACCGGCACTATTCAGCCGAACCCATTGCTTTGGCAAACTTCAGCGACTTGCTCAGCTGCCTGCGCCAGCAAACTTTGCGGCAGCAACCCAAATACCTGTATGGCTCGGCGGGCGGCTTGTACCCGTTGCAAACCTACGTCTATATCAAGCCAAACCGGGTGGAATCGCTGATTGGCGGCCTCTATTACTACCACCCTCGGGAGCATCGCCTGATCCTGCTCTCGGAAGACGAGCTGGATGAGTGCATCTATAACCCGCATATCAATCGCCCAACCTATCAACGGGCGGCTTTCGCCATCTTCCTGATTTCACAACTGGCAGCGATTGCGCCGATGTACCAGGAACTGGCGCTGCATTTCTCCACCCTGGAAGCAGGCAACATCTCCCAGCTGCTGCGCCATCATGCGCCCAATGCCAATCTGGGGGTTTGCGAAATCGGCGAGCTGGATTTCAACCGGGTCAGGCATCTGTTCACGCTGGATGATTCGCAGGTGCTGGTGCATTCGCTGGTGGGCGGAATTCCTGATGAGGATGCGGGGGCAAACGATACGGCTTTCTACCAGGGTGTATTTGCAAGTCAGCCGAAAGTGGATGAGGAAGAACGGGAAGATGAGGAGTTTTAAACAATGTTGAATCTTAAAGCAGCATGATTCAGCGCGACCTCACCCACGGCAGCGAACGCCAACACTTGCTGGCGATGAGTATCCCCACCATCTGGGGCATCCTCGCCATCATGGCCATGCACTTGGCCGATACTTGGTATGTCGGCCAGTTGGGCACAGATGCACTGGCGGCGATGGGCTTCACCTTCCCGGTGGTGATGATCATCGGCAGCCTGGCGTTCGGGGTGGGAACCGGTACGTCTGCGGTCATTGCGCAAGCCATCGGCAGTGAACGCACGGACTGGGTACGCAGTTACAGTACGCAATCCCTGATTATTGCCCTGGCTATCGCATTGGTGTTCGCGGTGGTCGGCCTGCTGACGCTGGAACCGGTATTCCGCCTGCTGGGCGCACCGGAACGTTTGTTGCCGCTGATTCGTGACTACATGGGAGTTTGGTATCTGGGCGGTTTTCTGGTGGTGGTGCCGATGGTGGGCAATGCGGGCATCCGCGCGGCGGGCAATACCCGTTTGCCCAGTTACGTGATGATGGGCGTGGCGCTGACCAACCTGGTGCTGGATCCGGTTTTCATTTTCGGCCTGTTCGGCTTTCCGCGCATGGAATTGCAGGGTGCGGCGCTGGCGACGCTGTGCGCCTACGTGGTCGCCTGCACCATCATGTTGTACGTGTTGGGCGTCAAACTGAAATTTCTTTCCCTACAAGCCCTGCGGCAAGGGGTCGTGCAAAGCTGGCGGGATATTTTACGGATCGCGGTTCCCTCGGCGGGCACCAACCTGATTGCCCCGGTCGCCACCGCGATCACCACCTGGCTGATCGCCCAATACGGCGCTGACGCCATTGCCGGGTACAGCATCGCTGCGCGTATCGAGTCGCTGGGGCTGATTGCGTTCGGCGCACTGGCAACCAGCCTGGCTCCTTTCGCCGGACAAAACTGGGGCGCGCGCAAACTCGACCGGCTTAACCGGGCGCTGGATCTGAGTTTCCGCTTTGCCTGGCTGTGGGGGTTGTTGTTCGCTGTCCTGCTATGGGTGGCCGCAGAGCCACTGATCGGATTGTTTACCCGGGATCCGGAGGCAATAGCCGCCGCCAAACACTACCTTTACATCGTGCCGGTCACGTTCGGGCTGCTGGGAACCATCATGATGACCAGCAGCGTCTCCAACGGTACCGGCAATCCACACCCCGCGCTGCTCATGACCTTGCTGCGCCTGTTGCTGGTTTACCTGCCGCTGGCGTGGCTGCTGTCCCAATGGTTGGGGCTGGAAGGCATTTTCCTGGCGAATGCCGTCGCCAATGTCCTGGTGGGCGTCGGCGCATTCCTCTGGATCAAGCGCAAGTGCCGCCGTGGAACCAACGCCCGCCAGGCCGAGCAAAGGAGAAAAGCCATGTGGGAAGAACGCTACGCCACCGACGAGTACCTGTTCGGCACGGAACCGAATGATTTCCTGCGCGAGCACGCCGCTGAACTGCCGGTGGGCGACACCCTGAGCATCGGCGAAGGCGAAGGCCGCAATGCCGTCTTTCTGGCCGGGCTGGGGCATCGCGTAACCGCGCTGGACGCCTCCGCCGCCGCGCTGGAAAAAGCCCGCAAACTGGCGCGGGAAAAACAGGTGGACATCGAAACCGTGCATAACAACCTCGATAATTACCGGTTTGAAGCCAGGCGCTGGGATACGGTCGTCTCCATTTTTTGCCATATGCCCGTGCAAATGCGCAGGCGGTTACATCAGCAAGTGGTGAAGGCGTTACGCCCCGGTGGCATCTTCATTCTGGAAGCCTACACGCCCGCGCAACTGAAATACGGCACCGGCGGCCCGCCAGTGGAAGCGCTGATGATGAACCTGGCGTCGCTGCGTGAGGAACTTAAAGGGCTGGAGTTTATCCATGCACTGGAAACCACGCGTGAAATCCACGAAGGGAAATGGCATCACGGCATGAGCGCGGTGGTGCAGGTGATCGCCCGGCGTGTCGGCTGAAATGTTAAGAAGTGTTGCGTAATAACCCCGTAGCATACAGCTTGTGCTAAATTTCCATCAGATTATCCACCCCCCTGCAACACGCTTTTACGAAACCCTCAGGACAAGCGGCATGAGCCAAACCAAGCAATCAGCCAACACGGCGGACTTACCCATCTGGAACCTGACGCCCCGCCAGCTCAGCGACACGGAGCTGCTGCTGAACGGTGCGTTTACCCCCTTGCGGGGTTTCCTTACCCAACAGGATTACGTCAGTGTAGTGGACGGCATGCGGCTCACCTCCGGAGAGCTATGGCCGATGCCGGTGACGCTGGATGTTTCCCGCCAGTTCGCGCAGACACTGACACACGGCCAACAGATCGTGCTACGCGACCCTGAGTTTGTCGTTATCGCCCTCATGACAGTCACCGACATCTGGCAGCCGGACAAATTACATGAAGCATGGCAGGTTTACGGCACGACCGACCCGTATCATCCGGGCGTGGATCACCTGTTGCACCGCAGCGGCGAGTATTACCTGGGCGGTAAACTGGAACTGGTAGAACTGCCACAACATTACGACTTCCTCCACCGGCGGCATACCCCGGCAGAACTGAAAGCGCATTTCCACCAACTGGGCTGGCGGCGCATACTCGCCTGTCATACCCACCGTCCCATACACTGTCTGCAACAGGCGCAAACAACCTGGCGGGCGCGGGAGCTGGAAGCCAACCTGTTGCTGCACCCAACCACTGGCGGCCTCCAGAACCATTGCTTCGACCACTTTACCCAGATGCGCTGCCATGAACACACACTTTCCACCTATCCCGAGCAAACCACCGCCCTCAGCCTGATCAATCTGGCAATGCGTATGGCCGGGCCGCGCGAAGCCCTGTGGCATGCCCTGATCCGCAAGAACTACGGCTGCACACATTTCATGGTCGAACGCCATCACGCCAGCCCCATGGACACCAATGGGCAACCCGGCTTTTATACACCGGAAGCTGCCTTGCGGCTTTGCAGTGAATATGCCGCCGAAATGGGGATAGAAATTGTGGAAGCACCAGCCCTGACCTACGTGTCGGAACGTGCAGAATATGTCCCGGCCCGCCAGACGAACACCGGCGAAACTACGGCGAATATGGACGAAGCGGCGTTACTGCGCCGCCTGCGCAACGGTCAGCCGGTTCCGGCATGGTTTACCCTGCCCGCCATTCTGCAAGAAATCCGCAAAGCCTGCCCGCCACGTCATCAGCAGGGTTTCACGGTATTTTTCACCGGCTTGTCCGGCTCCGGCAAATCCACCGTCGCCAACGCGCTGCGCATCAAGCTACTGGAAATGGGCGGTCGTCCGGTCACCCTGCTGGACGGTGATGTGGTGCGCAAGAACCTGTCCAGCGAGCTGACGTTCTCCAAGGAACACCGCGACCTCAATATCCGCCGGATCGGTTTCGTCGCCAGTGAAATCACCAAAAACGGCGGCATCGCCATCTGTGCACCGATTGCGCCTTACACCCGTATTCGTCGCGAAGTGCGCGAAATGATCGAGGCGGTGGGCGGCTTTGTCGAGGTGTATGTTTCCACCCCGCTGGAAGAATGCGAGCGCCGCGACCGCAAGGGGCTGTACGCCAAGGCGCGCGCCGGGCTGCTCAAACAGTTCACCGGCATTGATGACCCGTATGAAGTGCCGGAAAACCCTGAGCTGCGGTTAGACACCACAGAAATTTCAGCGGATGAGTGCGCCCACCAATTGCTGCTGAAACTGGAAAAACTAGGCTACATTGAGGAATAACCTTGCAAGAATCCCACTTATCGGCGTTCAGTACGCTTAGTGGCGAAGGTATTGTTGGGAGGAACCCTACTTAGGGGATTTCCCTGAAAGATTCCCCCGCAATGGCTACACTTGTCTTATCGACAAGCGGAGTCCCTATCCCCATGCCCCCCGAACCCCAAACAGCTAACCCGATCCTGAGTGAATCCCAGATAGCCGACCTGAAACTGGCGGCCTCGAAAATGTCTGGCAGCACCCGCCGTGCGTTCCAGGCGGACATGAGCCGGAAATATTGTGCAGGCAACGCCCGCCAGACTGAAAGGTGTTTTGGCTGGGGTCGGGAGGGGGTGCAGTTGGGTTTGGAGGAACAGCGCAACGGCATGGTTTGCGTGGGTGCGCAGGCGGCGTATTGTGGCCAGAAGCGCTGGGAGGAAACCCAGCCGGAAGCGGCAGCCGCCTTGCTGGCGCTGGCGGAAGCACATAGCCAGCAAGACCCGACATTCCGCAGCAGCATCGCCTACACCCGCCTGACGGCGGCGGAAGCCATCCGGCAGTTACAGGCCATGGGTTTCAGCGGTGGACAAGTGCCCGCCCCCAGCACCATGGCGCGGATACTCAACCGGAATGGCTACCGCCTGCGCAAGGTGGAGAAAGCCAAGCCGCAAAAAAAATTCCAGAAACCGACGCCATCTTCGCCAATATCCAGGCCAACGATGGGCAGTTTGCCGATGGGGCGGTCAAACGCCTGAGCATGGACTGCAAGGCGACCGTCAACATCGGTGACTACTCACGGGGCGGGAAAACACGGGGTGACAATAAAGCCGCTGACCATGAGATGGGCTGCAAAGAGAAATACATCCCTTTTGGCGTACTGGATGAGGACAGTGGGCAGGTTTACCTGACCTTCGGCAGTTCCAGCAAAACCAGTGACTTCATCGTGGATTCCCTGTGCCGGGTATGGGAACAGATGCCTTCTGCTGACAAGGACGCCTGCCAGTGCATCCAGATCAAAGCGGACAATGGCCCGGAAAGCAGCGGGATCAGGACGCAATTCCTCAAGCGCATGGTGGAATTCGCCAACCATACCGGTAAGACAGTCCACCTGCTGTACTACCCGCCTTACCACAGCAAGTACAACCCGATTGAACGCTGCTGGGGGATTCTGGAACAACACTGGAACGGCACCCAGCTCAAGGATGCCGAAACCCTGCTGGAATGGGCAAAAACCATGACCTGGAAAGGCATCAACCCCATGGTCGAATTCAGTCGCAAGGTTTATGAGAAGGGTGTGACCCTCAGCAAAAAAGCTATGGAGGCTGTTGAGGCGAGGCTGGAAAGAAATGCTGCTTTACCAAAATGGGACATTCTGATTCGCCCTGTTTTTGGGTAATGTCTTTGAGGTAAATCACCTTAAATCACCGTACCACCCCGGGTAGTGGGGTCATATATCAGGTCAGCATGAACGACTGTATCCAGTTGACCCAGCAGGCGATTGGCCTCAGCCCATAACGGGTTCGCCCGCAAACGTTCATGAGAAGTGAAATGGCGACTGTAAAGACGTGCCAGGTGGGTTTGGCTTGCGGGAGAGCAGTAATCCACCAACGCATCCACCACATCCAACGCAGCCGGGCGGTTGTTGCAGACCAGCAGCAAATCAGTACCGGCGGCCAATGCCGCTCTGGAGCGTTCCACAAAACCACCGGCAGCCTCTTCCGCCGCCGTCATATCCAGCGCATCACTGATAATGGTTCCCTGAAATCCCATTTTCCGCCGCAAAATGTCCTGCAACCAGCGGGACGAAAAACCGGCGGGTTGTGCGTCTATCGCCGGATAAACCACCAATGCAGGCATGACCGCCTCCAAACCCTGATCAATCAGATAGCGGTAAGGTAACAAATCCTGTTCCCACAGTTCCTCGAAACTGCGTTCATCATGTGGCAGGGTCAGGTGGGAATCCGCCTCCACCGCGCCGTGACCGGGGAAATGCTTGCCGACCGAGGCCATTCCGGCCAGCCTTGCACCCTGCATCCAGGCGGCGGCCAGTTGCGCCACCGCCGCACTTTCCTGCGCAAAAGCGCGGTCACCAATGGCGCGGCATAACCCTCGATCCACATCCAGTACCGGCGCGAAACTGAAATCCACCCCGACCGCCTGCAACTCGGAAGCCATCAACCAGCCCGCCATGCGTGCTGCCCGCCGACCTGCATCCGGCGATGCATGATAGAGCTGACCGAAAGCAGCAGCCGGGGGCAGACGCCGGAAACCTTCCCGGAAACGCTGCACGCGCCCGCCCTCCTGATCCACCGCAACCAGCAGTTGTGGGTCGCGCAGCGCACGAATGGCGACTGTCAGTTCCGCCAGTTGCTGCGGATTGGCATAATTGCGTGCAAACAGGATCACGCCGCCGACGGCGGGATGTTGCAACAATTCGCGATCTTCGCTGCTTAACTCAGTACCAGCAACATCCAGCATAACCGGGCCAAGGGACATAGACTGCTCCAGCAAGACTAAAAAAGCCGAATTTTACCACAGCCACAAGCCCCCTACCGGACTAATACCTGGTGCTTCCGCCTTGTAGGCATGTGTTCTGGTTGATGATCATTTCGGAGACAACACGAATCCCCCACTGCGGCTGGTCAGCCTCAACCAGAAGCAAATTCACGATCTCCAGCGCGCCGATGACTGGGACGCCATTGCCCATATTTACATCGCGGCAGCCCCTGAACAAGATGAGATGCAGTGAAGCGATAGTTCAATACATTTTGCATTAGCGCTGGCTAGCAGACTGAAAGCATGGCATGGGTAAGCTGTAGCAGATCTTCCTCGGGCATCAGATAGGCGGGCATAATATAAACCAGCTTCCCGAACGGGCGTATCCAGACCCCGACATCAACAAAGCTTTTTTGTAGGGCGGCAACCTCAACCGGTTCGCGCATTTCAATAACGCCAATAGCCCCCAGAACCCGTACATCGGCTACTTTGTCACTGTCGATAGCCGGTAATAATTGCTCGCGTAAAATGTGCTCGATGTTGTGCACCTGCTGTTGCCAGGGGGATTCCAGCAGTAATGCAATACTGGCACAGGCGACGGCGCAGGCCAGCGGGTTGGCCATGAACGTCGGCCCATGCATCAGTACCGGAGCTTCACCTTGTGAAATCCCCATGGCCACTTTCCGGGAGGCAAGGGTGGCCGCCAATGTCATGTAACCACCGGTTAAGGCTTTGCCTACACACATGATATCCGGGCTGATACCGGCGTGTTCGGCGGCAAACAGCTTGCCGGTTCGCCCGAAGCCGGTAGCGATTTCGTCAAAGATCAAGAGCAGATCGTATTCATCGCACAAAGCGCGTAACCGGTTCAGGTATTGCGGTGAATGAAAACGCATTCCCCCGGCTCCCTGCACAATGGGTTCCAGGATAATGGCTGCGATCTCATCCTGATGTTGCTCTAGCAAATGACGGACTGCCTGTATGTCGTCAGCGTTTAACGGTTCATCGAAACGTGTTTGCGGCGCAGGCGCAAAGATTTGTTGTGGCAGGATGTGCTGAAAAATATGGTGCATACCGTTAACCGGGTCGCAGACACTCATGCAGGCGAAGGGGTCGCCATGGTAGCCACCCCGAATGGTCAGTAATTTTTGCCGTTGCGGCTGGCCTTGGGAGTACCAATATTGCACCGCCATTTTGATGGCGACTTCCACACTGATGGAGCCGGAGTCTGCCAAAAAAACATGCTGAAGCGGTTCGGGGGTTATATCGACCAGGTATTTACCTAATGTCGCCGCAGGTTCATGAGTAATGCCGCCAAACATCACATGGCTCATGCGTTCACTTTGTGCCTGCAATGCCTGGTTGAGACGCGGGTGATTATAGCCGTGGATGGCACACCACCAGGATGCCATGCCATCAATCAATTCCCGCCCGTCGGCCAGTTTCAGGCGTACCCCATGCGCTGACACAACCGGATAACAGGGCAACGGCTCGTGCATGGAAGTATAAGGATGCCACAGGTGATCACGGTCAAATTGCAGCCATTCGGCGGTGGAAGCAAAGAGCGGGGAAAAGGGTGTTGGCATGACAGTATTCCGTTTGCAGATCGGGCGGAGTATTGTCGCGTGCCATGCCGGATACGTCCATGGTCACCTGAATGGCATGATGGATATATGCTATCCTGAGGGCATAAAAACCCAGGATTTTCAGCATGATTCGATTTCCCTACGGTATCAGTAATTTTCAGCGCATCCGTGAAGCTGGTTTTCTTTATCTTGACCGCACCCGGCACATTGCCACGCTGGAGGAGGCAGGAGAACAGCTGGTATTCCTGCGCCCGCGCCGCTTTGGTAAATCCCTGTGGCTCTCTACCCTGGCGAACTACTACGACATCAAAACCGCTGATCAGTTTGACGTACTGTTTGGTGGACTGGAAGCCGGGCGCACGCCGACGCCGGAGCGCAACAGCTACCTGATCCTGCGCTGGGATTTTTCCAAGGTATCGGCACAAGGCAAGATCGAACAAATCAAAAGCAGTTTATTCAAACACCTGAACGAAACAATCAAGGCATTTAACCGTGACTACGCCAACTTTCTCCAAAGCAGCGTCGATATTGATGAGGATGCGCTGGCGTCTTTTCAATCAGCGTGTAATATCGTCGGCAGCAGCGGGCAGAGGATTTACCTGCTGATTGACGAATACGACAACTTCGCCAACGAAGTGCTGGTGCGCGACCCGCACAATAGCCGCCGCTATCAGGATCTGCTGGAAGGTGAAGGCATTCTCAAATCGCTATTCAAGATCATCAAGGGCAGCGCCGCCGAAGGCAAGATCGGGCGGGTATTCATTACCGGTGTATCGCCGCTGGTATTGGCAGATATGACCAGTGGTTACAACGTTGCCACCGACATTTCCCAGCAAGCACGTTTCAACAGCCTGTGTGGTATTACCCAGGCGGAACTGGACGGCCTGGTTACGAATGTTTTGCAGCATTGCGGGCATGAAGAAAACCAGCGGGAAGGCCTGCTACAAACCCTGAAACAGTTTTACAACGGCTATCGCTTCTGCGAACAGATGGAAAAACCGCTGCTGTATAACCCGATCCTGTGCTTCCACTTCCTGCGCCACTATCAGGACGAATGCACTGCCCCGCGCCAGATGCTCGACGGCAACCTGATGATGGACGCCGCCCGTATCCGTTACCTCGCTGGCCAACCCAGCGGCAAAGGCGTGGTGGAGCGTATCCTCGACGAAGAAAACACCATCACGCTGGATGTGCTGGAAAGCCGTTTCGGGGTGGAAAAGCTGGCCGACCTGCAACAGGATGAGCGTTACCTGCTGTCACTGCTGTATTACTTCGGGGTGCTGACCATTGTCGATACCGACATGCTGGGCAAGCTGACGCTGGGCATTCCCAACCTGGTAACCCGCGCCTTGTACGTGGAGGAATTGCGCCAGCGCATCCTGCCTGCGCCCAAAGACCGGATTGCCGTCGCCAACATGGCGGAAGCCTTCTACCAGTCAGCCGAGTTGCAACCGCTGGCGGATTACCTGGAGCAGAGCTACTTCTCCGCCTTCAACAACCGCGACTATGCTTGGAGTAACGAACTCACTATCAAAACCGCGTTCCTGACCCTGCTGTTCAATGACATCTATTACGTGGTGGATTCGGAAACCGCACTGCAACGCCGCTATGCCGATCTGGTGCTGATGATCCGCCCGAGTATGCGCCGCTACCCGACCCTGAAAGATATTGTGCTGGAGTTCAAATACCTGTCGCTGAAAACACTGGGGCTGAGCGGCGAACAGGTACGCGGGCAATCCCGCGAAAGTCTGACGCAACTGCCCGCCGTCAAGGCCGCGCTGCATGAAGCCTTGCAACAGTTACAGCATTATCGCGATGTACTGGCGGAGAAATACCGGGAACCGGAGCGCTTGCATTGCCTTGCCGTGGTGGCGCTGGGCTTTGATCGGGTGGTGTGGCAGGGGCTGTAAGGCAAGCTTTCACGAGACCAACAGCTCCGCCTGTCGGCATGACGGATGGTCGACAGACGGTGAGCAATAATGATCGTGGTGCGCCCTTGCGAAAAACCGGCGATAGAACGTTGGATGGCGGCTTCGGTTTCATTATCGACAGCGGAAGTCGCCTCATCCAGAATCATGACGGGCGCTTTCTTCAGGATGGCACGGGTGATCGACAGGCGCTGGCGCTGCCCACCGGACAGGTTCTGCCCACGCTCACTGACCGGGCTGTCAAAACCGTCCGGCAGCTTGTCGATGAACTCCAGTGCTTCCGCCATCCGCGCCGCTTCCACCACGTCTGCATACGTGCTGTCAGGGTTGCCGTAGCGGATGTTTTCATAAATGGTGCCGGGAAACAGGTAAACCTCCTGGCTGACCAAGCTGATGGCCTGGCGCAGGCCGGACAGTTCCAGTTCCCGCAAATTACGGTAAGCAACCGGTTGAATAAAATGTTAAGAAATGTTGCACATCCAACTCATCCAGACAGTATCGTGCTAAATTTCAGCATACTCACTTATCAAAGAATAGCATCATGGAAGCGAAGCACCACAGGAGTCAATCATGCCATTTCCCCTGATCATCATCGGCGGAGGACTTGTCGCGGCAGGCATGGTTTCCTGGTTGCATCGGCAGCAGGAAGAACAACAAACTCAACCTGTTATCACGCAACAACCGAGTCCAGTCAAATCACTGGTTGAACAGCACCAGCACGACATGCAGGCGCGCGCACAAGAAGCTGACAAGGAACTTAAAGTATCTCTAGTGGCGATGAGTGCCACGGGTATAGCCAATGTCATCTACCCTCCCCTGCTGCTGTTTTCCGTGCCCCTGACCGTATACGGCTCCATGCCCATTTTCCGCGACGCCTGGCAATACTGGCGGGAAAAGCGTCGCATGCATTCCAGCGTGATTGATGCCGTGGCGATTACCGGCACTGTTGCCACCGGCTACTACTTTGCAGCCGCTGTCATCAACGGTATGTATTTCCTGGGTCAGAAGGTTCTGCTAAAAACGGAAGACCATTCCAGTCAGAAACTGCTGAAACTGTTCAGCGACACGCCACGCAGTGTGTGGTTGTGGCGCGATGGCGCGGAAGTGGAAACGCCGTTTGAAGACGTGCAAACCGGGCAGTTAGTGGTAATCCACGCTGGCGAAAGCATTCCTTTCGACGGTGAAATTGTGCAAGGCACAGCGACCGTCGACCAGCACATGCTGACCGGCGAATCCCGCCCGCAGGAAAAAACTGTCGGCGACTCGGTATTCGCCAGCACCTTACTGACCGCAGGTAAATTACACATCCGCGTCGACAAGGCGGGCAAGGACACCGTGGCCGCCCAGATTAGTGAAGTCCTGCAAAACACACTGGATTTCAAATCCACCGTGGAGGCGCGTGGCACCCGCATAGCCAATCAAATGACTCTGCCCACCCTTGCGTTAACAGGTATTGCACTGGGTAAACTAGGGCCAGTCGGAGCCAGCACAGTCGCCAACTGCAACTTCTCCGACATTATCCGTATCACCATCCCTCTGGGCGTATTGAACCACCTCAAACTGGCAGCGGAACAGGGCATTCTGGTCAAGGACGGGCGCGCATTGGAACTGCTGGGCGAAGTTGACACTGTGGTGTTCGACAAGACCGGCACACTCACGCACGAAGAACCCGAAGTCGGGCAAATTCATACCTGCAACGGTTTCAGCACGGAACAAGTGCTGTCGCTGGCGGCTACTGCCGAACACCGCCAGACCCACCCGGTGGCGCGCGCCATCCTACAAGCCGCTTCCCAACGCGGCCTGCAAATCGGCGTCAGCGACCATACCCATTACGAACTGGGGCACGGCATTCGCGCGCAGATGCAGGGGCTGAGCATCCTGCTGGGCAGCCAACGTTTCATGCAAAAAGAGGACATCGCCCTCCCAGCAAACGCCGACTGGCATGAAAACGAGGCAGGCCACTCACTGGTTTATCTGGCGGTCGACGGGAAACTCGCGGGCGTGATCGAACTGCAACCGCAACTTCGCCCCGAAGTCCCCGCCATCGTCAGGAAATTGCGCAAACGCGGGCTGCAACTGTGCATCCTCTCCGGCGACCACGAGCAACCGACCCGGCAACTGGCGGAATCGCTCGGCATCCAGCACTATTTCGCTGAAACCCTGCCGGAAGACAAGGCGCGTCATATTGAAGAGCTGCAAGCGCAAGGCCGCAAAATCTGTTTCATCGGTGATGGTATTAACGATGCTGTGGCAATGAAAACAGCCCAGGTCGCTATCTCGCTGGCGGGAGCCACCACTGTCGCCACAGATACCGCCAGTATCGTACTGCTGGACAAAAGCCTGCAACAACTGGACAACCTGTTCACGCTAGCCAACGGCTTTGACCGCAACATGAAGTCCGGCCTGGCATGGTCGCTGTTGCCGGGCATTGCCGGAATCGGCGCGGTATTTGTGCTGCACATGCGGATTTACGGCGCAGTGGGTTTGTATTTGCTGAGTCTGGGGGCAGGAGCAGCCAATGCAACACACCCTTTATTACAACGCAAAAAATTCAGCCGTACACAAGAGTGAGGCATGCCGCTACCATGCTTAACTGCCCTTCGCATATCACCAGCACTCCGCCAGCCACATGAAAATAACGGTCATCATGCGTCACACAAATCAGGGTGACACCTTGCTCCCTGAATAATAGTAGCAGCTCTTAAAATGACGGCGGAATGCCTCATCCGGCAGATAAAAGCGGAAACCGGGCGGCCATCGTCAAGGTTTTCCACCTCATCCAGCAGGATCTCCGCCCCGGCAAACTGTTCCGCCAGCTCACCCGGCCTGAGCAGGAAATTCGGGTTGCGCGGGCGGCCTATTGCGGTGTTTTCACAGCCTTGCATAAAGGTTTGGTAGATGACGACGCCACCTGGCTGGAGGATGCGTTGCATCCAGGGGAATAAAGGGCGGTGCAGATAGCGGGCGACGCAAACCAGGCCGAATGTCGCGTCAGCATAGTCAGCGAATGGGTCTGTGCCGGTTTCCAGGTCACGGCATTCGGTCTGGATATTGACCTGCTGACTGGCGGCCAGTGCCTGGGCGCGTTGCAATGCACCATCCAGATAGTCGATGCCGGTCATCTCCCAGCCGTGCGCAGCCAGATACACCATGTCGCGGCCTGACCCACAACCGATGTCCAACCCCTTGCCGGGGAGGATGCCATGTGCAGGCGCAATAGCCCGTACAAAACGCTCGATCAGCGGCGCGGGCTGCCACAAACGGGCGGAATCCACACCGCTCTCCAACCTGTCCTGAGCCATCAGGCTGGCTGCCAGTTGCGGCGTCCATTCGGTTTGCTCCAATACCCGATAAGCTTTGCGGGCCAGGAATTCTCTGGCCATACGCAGGCTGTCAACATCCCCACACAAGGCGAGGGGCTGGGTAGTTTTAGGCAGCTCATGCATACGTTGCGGCATCTCAGTGGCGGGGATGGAAGCAGCACCCTCGATGTGGCCAAGCAGATAGGCCTCTAAAGGGCGGCAATCGATCAGGGGTAAAGGCATAGGACAGAATCCAGATTGGCATGACAGCCAGTATAAGCTTCGTTTCAGCCATTGACCAAAAATGTGCAAAAAGAGTGCAAAATATTTGCAGGTAACACCTTTACATTAGAGAATTCTAATATTACTATATAGACATATTCAAGATTTCACGAACAAACGCTAGGAGACAACATCATGAAATTGCAAGCTATCGTATTTTCTTCTTTGATCGCATTGACTAGTGCTGCTTCCGCTGAGTTTTTCGACGGCTTTGACAATGGCAGTGGCTACGGCAATGGTTACGGCAACGGTAATGGCTACACCAATATGTACGGCAATAGCTACGGCAACGGCGCGGGTGATGTCAATGGCTGGGGTCGTGGCAAAGGTGACGCAGATGGCGAAGTTGATTTCACCATCACCTTCAAAGGCAAAGGCCGCACCAATATGGATACCGACATGTCAGCCACTGGCCGTGGCGATGGCAACTGGTATGGCGCTGGTAACGGTTATGGCTACGGCAACGGTAACAGCAACCTGTATGGCTACAATAACTTCTACGGCCAAAATGGTTACCCTTACTACGGCTATGGCATGATGCCGCAGCAAGCCCCGATGCCAATGGCTGCACCTGCTGCCACGCCAACAGCGGCTCCTGCTGCACCGGTAGCAACTCCCGCCCAGTAATCCAATAAGCATCACAGCTAGTAAAAGGCGTCCAACCGGGCGCCTTTTTTCATCCCCCTATACTGATACAAACTGATACCAAACGATACCCAAACTACATTGATAGCGGCTGGCCTGTTACCTAAACTTACAACAGTATTAGCACAGGAGTTCCAGCATGACGCTCACGCAGCCCGTGAAACCCGGCTTTATCCGGGCTATTTTTCTCGCCTTGATCCTCACCCTGCTGACAGCCTGCGGCGGCGGGGGCAACAACCAGACAACCACTGTAGCAACAGCCAGCAGCTTTTCAGCCAGCCAGGCCGATACATCCATCAACCAGATACTGGCGCGTACTGTTGCCCAGGAAAATATTGTCAATTCTGTCATTCTGTTCGCCGCACCTGACCAGCATTACCAGTACCTGCAAGCCGGGGGAACTGCCAACCCCACCAGCAACGAGGCCATGACGCCTGCCCACCCGTTCCGCATCGCCAGCCTGTCGAAACCGTTTACCGCCACTGTCGTGCTGCAACTGGTGGAGGAAGGCTATTTCAGCCTGGATACGCCGTTGTCCGGCATCCTGGCCGACGCCGACATGCCCGCTGGTTATACGCTGGATGACCTGCACGTTTTACAGGGCAAAAAATCCGGCGGTTCCATTACCATACGGCAATTGCTCCAGCATACTTCGGGCATCCGCGATTTCATGATGGATGCCCCCACCGGCAACCCTGCCACAGCCAGTGGCGGCATTGTCGCCAGTACCGTACTGGATTCGCTCAACAGCAACCCGCAAGGGCTGGCAGCACGCCAGTGGGACAAACAGCAATTGCTTGCCTACTACCTGGATTCCGGCTATGGGCAAAACGCCCTGTTTGCGCCGGGCAGCCAGCATTACTACAGCGACAGCGGCTATTTGCTGCTGGGCATCGTGATCGAAAAAGCCACCGGCTTGTCACTGACCGCCAACCTGCGGGCGCGGATTTTTGACCGGCTCGGGTTGGCGCACACCTACCATGAAAACTTTGAAGCAGCCCGTGGCGGCGTGCTGGCGCATCACTTTTTCGACCTGAAGGCGTTTGGCAACCAGCAAAACATCGACGTGGCTGCCGCCAATATCAACACCTCAGCAAGCTGGGCAGGCGGGGCTATTGTCTCCAGCGCCGAAGACCTGCTGGTTTTCCTGCAAGCCCTGATGCACAACGAGTTGTTCCGCAACGCCAGCACCCTGGCGGACATGCAGCGCCTGACCAGCGCCAGCCCCAACTATGGGCTGGGTTTGATGGGGGGAACCATCAATGGCTACCAGGTCTGGGCACATACCGGCTTCTGGGGTACGCTGATGGCTTACAGCCCGCAAAAAAACGCCTGGCTGGTCATTGCTGTCAACCAGGTGATGGCGGATGTGGAGGCTGTTGGCATGGCTGTTTTCCAGGCTGCGCTGGATGCCAAACTATAGGTGTACTATGGGGAACCTCTAAAAAGCCGGAGTAGCGCAGCACTTAGCTTTACCCTTCCGGTATTTTGTTAAAAAATAATCAAGCCAACCCATTTTTGGGGTGTATCAAGCCTACTTTATGCCTATTTTCCCGCCTTCTTGCGGATTCTGGGGGGATTTCCCCTCAAATGGGCGCAACTCCGCTTTCTTTGAGCGAACAAAGCCGCCGCAGGTTGTAAACAGCCGCCTTGATGCTTAGGCCAAATTCTGCTCGCGCCAACCCAATGCTGCGGATCCGTTTTCCGCCCATCGCCAACATCGCCCCAAACACATGCTCGACCCGTGCACGTGGTTTGGCGATACGGGTATTGCGGCGTTTCTGGCATTCGGATGGCGGCTTGCCACGTTTGGCTTTGTGCTGGATGTGCAACCGCCAACCGTTTTGCTGGAGGCGTTGTTCTCGCGCCCTGTCCTCATACCCCTTGTCCGCCCACACGTCACGGCTGGTGTTAGCGGGATCAAGTACGTCTTCAAAGTGGTTGGTGTCGTGTTCTTTGGCGGTGCTGACGTGGCGTTTGCGGATCAGTTTATATTTCCGGTCGGCACTGATGCTGAGCTTGTAACCGTGGTGGCTTTTGCCATGCTTCTTTGTCCAACTGGCTTCGGTGTCTTTCTGGCGGCGTTGCGCGTCCGTCCACTCCGGTGGTGTTTCACCCTGTACCAGCTTTTCTTTCTCCGCTTTGCGGAAATGTTGCCGGGGAGCCTCCACCAGCGTGGCGTCAACGATTTGCCCGCCACGGGCAATGAACCCGTGTTGCTGCAACTGACGCTGCACGGCATCAAATAAGGCATCAGCACCTCCTGCCGCGCTGATCCGTTCACGGAAGACCCACAGGGTGTTGGCATCCGGGATGCTGCTGGAATGCCGCAGACCGCAGAAGCGCTGGAAGGACAGCCGGTCAAGCAGTTGGTATTCCAGCGCTTCGTCCGACAGGTTATACAGATGCTGCAGTACCAACACCCGCACCATCAGTTCGGTCGGGTAGGGCGGACGGCCTCCCTGTTTTCGGTTGGGGCGCGGGGCAATCCGGTCGATTTCAGCAGCCAGATCGGAAAATTTGACGTGTTTTTCCAGCGTGGACAACAGGTCCCCCTTACGGTCGAGTTTCTGTTCCCGCTCTTCAGCGGCAAATAGACTGGTTTTGATGGCGCTTTTCTTACTCATCGTGATCGGGGCTGTTTGTCGGTCAAGTGGCTATTTTCGCATAGTCGGCGCGGGAACGGGGGTTTTTAGAGGTTCCCTATGCTCAACCCCGCTTGATGACATCGGTGATTTGCCGGGCTGCCCGCAAACCAGACAGGTAGGCTCCGTGTACGCTGCTGAAATGCTTGCGTTCGGTGGCCTCACCGGCAAAAAACACCGCATTCCCCAGACTTTCGGCCAGATGGTCGCGCATGGCGGGCGTTGAACCCACAGGGTTGAAGGAATATGCGCCCCGCGCAAACGGGTCGGTATTCCAGCGGGTGAGTTGGTAACCTACCGGCGCGGGGATATCGTTTCCGAACATTTTCCGTAGGGTTTGCATGGCGTCAGCCACGATTTGCTGATCTGACCACGCCTCAATACGCTTGCCACGTTCAGCCGCATTGAACCCCAGCAATACTGGCCAACCTGTCACCCTTGTCAGACTGACCCATTCTGTCCATGCGCCCGGCTCGGCAGCAATGTATTCCAGCCAATCCTGATCATCCGGCCAGAATGCTTCAGGGAAGCGCAGGTAGCATTTGTTCAGCGTCCCCATCCCCAGCATATCAATGGCGGTTTGTTTACGGGCGGGCAAAGCGGGTGAAAACGTAATTTGCCCCGCTTTCAACACACCCAGTGGCAAGGTGATTACCGCATGATCTGCCTGAAACTCACCCCGGTCAGTATGTATGTTCACTTGCCAATCTGGCCATTCGACTTTTTGCACAACCTGCTGTAGCCGTATATCCAGCCCCTTCGCCAGATGTTTGACAATGGCCTGAAAACCATCGCGGAACAGGGCGTCATCCCCTTTGAATGCCTCGGCTGCATCGTACCAATGCGCCGACAGCTCATGCACACTGCCCGCATATTCCTGCTCCAGCGTGCTGTTGAGGATGAAACTGACCTGTTGCCGTTCAGCCTCGGTCAGCTTGTCCCAACCCAGTGCTTTTTCAACAACCCGTTGTATGGATTGGTCTTGCCCACTCGCCTGGGCTGCCGCCAGCGCATTGTCCACACGCCTCTGCCAACGCTCCAACAGCTTATGTTCGGCACTGCCCAACAACTTGCCAGCGGTATTCCAGGTAAGCGTGTTGTCATAACGGGTGACAAGGCGTGCTGCCCCAATCTGATCGGCCAGGGTGGTGAGGGGATTGCCTTTTGCACCATGAATCCAGGTTGCCCCCAAATCCAGCGGCATCTGTTGCCAGCGATTGCTGGTCCACAAACGTCCGCCCACCCGATCCCGCGCTTCGATAACGGTAACGGCATGGCCTTGCTGATACAGTGTTTGCGCGGCAGCCAGCCCCGCCATGCCTGCCCCGACCACCAGAATACGTTTGGCAGAGGCGGCTGGTAGGGGCGTAACCGCACAACCAACCAGCAGGCTGCTTATTGTTTGTAAAAACTTTCTTCGGCTCATGTCATTACGTTTCCATGTCCTTGCATCTGGAAATCAAGCTGCTCTGACAATACCCATCATGGACAAACTCTGGCGGGTGTTAGGGCATTACCTCTGTGTTTGCGGATAAGCGTATGGAATAATACCCGATTTTGCCGCTCACCCAAGGAAAAACCATGTCCCACATGCAGTTCGACCTGCTTACCACTGACGGAGCCGCCCGCCGTGGCCGCCTGACCTTCCCGCGCGGCACGGTGGAAACGCCCGCCTTCATGCCGGTGGGAACATACGGCACGGTCAAGGCGATGACACCGGAAGAACTGCAAGGCATTGGTGCGGAAATCATCCTCGGCAACACCTTCCACCTGATGCTGCGCCCCGGCACGGAGATCGTGCAACTGCACGGCGACCTGCACGGTTTCATGCACTGGGAAAAACCGATCCTCACCGACTCTGGCGGCTTCCAGGTATTTTCGCTGGCGGACATGCGCAAGATTTCCGAGGAAGGCGTGCGCTTCCAGTCGCCAGTCAATGGCGCGAAAGTGCTGATGACACCGGAATCTTCCATGCAGGTGCAACGTGAACTCGGCTCCGACATCGTGATGATTTTCGACGAATGCACGCCCTACCCGGCCACCGAGACGGAAGCCCGCCACTCGATGGAGCTGAGCCTGCGCTGGGCAAAACGCAGCAAAGATGCGCACGAAGGCAACCCTTCCGCCCTGTTCGGCATTGTGCAAGGCGGCATGTATGAGGAACTGCGTAAGGTTTCCGCCCACGGCCTGCTCGACATCGGTTTCGACGGCTACGCCATTGGCGGCCTGTCAGTCGGTGAACCCAAGGACGAACGCGACAAAGTGCTGGAAACCACCGTGCCCGAGCTGCCCAACGACCGCCCCCGCTACCTGATGGGCGTCGGCAAACCGGAAGACATTGTGGAAGCGGTCAAGCGCGGCGTCGACATGTTCGACTGCGTGATCCCCACCCGCAATGCGCGTAACGGTTTCCTGTTCACCCGCTACGGCACGCTGAAAATCCGCAACAGCCAGTATCAGCACGACACCCGCCCGATTGACGAGCAGTGCGGCTGCTACACCTGCCAGCACTATTCCCGCGCCTATTTGCGTCATCTGGACAAATGCGGGGAAATCCTCGGCGCACGCCTCAACACCATCCACAACCTGTATTACTACCAGGAACTGATGCGCAGCATCCGTGAAGCGATTGCAGAGGCTCGCTTTGAAACGTTTGTCAGCGAATTCTATGCGCTACGTCAGTCGGATGCCGTGTAAACCCTGTTGCTGCACTTTGCGCCCTGCCAGCTTGACAGCGTAATGCAACGCCTCTTCCAGCAACTGCCCGGTCGCCAGCGCGTGGATCAATCCGGCGTTGAATACATCCCCTGCCCCGACCGTATCAACGACTTTTTCAACCTGTAACGCAGGGGCATGGAACATTACCCCTAACTGGTCGACCGCCCACGCCCCGGCCTCGCCCCAGGTGCAGGTCATCCACACCTTGCCGTGTTTTTTCTGCCGGTCGCGCAGGAAACTTTCCGCGTCATGGAAGCCCTTCGCCTGCGCGTAAGCGCGCGGGAACATCACCAGATCAACTTGCGGGATCAGGTCTTCCAGCCCGTCACGGACTTTTTCGATTTCCAGCGACACCGGTTGGTCGAACACGTTTTCGCGGGTATAGGCCAACATTTTTACCAGTTCACCCACGTTACGCCCCTCAAAGTGCAACCAATCGTAGTGCGAAACCGGGATACGGCAAAAGTCTTCGGCGGATAGTTCCGGCAAGTCACGGTAATGGACGATGGTGCGGCTGCCATTTTGCTGGTTGAGCGTAATGTAAGAAACCGGGGCAACACCCGGCTGCCGCACGACGTGTTCCAGCCCTACGGATTTTCCGGCCAGTTCAGAGAAAATGTGATCACCATCACCGCCTTGTGCAATTAACCCACAAAAATCACACCGATGTAAATGTGCAGCCAGCACTGCCGCGCTATTGGCTGCATTGCCTCCGCTGCTAACCCATTGATCCATAGCGCGCATTTCCTCGTCTTCGTGTGGGTAATGATCAACCGTATTGGTAATGTCGAGCGTAGCGTTGCCGGTGAGCAGAATAAAACTCATAAAAATTTTCTCATCCAGATGCAGTATTTTACTGCTTTCAATGGTCGTAAATGATGGGCTGAATCATAACGTGATAGGGGATTTTATAATGTACAAATTATTGGGGTTCATTTTTTTCCTGTTGTTGCCACTGCAACAGGCAAATGCCGAACAGATGATGATGCGGATTGTGGGGGGGAACCCGGTGGGTCAGAATGCCTGGCCTTCAGTAGTGGCCATCAAGACGACCGCCACCGGTGAAGTCCTGTGTGGCGGCAACCTGATCCACCCGTTGTGGGTGCTGACCGCCGCGCACTGTGTGCGTGGTGAGGCTGAAGGGCTTTACTACGAATACGGCGTCAATGACATGATCATTTTTTCTGGCGCAACAGGTCTGGATTCGCCCAACGGCAGGCACATGCGCGTGCAGCGTATTGTTACCCACCCCAACTACAGCACCACGAGCGGTGCCAATGACATTGCCTTGCTCATGCTGGAAGCACCACTGGAAGGCGCAACCATGCCGGTGTACGCGGATAACCCGCCGCCGGGCACTGCCGCCACCGTGGTTGGCTGGGGCGCGCTCGTCGCCAAGGCGGCCAACGGTTACCCCGGCAATTACCCGCGCCAGATGCAGCAAGTCACCATTCCGATCGTACCCAATGAAGTGTGTAACCTGCCTGCATCCTACAACGGCAGGATCCAGTCCGGCATGTTGTGCGCCGGTCTTCCCCAAGGTGGCAGGGATGCCTGTGTCGGCGATAGCGGTGGCCCATTAATGGTGCAACAAAACGGCGTTTACCGTCAGGTTGGTGTTGTCAGCCAAGGCGAAGGCTGCGCGATTCCGGGCAAATACGGCATTTATACCCGTGTGGCCAGCTATGCCAACTGGATACAGCAGTATGCGCCGCCGCCTTATGCCGGTTCGCCAGTTGCCCAGCCCGATAATCCGCGTGCCAGCTATCCGGGTGGTGCCGGCGCGCTCGATCCGGTGGGGGTTGCCGGGCTGTTTGCGCCACTGTTGCTGACAGCGTTCAGGAAAAGCAAGCCATCCGGTAAATAAGCCTTGCCAGCGATACCAGACCTATAGTATAGGGTCTGGCTATGCACAACATCTTCACCTATGGCTCCCTGATGTTCGACCGCGTATGGGCGCGGGTCGTCAGGGGTCATTACACCTCCCTGCACGCCACCCTGCACGGTTACCAACGGCTGGCGGTCAGAAACGAGGAATACCCTGTCGCCATTCCAGCCAACCAGCACGCCAGCATCAACGGCGTGCTGTACTTCGGCGTCAGCACTGCCGACATTGCGCGCCTGGATAATTTCGAGGGCGAATACTACCTGCGCCTCCCCACCCCTGTCGTCACCGCTGAAGGCCACACCCGGCTGGCCGAAACCTACATCCTCAAGCCCAGTTACCGCCACATTGCCGAAGCCTTCGACTGGGATGTGGAACACTTCCGCACGACAGGCATTGAGCATTTCATTGCCCGCTATCAAGGCTTTCACTAAACCGTAATTTTCATAGGCAAAATATCATGCTGGCTACCAGTGTTCTATAGTTAGATCATTACTGTACAATACCGGTACATGCCTAATGAAGCCACAAATTGTTAAAACCATGCCTGATGAAACCGCCCTCTTCCCGATTGGCACTGTCTCGGAACAAACCGGCGTAAACACCGTGACCCTGCGTGCCTGGGAACGCCGCTACGGCCTGCTCAAACCGCGCCGCACCCCCAAAGGCCACCGCCTTTACAGCCCGCAGGATGTGGAACGGGTCAAGCAGGTACTCATTCTGCTGGAACAAGGCATTCCGGTCAGCCGGGTGCGCGACGTGCTCGACAGCAACAGGCCGCGCCCCATGCTGCTGCAACCGACCAAGGATGCGCAAACCGACGACCCGTGGCAACATTACCGCGCCCTGTTCCAGCGCTGGATCCGCAAGCTCGACGCGCGTTCACTGGAACATGCCTTCAACGAAGCCGTTTCCCTCTATTCGCTGGAACTGGTTGCCAAAAAGCTCCTACAACCGCTCTACCGGCAATTGCGGGAACAACAGGAAGTGTTGCCCTCCACGTCAGCGGACTGCGCTTTCCTGCACGAATTCCTGTGTGCCAAACTGGGTTCGCGCTACCTACAACACAATAGCCGTGCCAACGGCAAGCGCCTGCTGGTCGTAAACCTGTCTGGCAGTGACGGGCAGCTCGAAACCCTGCTGCTGGCCAATGTGCTCAGTAACCACGGCTACCAGGTCAGCTTGCTGGGTACGCAAGGCACGCTCGATCACCTGCTGCTGATCCTGGAACGCACAAGGTTTGACGCCCTGGTATTGCCCAATAGCACCCGCATCCCCCCCGCCCTGCCCATGCTGGCGGAAATCAGCCACATAACCGTGTTCCTGTCCGGCTACCAGGATGATTTGACGCCTGAACCAGCGGACAACCTACCCATTTATTGGTTGTCAGAAGAACTGGGCGAAATCTGCGCTGCTATCGACGAAGAACTGGAGAAAACGGGCAAGGACGCATGAGTACCGCCATCGTCTGGCTACGGCAGGATTTACGCCTTGCCGACAACCCTGCGCTGTATCACGCTTGTAAAACCTGTGCAAACGTTATCCTTATCTTTATCGACGACCCTTTGCCTGGCAGCGTTAGTCGTCTGGGCGCAGCCAGTCAGGTCTGGCTACATCACAGCCTGCAAGCGCTGGACGCCAGTTTGCAGGCAGCAGGCAACCGCCTAACCTTACGCCAAGGTTCCGCCCTGCCCGTCCTGCAAGCCCTGCTGGCGGAAACCGGCGCAACCCATGTGTACTGGAACCGCGTTTACGACCCAGCCAGCCTCGCCCGCGACAAGCAGATCAAGGAAATCCTGAAGCAGTCATGCACCGTCCACAGTTTCAACGCCAGCCTGCTGAATGAACCGTGGGAAGTGCTGAAGGCTGATGGCACACCCTACAAGGTCTTTACCCCGTTCTGGAAAGCCATGCTGAAACATGGCATCCAGCACCTGCCCTTGCCAGCACCGGAACAGATTCCTGCCCCTACCAGTTTCCCGCGTAGCCTGGCGCTGAATGAGCTGGGCTTGTTGCCCCGCACCCACTGGGATACCGGCATGATGGCGCACTGGCCTGCAGGTGAAACGGCAGCGATGCAGAAACTGCTCGACTTCCTGCCGCTAGGTGGCGCGGATTACAAGAATGCCCGTAACTTCCCCGCCCAGCACGGCACAGCACAGCTTTCCCCGCACCTGCATTTTGGTGAAATCAGCCCCAGGCAAGCGGTTTACCACACGGAAGCTTTTCTGGCCGAACACCCTGCCGCCGAAAGCGGTTTGCGCCATTTCATCCAGGAAATCGGCTGGCGGGAATTTGCCTGGTATCTGCTCTACCACTTCCCGCATACCGTGGATCAGGCGCTGGACGAGCGTTTCAAGCATTTCCCGTGGGCGGAAGATTATGTGGAAAATCTGGAACACTGGCGACGTGGGCAAACCGGCTACCCGATCATTGACGCGGGAATGCGCGAACTGTGGCAAACCGGCTGGATGCACAACCGGGTGCGCATGATCGTAGCGTCCTTACTGACCAAGAACCTGCTGATTCCGTGGCAGGAAGGGGAAAACTGGTTCCGCGATACGCTGGTGGATGCCGACCTGGCCAGCAACGTGCTGGGCTGGCAGTGGACAGCGGGCTGCGGGGCGGACGCAGCACCCTATTTCCGCATTTTCAACCCGATCCTGCAAAGCCAGAAGTTCGACCCGGAGGGCGAATACATCCGCCGCTGGGTTCCGGAATTACGCGCGCGCGACAACAAGCAGATACATCTGCCGCGTGAACTGGGCGATGGTTTGACGGATTACCCCTTGCCTATCGTCGATTTCAAAGCCAGCCGCGAACGGGCGCTGGCCATGTTCGAGCAGATCAAGGGGCCGTTTGCCCGTTCAACCGTTCAGTAATACCAGTTGCGGGGTCGCGTCGGCAGCCATCCACAGGATAGCGTTTTGTGCGTACTGATGCCCCAGCGATTTGGCATCTTCCAGATCCAGCCCCGGTACCAGAAAACTTTCCTCGCCCTGCCATTCACCCGCCGGATCCAGCCCGATGGCGGGGATGGTGGTGTAGCCTGCTTCCTGCAACTGCCCAGCCAGTTGGCGTTGGGCGCGGGCGTTTTCAGCATCGCCTACCGGCCAGCTATACGGGTTGCAGGCAGTGATGAAAGCCGCGCACTGGCTGCCGGTTTCGCGTAACAGCGCGGACAGTTCTGCGGACGGGTTGTCAGTCCGCAGTGTAAACACACCTTGCGGATGCCGTACCTGATAATGGGTGGCGTGATAAGCCGCCAGCAGTTCGGTGGATAGCATAGGATTCCTCGTTCGTTGTTACTCGTTTATTGTTTCTTCACTCGCCCAGAATCACGCCGCCGAATAATGATGGGTTGCGCCAGGATTCATCCTGCTGCGCTTTCCAGGTAAGTTTGCCGTCGCGGTCACCGCCATCATCATCATCGTCCACGTGGACGTCCAGCCCCAGACGGTGGCCGGGGCGTGGATTGACGCGCAAAGCACTCCACGGCAGGGTCACTTCCAGCACATAGCCATTACCGGTACGGCTGACATTGTGGTTCATCTGTACGCTGCCGACCGGAGGTGAGTTTTTGCCCAATGCCACCTTGCCGTCTTTCAGGCTGAAAATGAAGTGGAAGTCGTTGCGCTGGTCGTACTGCGCGTTCCGCGAGCCATCCGCATCCAGATAGACTTCTACCGCATCATCTTCCCACGGTACGCTGGAATCGCTGATCTCGGGCCGGTCATCTTCCACGCCCACGCGCAGGTAGAGGTTTTGCTGATCCCAGCTGGCCTGCCACATGGCCGCCAGATCATGGGTGCCATCAATCTTGCCGTTGACGACTGAACGCAACTGATAGGAAGCAGCCCCCTGGAACACATCATGGCGGTCACGCACCTGGCGGATGGAAGCATTTCCACCCATCACATACTGCTCGTTGGGCGAATTTTGCATGGAAACCAGGATACGCTCGGTTGGCGCGGCGGAAGCCACCTGTTCCGGCGGGATATTGCCCATCGGGAAGGGCGGTGGTTCACCGTGGATCGGTTCATACATCGGCGCAGTGGCGTCCAGTGGCTCGGACTGGGTTTTCATTGCCTCCAGCGACAATACCGGCTTGGAATGGCGCACCAGTACATTGCCGGAGCAACCATCCCACCAACACTGGTTGGCGCGCGCAAACCCGATCATCGCCTGATACTTGGGCGCTTGCGCATCGGGCTGGGTGATGTATTCCTTGATACCGAAACTGCCGTATTTGCGGTAGATACGTGGTGAAGTGTACTGGACGAACAACTTGCCGCCCGCCTGTTTCCAACCTTCCAGCAGGCGCTTGTAAATCACGCCCATCTGCGGATGACGGTTGGCCTGATAAAACAGGTTGTTGGGGTGCTGGTTGTCGGATTTGGTGTTCCAGTCCACCAGATGCTGGCCACCTTCATAGGCGATCAGGTCGACGCCGAAACTCTTGGCCGTATCCGCTTGCTTGCCGATGGATTTGATTTCATTGGGCAGGGAATGCGGGTATTTCGGGTCGGTCATGACCTGGAAAATCTGGCTCACGCTACGCGCCTTGCGCAGGGCGTCAGTGTCACCATACACATACGGTGCGACTGCATAAGCGTCGGTATAACGGTAAGCCCCTTCAAACGACAGGATGGTTTTGGTCATCTGGGTACTGCCGACCAGACCGGACATGACCCGCACCAGACGGTCATTACCCCGGTATGCCTGTTCCCAGATGCCGAAAACTTCTACCGATCGCTTGGAATAATATTTCCACGCCGCCTGATTTGCATCCGTATCCAGCCGCAACTGCTGCCCCTTCTGTTTGACGTAGGCGTGCTGGGTGAAAATGCCGTTCCAGGCTTCGTTGGTGTATTCCACGTACACCTTCAACGTTGGGTCGAGATTGACCTTCACATACTCGGCAAAGCGGCGGATGAAGTCGTTGCTAGCCGCATGTGGCATGGAAAACCACGGGTCAGCGTGCAGGCGGTTAGCCAGTTCCACCATGACTTCCATCGGCGCGCCACGGATGCCTTCCGCCCCACCCCAGGTTTGCTGGTCGATGCTGGCACGGTCTTCCCACGCATACACCGGGTTGCGGGTGATGCCGCTCATGTTCATGAAGCGGATGACGCGGAAATCCTTCATGTAGGTCAGGTAATCCGGGTTGAAAATGATTTTGCCGGAATGCTGCTCAAACGCCAGATAGTCGCCACGGCATTGCCCCGCGCTGGCGACACGCTGGAACGGGTTGCCGGAACAAATCCCGCCCGGTGGCAGGATACGGATATTGCGCAAATGGTTGCCTGGATTGGTCGCCTTGATGAACAGGGTGGCATTGAGTTCATTATCCTTGCCCGGATCGAGCATGATGGTGTCACGCCCTGGCATATGCTCCATCAGGGTGGCATCATTGCCATAATCCAGCTTGCCTTCACCATCGTACAGCACGATATACGGGCCGCGCGGAATAGTACCGGCGGGCAACTTGCTGACGAAACGGGTTCCGGCTTGCCCACCCTCTGAAATACGGGTTGGCCAGCCAAAACGGTCATACTGGATATTGCCCTTGTTCAACTGCCGCGCCTCACGGAATGGCAGGGACATTTTCATCAGGTCGATGAACGGCGCGCTGGCGTCATCGTCCATGATCTCGTTGGTATTGGTGCCCAAAGCAGAAGTGGTATTGTAAAACGCCCCGGCGGATTGCGTTGCCGTCAGCCCCAGCAGCAACATACAAGCCAAAACAAGGCGGCTTCCCCAAAAATGGTGAACTTTTGTCATGATTGATTAGACCCTAGTTTGTGTTATCCGGCGGTTACCCATCCTCGCGAATTTGCCGCCGCTTTCCCCATTGTCGTTTTTTAGAAGCGGGCTACTTTTATTAAGTTCCCCTGATTAACCCCATCGCGTGAAAGTTTGCAGTTTGCGGTGTATCCACCCGCAATTTTCGCTATTATTCCATCCTTTTGCTGACAAGCGACTGAACCGGGTCTTAATACCATGCAGAAACTGATTATCGAAGGCGGCGTTGCCCTGGATGGGGATGTAGAAATCTCCGGGGCGAAAAACGCAGTCCTGCCCCTGTTGGCCGCTACCCTGCTGGCCGAAACCCCTATGACCATCCGTAACGTGCCACGCCTGAAAGACGTCAGCACGCTGGCGGCGGTTATCGCTGGCATGGGCGTCAAGGTTGAGGTGGACGAACACAACAATGTCCATACCGACACCTCCACCATCAAGCATTTCTGCGCGCCATATGATCTGGTGCGTACCATGCGCGCCTCCATCCTGGTGCTGGGGCCAATGGTCGCCCGCTACGGTGAAGCGGAAGTTTCCCTGCCCGGCGGCTGCGCCATCGGCACGCGCCCGGTCAACATCCACCTCTCCGGCCTGGAAGCCATGGGTGCGAAAATCGTGGTGGAAGAAGGCTACATCCGCGCCAAGGCCAACCGCCTCAAAGGCACACGCATCAACATGGACATCGTGACCGTCACCGGCACGGAAAACCTGCTGATGGCGGCAGTATTGGCGGAAGGCACCACCGTATTGGAAAATGCAGCGCGTGAACCGGAAGTCGTCGACTTGGCCAACTGCCTGATTGCCATGGGCGCGAACATCAAGGGCGCAGGCACCGACAAAATCACGGTCGAAGGCGTCACCAGCCTCCAGGGCGTGGATTACAGCGTGCTGCCTGACCGTATCGAAACCGGTACTTTCCTTGCCGCCGCTGCTATTACCGGTGGCCGAGTGCGGACATTGAAAGCCGCGCCTGATACACTCGATGCTGTACTGCACAAATTTACCGACGCAGGCGCGTTGGTCAGCAGTGGCGATGACTGGATTGAAGTCGACATGCGCGACCGCATATTGAAGGCTGTGGACATCCGCACCGACCCGTATCCGGCATTCCCGACCGACATGCAGGCGCAGTTCATGGCAATGAATGCGTTTTCCAAAGGCATCGGCGTGATCGTCGAAACCATTTTCGAGAACCGCATGATGCACGTCGCCGAGCTGATGCGTCTGGGGGCGAATATCCGTTTGGAAGGCAATACCGCTATCGTCGCCGGTATGCCTAACCTGAAAGGCGCGCCGGTGATGGCAACTGACCTGCGGGCTTCCGCTTCGCTGATCCTCGCAGGATTGGCGGCGCAAGGTAAAACCACGGTTGACCGTATCTACCACACCGACCGTGGCTACGAGAAAATTGAGGAAAAACTTTCCCGTCTGGGCGCAAAAATCCAGCGGGTGAATAGCTGATATGAAAGACACACTGACGATAGCGCTGTCGAAAGGGCGCATATTCAAGGACACGGTGCCACTGCTGCAAGCTGCCGGTATCGAGCCGCTGGACGACCCGGAAACCAGCCGCAAACTGATCCTCGACACCAACCGGGAAGACGTGAAGCTGGTCATCATCCGCGCCACCGACGTGCCGACGTATGTGCAATACGGCGCGGCTGACCTCGGCGTGGCAGGCAAAGACGTGCTGATGGAGCATGGCGGGCAAGACTTGTACGAGTTGCTCGACCTGCAAATCGCCCGCTGCAAGCTGATGGTAGCCGGTTTCGCCGACAAACCATTACCGGAAGTCGGCCTGAAAGTCGCCACCAAATTTGTCAATTGCGCCCGTCATTATTTCGCCGAACAAGGCCGTCAGGTTGACGTAATCAAGCTGTACGGCTCAATGGAACTCGCGCCCCTGGTCGGTCTGGCCGACTGCATCGTGGACGTGGTAGACACCGGCAATACCCTAAAAGCAAACGGACTCGCACCACTGGAACACATGGCGGACATCACTTCCCGCCTGATCGTCAACAAGGCTTCGATGAAATTGAAACACGAGCCTATCCGCGACCTGCTGGTGCAAATGCAATCAGCAGTTGAGCAGAGGAACACGCAATGAAATACCAGACTGACGACCTACGCATCGTTGGTATGCACGAGCTGACTCCGCCAGTGGAGATTCACCGCGAGTACCCGATTAGCGAAACGGCTACCGAAACCGTGTTTGCCGCCCGCGAAGCTGCCAGCAATATTTTTCACGGCAAAGATGACCGGCTGGCCGTGGTGGTTGGCCCCTGCTCCATCCACGATGTGGATGCCGCGCTGGAATACGCCGCACGCTTGCAACACCTGCGTCATGAACTGAAAGGCCAGCTGCACATCATCATGCGCGTGTATTTCGAGAAGCCGCGCACTACTATCGGCTGGAAAGGGCTGATCAACGACCCCGACCTGGACAACAGTTTCCACATCAACAAGGGTCTGCGCACGGCACGCAAGCTGCTACTGGACTTGAACAACTCCGGGATGCCGACCGCAACCGAATACCTCGACCTGATCAGCCCGCAATACGTGGCCGACCTGATCAGTTGGGCAGCCATTGGCGCACGCACCACTGAAAGCCAGGGGCATCGTGAACTGGCTTCCGGCGTGTCCTGCCCGATCGGCTTCAAAAACGGCACTTATGGCAACCTGAATATTGCGATTGATGCAATTGGTGCCTCATCCCGTCCTCATCACTTCCTGTCTGTGACCAAGGAAGGGCGCACGGCGATTTTCGCCACCAAGGGTAATGAGGATTGCCATGTGATCCTGCGCGGTGGGCGTGAACCGAATTACGATGCCGACAGTGTTGCCGCCGCCGTCGCAGCGCTGGAAAAAGCTAAGTTGCCGCCTTACCTGATGGTCGATTTCAGCCACGCGAACAGCTGCAAAGATTATCGCCGCCAGCCTGAAGTGGCCACAGATGTCGCCGAACAGATTGCCAGCGGCAGCCGCGCTATTGCAGGCGTCATGATCGAAAGCCATCTGGTCGAAGGCAACCAGAAAGCCGACGGCAAAAAACGCGAAGAGCTGGTTTACGGCCAGAGTATTACTGATGCCTGCATCAACTTCGGCACGACTGAAGTGGTGCTGCGCCAGTTGGCTGAGGCTGTGAAAAAACGCAGGAGTATCTGACTATGCTCAACATCAAGGAATTAAACACCAGCGACGCCAGTTTCTGGCAGGAAATGCAAGATTTGCTGGCGTGGGAAAGCGTCTCCGATGACGCAGTATTCAACACTGTCAATGGCATCCTCAAGGATGTGCGCACCCGTGGCGACGAAGCCGTGGTGGAATATACTAACCGTTTCGACCGCATGAGCGCTGGCAGCATGGCGGAACTGGAAATCCCGGCAGCCCGCTTACAGGAAGCCCTCAACAAGATCACGCCGGAACAACGCAGCGCCCTACAACAGGCGGCTGACCGTATCAAGGCGTATGCCGAACGTCAGAAAATGGAGTCGTGGAGCTACACCGAAGCCGACGGCACGCTGCTGGGGCAACAGGTGACAGCACTGGATAGGGTTGGTCTATATGTTCCCGGCGGCAAAGCGGCTTACCCCTCATCCGTGCTGATGAATGCTGTACCTGCCAAGGTTGCCGGTGTACCGGAACTGATCATGGTGGTGCCAACGCCAGCTAATGAAGTGAACGAGCTGGTTCTTGCAGCTGCCGCTATTTCCAACGTTGACCGTGTGTTCGCCATCGGTGGCGCGCAGGCTGTCGCGGCGCTGGCCTACGGTACGCAAACCGTTCCGCAGGTGGACAAGATCGTCGGGCCGGGCAATATCTACGTCGCTACTGCCAAGCGCATGGTGTACGGCGCGGTCGGCATCGACATGATCGCCGGGCCTTCCGAAATCCTGGTGGTGTGCGACGGCAAGACTAACCCGGACTGGATCGCGATGGATCTGTTCTCACAGGCTGAGCACGACGAAGACGCTCAATCCATCCTCGTCTGCCCGGATGCGGATTTCATCGCCCAGGTCAAAGCCAGCATCAACCGGCTGGTAGAGGAAATGCCGCGCAAGGAAATCATTTCCACCTCACTGCAAGGCCGTGGCGCACTGATTCTGGCGAAGGATATGGATGAAGCGGTACAGGTCGCCAATTACATCGCACCGGAGCATCTGGAGCTTTCCGTGGAAAATCCACGCGAAGTAGCCAAGCAAATCCGTCATGCGGGCGCGATTTTCATGGGACGTTATACGGCGGAAGCGTTGGGCGACTACTGCGCCGGGCCGAACCACGTTCTGCCGACTTCGCGTACTGCGCGTTTCTCCAGCCCGCTGGGGGTGTATGACTTCCAGAAGCGTTCCTCGCTGATCGACTGTTCGGCGGCAGGGGCTTCGGAACTGGGCAAGATTGCCTCCATCCTCGCGCATGGGGAAGGGCTGACCGCGCACGCGCGCTCAGCAGAATACCGGATCAAGGGTTAACCGTTACCGGAAAATATGCCGCCATAGCTTAGGGCTGCCTGAATTATCCATGTTGGTAAAACCAGGGCGGTTGGGGGATTCCCCAATCAACTGATTATCCGCATAAGCTGAACTCTGCTGCCATTGGCAATGGATCAGCTTTCTTTTTGCACCATTGTTCCAGTGCGGCTTCGACAGCTTCCGGCAACACTGGTTTACTGATGTAATCGTTCATGCCTGCATTCAGGCATTCCTGTCTGTCGCCATCCATTGCATTGGCGGTCATGGCGATAATGGCAGGCTGACGCGCTGGCGGAAATTCGGCGCGGATATGCCGGGTCGTTTCCAGACCGCCCATTTCCGGCATTTGCATATCCATAAAAATGACATCGTAATTTTTCTTGTGTAGCGCTGCGATGGCTTGCCGACCATTTTCTGCCAGATCGATTTTGTAGCCCATTTCGTCCAGAATGGAGGAAGCGACCACCTGATTGATTGGATTGTCTTCGGCCAGCAGGATGGTCAGTGGCAAACGCTCGGCAAGTTTGAGAGTGGATGTTTTCTGCCTGTTGGTCACCAGATTGAGTTCGCCCAGCACCGTCATGAGACTATCAAACAGTCGGCTACGGGTAACAGGCTTGGTCAAGTACAGATTGTAAAGTTCCCGCACCGTTTCCCTGGGGAGCAGGTCATTGGGTGGTGCAATCAGGATCAGGGGTAGTTCCTGTTTGCTGTAACGCTGGCGTACATATCCTGCCACTTCCAAAGCTGAATCCTCAGGCAGGTTACTGTCTACCAAGACAATATCATACACACTTTCTCCGGCGATACGGTTGATGGCATCAGCAGCACTTGTCTTAATATCGGCTTTTGCGCCCCATCTAGCACAAAAGTCCTGCACGGACTGGGCGCTAGTCAGGCTATTGGTAACAAGTAGCAGATGTTTCCCGCTGAGGGATGGAATATTGGAGTGATGGAACAGCTTGAGCGAGCCCTCAGTCGCACGTGTACGAATGGTGAAATGAAAGCGGCTACCTTTATTCAGGATGCTTTTCACCCAGATGCGCCCACCCATCATTTCGACCAGATTGCGGGAAATACTCAAGCCCAGTCCAGTGCCTTCGTAATGCCGGGTCTGGCCATCGTCTATGTGGCTGAATTGCTCGAAAACACTGTCCAGACGATCCGCCGGTATGCCACAACCGGTATCGCTGATCTCAAACTCAAGCTCCAAGTCTTCATCATGACACGTATGCAGGTTCACCACGACGGTCACATTGCCTGAGTCCGTAAACTTGATGGCGTTACCGATCAGATTGGTCAGTATCTGGCGCAGGCGCACCATATCGCCTTCTATATATAGCGGAATGTTAGGGGCAACGACATAAGCCAGCTCCAGTTTCTTTTCCAGTGCCTTGGCACTGAGCAGGTTGAGGACTTCCTCGATACAGGAACGCAATTCAAACGACTCGCGTTTGAGGTCGAGCTTACCTGCTTCAATTTTGGAAAAGTCCAGTACGTCATTAATGACTGTGAGAAGGTGTTCACCACTAAGGCGGATACTTTCCGTAAATTCAGTTTGTTTTTTACTCATGGGCGTATTCATCAGCAAGCGGGTCATGCCAATAACGCCATTCATGGGTGTGCGGATTTCGTGACTCATGGTGGCGAGGAAGCGTGCCTTGGTTTTTACTGCCTCCTCTGCAATCCGTTGCGCTGCGGTGGCGGTTTGCACGATAAGATTGAAGCGAGAGGAAAAGTACAAACGACTGATCAACAGAAAGACGATGATAAGTAATTTGCCAATGATGCTGCGTTCCTGAATGGTGGCAAGACTGTGTTGTGTTTCCTGCATGTTCCTGGTGGTATTTTGCAGGGAATGATCAAACGCCTCGCTGATACCCTGGCCGGTAAAACCATACATGCTTTCCATTTTTTCGGTCATAAGCCTGATCTGCTGGATGGAGTCACGTGCATCCATGATCAAATTCCGCCAGGCATCCGGTGGCTGGCTTTGCGCCTGATCAATCAGGGTCAGAATGCCTGCGGTCGCTTTTGTGTATTCCTCTGTCAATTCGCTCTTCCCAAACGTCGGAAGTTGCTGACTTTGCTGCTCCAGTTGAGTTTTCAGCGCCTGCAATTTCTGTCTGTTGTCAGCAATGCCTTCAGAGCCGAGTGCAATGTTTAACAACACCTCGTTAAGGCTATCGAAAATGTCATGATTCCGGTTGGCTAGGGTTTCCAATTGCAGATGTGTCAGGAAGCTCGTGTGTGCCTGCTCAAGCACCAGCTCGATATCATGCAGGTTCTCATGGGTTTTTTTGGTCAAATTACCCAAGGCTACCCAGGTAATCAGGATAAGAACACTCAGCAGGAATATCAGTAGCGCTGTATCAATAGCTTGCAGCTGTTTCAGCTGGGGTATGTTATGACGGTGCATCAATCTGCTCCTTAATCAGATTAATGAAAAACTCGACTTTCCAAGGGGCTGGTCAGGCATTTCACAATCCGGTTCTTGATTTGTTGTTATGATTATTCAAATCATAAATTTTTGTAATTGCTCACACTCCCACTGCTTGCGGCAAGGGCGGGAGGGTAAGGTTCGCACGCGCAGCGGCAATCACACTGGCAAGATAAGCGAGCGCGGACTGCCCACGCTTGCGGCAAGTGCCGCTGATACTGGCCAGCAGGGCAAAGGCACGACTCCCCGTGGCGCTTTTGGTCCCATGGTTGGTTTTGCGCAGGATCACCCAATGGCGCAGCGCCCGCTCCGCCTCATTATTGGTCAAAGGAAGCCATGGATGGTCAAGGATGCGGAAGATGGCTTCCCAATCGTTGATGAATTCCTTCGCCAACGCCGCCGTCTTGTCATGGGCGGATTCGGCCTGGGTTAGGCACCGTGCCCTGAATTCTGCCAGTTTTGCCTGGTGGCGTTGGCGGATCACCCCGGTTGCGGTTCCCGGCGTGCCGTCTGCTTCCCGCCAAGCGTCAATGTCGGCCTGTAACGTACCCAACCAAGCCAGCGTGAAGTGGCCGAATGCCCGGCCATCCTGGTCCAGCGATTCCGCCAGCCCGCGGGCCTTACGGATCAGGTGCGCCCAGCAGCGCAGCCGTTTGGGGTGATGGCGGTAGGCGGTATAGCCATCGCTCATCAGCCAGCCGCCAAAGTGTCCGCCAATCACGTTGTCCAGCATCTCGATGGTGCGTTGCCCCACGTAAAAGCAGACGCTGAGAGTGGTGACAAACGTCCACAACCACAGGGCTTCGCCGCGCTCCTTCCAGGAGGTTTCATCCACATACAGTACCCCGCCATTGGCAGTGGCTTCCGCCAGCAGGTCTTCCACCAGGGCGTCTTCCAGGGGGATCGCGCTGGCGGCGGCTTCCTCGAAGCATTGCTGCAACACCCCGGTGCTCAGGGGGATGCCCAACACCTCCCGCAACAGTTCCTGCGTCAGCCGCAGCGACAAGCGCGAACGTAGCCGCAGGTGGACAATCAGCGCCGCCAGGTTGGCTCCGATCAGCCGCCATTCGCCCACTTCAACCCCAGGGTACAAACACGGGTCGGGGACTGCCCGGTGCGGGACATGGCGGCTACCGTGGCCGCAAGTGCAGGTGTTTTCGTACAGGTGATGGCGGGTGGTGATGACCGTCAGGCCGGGCTGTTCGGCGCTGCCAAAACGGATGTCCACACTGTCGTAGGCGCTGTAAACCCGGCAAGTGGCAGCCTCCAGTGGCCTGCCGCAGGCTTCGCAGTGGCTGGGGCAATGGTGTTCATCGGCATCCACCGGTGGATGCCAAACCCGCCCGTAACCCGGCGCTCCCGGCTGTTTGCCAGCCTTGCGTTTGGCCTTTGCCGCTGGCTTTGTGCTTGCCATGATTGCCGGGGACAGCCCCTCGTCTATCCTGGCCGTCGGTGCTTGGGGTTCAGGTTGTGCAGTGGCTGACGGTGGGCCTTCCCATGGGAAACGACTGCTGGGCGGACGGGATGAGTTGCTGGGATTCTGGTTGAGCTGTTCCCGCGCTTCCTTCAGGTCGTGCAGCAACTTCGTCGACAGGTGCAGCAGTTCCTCCGGCGTGAGCTTGGCAAGGTACTGGCTGTTAAGCTGTTTGAGGCTGTGGTCTTTCAGTTGCTGGGGCATCGCCGCAGTGTCGCAGATTTAGAAGAGGCTCAATATGCGTTTCAGGGTCTTGTTTTCCCCGGCATTGCAAACGTGATGGATAGCGGTAAAGTTAGTCATTTCCGATAGCCAAGGAGAGGCTTTATGACCTCGCTCATCAGTATTTCCAGCCTGACCAGTGATGCCGCCTGTTTCGAGCAAGTCCGTTCCGTGCGTTGGCCTAATGGGGTGATTTGTCCGCACTGCGGTTCACAGGACACTATCCGTCGAGGCAAGGATGACACCCAGCAGGAACGCCAGCGTTACCAGTGTAAGGATTGCCAAAAGCGTTTTGATGACCTGACGGGAACGGTGTTTGAAGGCCACCACCAGCCGCTGAAGGTGTGGGTGTTGTGCCTGTACCTGATGTCGTTGAACCTGTCCAACCAACAAATCGCCCGCGAATTGGGGTTGAACAAGGATGATGTTCAGGCGATGACGGAACAGTTACGGCGTGGTGTCGAGAAAAAAAACGCCAGTAAACCTGTTTGGGAATGTTGAATTTGATGAGGTTTATGTCAAGGCTGGACACAAGGGAAACCCCGAAGCCGTCGCGGATGCTGGGCGTGAAGGTCGCCGCCGCGCCCTGAAAGGTGCGCCGGGGCGTGGGACACTGGAAAAGGACAAACCACCCATTTTCGGCATGATCCAGCGTTCCGGGGAGGTCGTGATCCGTATGCTGGCGAATGTGAAACAGACGACGATCAAGCCGTTGATTGTGGAAACGGTGGCAGCAGGCACGCTGGTCTACACCGATGAGTACAACATTTACAGCCGATTGGAAGAATGGGGCTATGCCCACAAAACCGTCAACCATGGCGCAGGCGAATATGCCCGTGACGAAGATGGTGACGGTTTCCATGAAGTCCACGTCAATACGATGGAAGGTTTTTGGTCACTGTTACGCTCATGGTTACGACCTCATCGGGGGATCTCACAAGAAAAGCTACCGTGTTACCTTGCATTCTTCGAGTCTCTTCACAACATCAGGAAACGGGGGCAAGCTGCCTTACAGTCCTTGCTTTCGCTGCTGTTGGGATAAGACCCTGAAACGCATATTGAGCCACATTCGATATGGATAAAACAGTTCACGCTACCAGCAAATTGTTCAGACCCAGAGCCAAACTGACAGCCCGCCCTACCTTGTCAAGCTTGTCGGCAGGTTTTGGAGGTAGTGACTGCACGAGGAAATGTTAAGAATTGTTAAGTTGACTTCCACGCAACCGCTGACTTATCTAGTCTCTATAGCTTTTTAGGTTCATGGCAGGGAGAAAAATAATGTGCGCCTACGCCCATAACATTGCGTTACCAAACATCCGCCTTTCACTGATTCTCCTGGCATTCATGGCATCAGCTTCGACTCAGTTACAAGCTGCTGAAGGCGTCACCGGCGGTGGCTTTCTGTCTGCTGACGCACAAGGCGGCGTATCCGCCGACAAACTGTTTACCAATGGCACAGGTGAGAAAGCTCCGGAAGGCTGGTCTGGCCAGGCCAGCGCCGGATTGGTCGCGGGCAGTGTGATCAGCATAGTCATCGAACCTCCAACATAATGCAGGGCATATTGTTTGTCTTGCTGTTGCTGTTTGGTGCTTCGGCCATGGCGGCGGAACCACCGGTACTCGAACTGGCCGATACGGCTCAGTTACCCATCCAGGTCACGGAGATAGAACTACTACGGGATCCGGGCGGCATCATGAGCCTGGCTCAGGTGCGGTCACCAGCCAATGCGCAAGGTTTCGTGCGGACACCGCCGGGCGTGCCCAACCTTGGCATCAGCTCCGATGCGTTCTGGGCACGCTTTGCGGTGCATAATGCCACTGCTGAACCGGCATCGCTGCTACTGGTGCTCGCCGAACCGCGTATGAGCCACGTCGCTTTTTGGAGCCTCAATGCTTCAGGAAAAACCACTGCGCAACGCCGAGACGGCCGCTGGGCACTACCGGCGGAGCGGGATCGCTCCCATCGCTGGTTTCTGTTCGATCTACCGCTGGCCGCGCATGAGACAAGCACGGTGTATGTCCGTTTCGCCAGCGACAAAGGTCTGCTGCTGGATTTTCGCTTGACAGATCGCGCCCGTCTGGCTGCCGACGATCGTATTTCGTATGGCGGGCTAGCCCTGTTTTTCGGTGCCATGCTGTTCATGTTCGCATACAACCTAGTACTGTTCTTACAGTTGCGCGAAGCAGCGTATTTCTGGCTTTGTTGCATGATCCCGGGTGTTCTGCTGTGGATGGCAGATCGCGAGGGGCTGCTGACGACCCTGCTTTGGGAGATATGGCCAGATCCCTGGCGTGGCAACATGATAGGCGGAGCACTAGCGATGGTCGGCGTCATCATGTTTCCAGTAGGTTTTTTACGCCTGCGTGTGTATACACCCTGGTTAGCTAGAGTCCACCTTAGTCTGGCAGTCAGCGTGGTAGTCAATTTTGGCATCATTGACCACTGGAATCCGTATATTGGGTCTATGCTGTCGCATGTGACGATCTTATTGGCCGGTGTGATCTCGCTCCTGGCCGGTGCGCTGGCGCTGCGTTGGCAGCCCCGCACGGCAGCCTTCTACCTGCTAGCTTGGGCGCCGCTGCTGGTTGCCATCATCCTGCTTGCACTCACCAACTATAACTATGCGATCAGCCCGCCTCAGTCCTCGGCGAGGATATTGATCTATGGGGCGCTGCTGTTGATGTTGTTGCTGCTCTCGCTGGCTGAGGCCAACCGGATCAATGATTTGCGCCAGCAGGCCGAACGGGCGCGTACCATTTTGGCACGCAATGAAGAACACCTGACCGAACTGGTCGATGCACGCACCCGGGAACTCGCCACTGAACGCGACCGCGCCGAGACCGCCAACCGAGCCAAGACCCGCTTTCTGGCCAACATGAGCCACGAGTTACGCACCCCGCTAAACGCGATGCTGGGCTATGCCAACCTGCTGCAGCGGGCATCGTCCCTGGGTTCCGAGGAACGCACGCATTGCGGCGTCATCGGGCGCAGCGGCCTGCATTTGCTGCACCTGATCGACGAACTGCTAGAAGTCGCCGAAATCGAACATGGCCGTTTGCGATTGCTGATCGGCGATGTGGCGCTAGCACCCATGCTGAGTGACCTGGCCGAGACCACCCGGCAGCAGGCGGCGGCCAAGGGCCTGATGTTTGAGGAACACGTCGCCCCGGATCTGCCACAGACCATCCGCACCGACGGCCAGCGCCTCCGTCAAGTCTTGCAGAACCTGCTCGACAACGCGGTCAAATATACCGCTGTCGGGCAAGTGCGGTTGTCTGCAGCAATCGATCATTCGTCGCCTGATGCGACGGGGTCGGTGTTACACTTTGCAGTCACTGATACTGGCTGCGGCATTCCGGCGGAGGAACACGAGCGCTTGTTCACACCCTTCGAGCAATACCATCCCGACCAGCAAGGCAAAGGATTGGGACTCGCGATTTGCCGTGAACTTAGCACGTTGTTAGGTGGCGTGCTGACCCTTGAGAGTTCGCCCGGTTACGGAAGCACATTTTCCTTCCGCATGCCGTTGCAGCCAGTTTCGACACCTGTGGGCGATACCAGCTACCCAGCCTCGCAAGCGGTAGTGAGTGGTTATACCGGCCCCATTCGACGGGTCTTGGTCATTGACGACAACGAAGCAAATCGCCTGGTGTTACGGGACTTACTCCAGTCCCTGGGGTTTGTGGTTGATATTGCCGAAGACGCCACGACCGCGTTGGTGTGCGCCCATCTCCAGCCACCTGACCTGGTGATCGCCGATCTGCGTATGCCCGGCATTTGTGGCTATGCAGCCACCTGGCAGATTCGTGAGGCATTGGGTTTGCCGCAGCTACCGGCCATTGCCACATCCGCCACCCCGCTGCCAGAGCCGGAGGATACACAGTCTTTAGGATTTTATGACTTCCTGATCAAGCCGATTGAAATGGATCGGCTATGTGAGGTCGTGGCACGCTGTCTGGAGCTTGAGTGGGCCTTCGAAACGCCCCGGCAAACCAACAAGGCGGACGCCACTCCGGTTAACCCCGTTTCACCCCGACTACCGGAACCGATCAGGCTCCACCCCGAACTGACTGGCCAGCACGTGCTGCTGGCGGAAGATGATGAAATAAGCCAGGTTTTCGAAAGCAAATACCTACGGGCATTGGGTTTACAAGTCACTGTTGCCGCCAATGGCAAGGAAGTGCTGGAAGCCTTGCAGGTAACGCCTTTCGACGTGGTGTTGATGGATTTGCAGATGCCGGAAGGCGATGGTTATGAAACCACCCGGATCATCCGGCAACAATGGTGCGAGTCGCCCATCATCATTGCGCTGACTGCCCACGCCCTCCCACAGGAACGCGCCAAATGCCTGGCTGTCGGGATGAATGACTATCTGGCCAAGCCATTCGACCTGGAACAGTTGCAAGATATGCTATTGAAATGGGTACGACGGAAGAACCCTACAAGAAAGTGAAGCCCTTCACCGGATGGGGGCAGGAACTGGCAGTAGTTCCTGCTCACTTATCGGGTTACCTTTGCATTTCTCCAGATGATTGTTCACAACCCCCAGACCCAACCCCGTATACGTAAACAGCACCGAATAAATCAACCCGAAATCCAGGAACACGGTAGTAGCAATATCCATCAAATCCACCCCAATGGGCGCGATGAAGTTGAATCGTTGGCGTTGCGTAAAGGTATTGGCCAGCGCCAACAATACCGGCAGTTGACGGATGCCATCACCCAACAAAAGAATCGGTGCCGATGTGACCTGAGCCGCCCTGTTACCGCAGGCAATGCACAGGAAAGCAGCCTGCCTTCCCAGCTCGTCTTCCGGGCCATGCAGGTAAGCAACCTTATTGCCTGAAGCTTGCAGTTCACCAAACGAAATATGCTGAGCTGCCGCATCCAGTACCTGCACCCGGTATTGCCGCTGTAAACCATCGATAAGGCCATGAACCTCCTCTTGCGGCAAACCTTCCAGCAAGCGGCTGTCAATCACCAGCGTATCCACCTGTGCGGCGCTTTCTAGCGCATCCGGCTGCATCAGCACAATGCCCTCCTGCATGGCAGCATGGATAACCCGCCGGGAGGTATATGGCCCCAGATTGCGCAAATGCCCGCCGAAGGTGGTAGTCAGAAACGCTGCCGCCCGGTTAACCCCCATCATGGGAATCGTCAACACGAAAAAGCCCAGCATCCAGGGCGCGGCACGTTCAGCGGTTTGCTCCGCATGGATTTGCCGACGATCCGGCTGCAACGGCATATCAACGGGTAGCACCAAACCATGTTGCTGCGCAGCCTGCTTCAGGTTTTTCCGGAAACCGTCTTCCTGACGCAGGAACAAACGCTGACCGGCAGATTGCAGGGTCGCATCTAAAGCAAGAATGCAGTAATACCCCATCGCCACACAAATCGCCGCCCGCGTCGCTGCCAGTACCTGGTCGTTGATGGCACGTTCCTTTCCCAGACTGCGTCCGGCATTCGCCAACACTGGCAGAAAGGCAAACAACGAAACAGGAACACTGACGTAACCCAGTACCGGCGTGCGTAACAGGACGCTGGCTGCCGATAAACCCAATGCAGCCGAAGCCGCCGCCAGACGTTGGCCATTACGGCGCAGTTCAGGAGAGCCCACTGCATCAGGCACGGATGGCTCCCTTCGGACAGCCCGCTCTTTTAGCGCCCTTTTACGCGCCCATTGACCACTAGCGGCGGCAATACTCCCCAAAGTCATTAATTCAAGCACCATCAGCTTTATCCGGAATCCACTATTGCGTTCAAATACTACGCGCACCAGTACGCAACACAATCTACAAAATTGTTAAGAATTGTTAAGTCAGCTTTCAAAAATACGGCAACCTGTCTAATCTCCGGAATATCCATTACGATGGAAATAAACTGAACAGGCAGGGGAAGCAAACCATGTTACAAACCCAGGGAATTGTTGCGCCAGTAGTCCATGCCGCAACAGCACATTTACTACCGGTTACCATCGTGGTTGCAGGCACATTGCTGGTGTTAAAAGTGGTAGCTGCCGGGTCGTGGTACAACCATCGCCAGAAACGTAAAGATACCTCAGCCAAACAGACCGAACTGGAGCAGAAACTGGCAGACCTGCAAAATCAGTATGAATCCCTGAAGGAAGCGCAACAGGTTGCCGAGCAGAAGCAACAACCGGCAAAAACAGGCTCTGCTGTAACCCAAACTGTTTCCGGCAAGTACGCACTGTTCGAACAAATCATTAATGAAAACATCGCCATAAGGAAAGCCGCCAATGCCTGACATTTACTACGCCGGTATCGACCTCGGCACCAGCCGCTCCTCCATCACCACCTCCACCGGCAAGCGTCTCAGTGTGGAAACCTGCGTCGGTTACCCCAAAGACGTGATTGCGAAGAAACGCTTGCAAAAAGATTACCTGCTGGGTGGCGATGCGCTGGATAACCGGCTGGCGGTGAATCTGGTGTGGCCGCTGGCGGAAGGCGTGATTCGTGACGACGAACAGGCGTTGCAGGCAACCGCCCTGATCCTGCGCCACCTGATTGAGGTCGGCTTGCCGGAAAAACAGGAAGACGATCAGGTGTATGCCGCCATCGGCGTCCCCGCGCAAGCCAGCATCGTCAACAAGAAAGCCCTGATCGACCTCTGCGAAGGCTTTATCGACAAGGTGTTGATTGTCAGCGAACCGTTCGCGGTGGCTTACGCCAACGACCGTTTCGATGAATGCCTGATCGTGGACATCGGCGCGGGCACCACCGATTTGTGCCGTATCCACGGCACCCTGCCGGAACCGGAAGACCAGCTCACCCTGAAAACCGCCGGTAACTTTCTGGATGCCGAAATCACCAAGGCCATCCACGCCAAATACCCGGACGTGCAGCTTTCCGCGCGTATTATCCGCACCATCAAGGAAAAGTACGGCTATGTTTCCGAAACAGCCGACCCGGTCAAGGTTACGCTCAATACCCAAGGCATCCCGCAGGAATATGACATTACCCAGCTGCTGCGTGAATGCTGCCTGAGTCTGGCTAACCCGATCAGCAAGGCAGTGCAACAACTGGTTGGTAGTTTCGACCCGGATTTTCAGGAACGCCTGCGTCAGAACATCCTGCTGGCTGGTGGTGGTTCACGCCTCAAGGGTATTGACCTTGCCATAGAGAAAAGCTTGCAAGCCTATGGCGGCGGGCGGGTGGAATGCGTGCAGGATGCCGAATACTGCGGCAGCACTGGTGCGTTAAAGATGAGCATGGAAATGCCTGCGGAGTATTGGGAACGAATTTGATAACAACTGCCCTATCCGGTATTTGCTACTGTATATCCATCTGTGAAAACTATCCCGGCTAGCTTCCACGATGGAATAGTCAGAAGTTTCAAGCCTTTGCAGAGCGTGAAAGCACTTGCGGTAAAGGCAGCTTTTCCCTAATCAACCGTTTCCCCCGCTTTAATTCCTTGCGGAAAAAGCTCCCCAGCTTCTTTGCCCTGACATCATCCAGTGTACCACCCGCGCTGAAGTGTTTGATGAAGCTTTTCCCCACGGCATAGGTAATCGCCCCACCCAACAAGGTCAGCCCGGCGTTACCACCCAAAGTGCCGACACCCGGCACGAATTTGAACGCACTGCCAGCCCCGGCCAACGCCAGCGTCGGCGAGGATCCGCCCAGTACCGCGATCAAGGCCGAGCGGATTTTATGATGGTCGATATCTACACCATAATGCTGACAAAGCTGCTCCAGCATATTGTGCTGGGTTCCGCTCAGAGCCACCAGATCAAACAGCGGCAGCGGCACCAGCCCCATCGCCGAACCGGCCAGCACATGGTTTTTGACAATGCGATCCGCTTCCTGTTCGCGAAGCGCCAAGTCTTTCATTCCCAGCTCAGTCTGAACGTGAACCAAGCGCGTGGTTAACTCATCCAGCAAGGTCGACTGCTGGGAAGCCAGCGTCGTCTCCGCATCGACTGTCATCGTTTCGGCATTCATAATACCCGCCTGATAAAATTTTGATTGCCAAAGCATAGCAAAAAAGCCTCCAGGGCAGAATGCACGTAACAAAACTTAACAAAACTATACTGAAAACCCGGCAGGCAGGTTGTTATGATTACAAACTTTCACAAAAACAGCCAACTTGGAGTTCAGCACACCATGCAGAAAGCCTGGGTTATACAATTGGCCGGTCTGATGGCAGTGTTATTGTTGATGGCCTTCACCCTGCCCCGTTACGCACGGGCCCTGCCAGAACGCATTGCCGAACACACCCAACAATACCTGCACGAACAGGGTATGCCGTGGGCAAGCGTGCAAGCCGGGCAAGCCAACAGCAGGGATATCGCCGTCAACGGTACAGCCCCGGACGCTGATGCGCACTGGCAGGCTATTGATACGGCCCGATCCCAATGGTACGTGCAGCGGGTGGAAGACAATATCAGCACGCAGATTATCGAGCCTTATACCCTGCACATCCAGTGGGACGGAAAATCCCTGTCACTCGATGGTTACGTCAGCGACGATGAGGCCAAATCCTCACTGGCGGAACAAATACAAGCCACGTTTGGCGATAAAGCTGACCTGACCTACCTGCAAACCGGTGCAGGTGCCCCGGACGGCTGGGAGACGCTGATCGGCAGTACCCTGCTCAAAGAAGCCAGGCCACTTGAATCAGCCTCCATCCGCATGACTGACAAAACCATCCGCTTCGCAGGCAAGGCTGCGACCACCAAACAGGTCGAAGCCCTGAGAAAGGCGCTAGAACCTATTGAAGCACAAGGGTACAACCTGTCCGTCAACATGGTGGCGCTGGACAGTGCCGCCGTGGTCTGCCAGCAGGAATTCAACCGGTTGCTGTCGCAGAAGAAAATCGTGTTCGCTTCCGGTGGTTCCACCATCGACCGCAAGAGTGACGCCCTGCTTCAGGAACTGGCCGACACTGCCATTTTCTGCGCGGATTCCACCGTCCTGATCAGTGGCCATACCGATAATGTCGGTAGTGAAGAAAATAATCTCAAGCTCAGTGAGCAACGTGCCAAAGCCGTCAAGGGCTGGCTCTTCAACCAGGGTGGCGTGCCGCTGGAACGCCTGAAAACCGAAGGCAAGGGGGCCGCAGCACCACTGGCCGACAATGATACGGAAGAAGGCCGCGCCAAAAACCGGCGCATCGAATTCATCGTGGAGGGTATCTGAATGTTGGGTTTACCACTAATTTACGAAATGGCGCTGGTTGCCGCACTTGTCTGCCTGATTGGCTGGTTTATGGGCCGCACCCTGTGCAAATCCCGGGAAAACGAAGAACGCGCCGCCAAAAAAACCCTACAGGCCGCCAACGAACGGCTGGAAGCCCTGCTGGTAAAAAAGGATGCCGACAGCGACCAACTGTTACAACGCCTGCAGGCCGAGCAACGAACCATCAAAGAACTGCAATACCAGCACAAAACCACGGAAAACCTGCTTGCCAAATCCCGGCAGGAACACCAGGAAAGTCTTGCTTCCCTCCAGGAGCTAAGCGCCTGCCGCACGCAATTCGAAGAGCTTGGCAAAGTGCATGAAGGTCAGTCCAGGCAGGTCATCACACTCCAGGAAACCCTCAAGCAAACACAAAACGACATGGCGCAGGCAGCGGCCTTGAACGCGGAACAACGCGAGGCGCTGGAAGTCACCATCGGGCAATTACGCCAGGAGAAACGGGAAGCTGCTAAACTTGTCGCACAACAACAAGCGGCTCTGGCTACACTTGAGCAAAAACAGCAGGCTCTGGAAGCAGAAACAAAGCAACAGCAATCGCTAATCCTGCAACTGGAAAAAGAACAACAGGAAAACAGCGCGCTACTGGAAAAACAGAAAACCACCCTGACAGACCAGGCGCAGCAGCTACAAACCCTGGAAGCAGAAACCAGAGAGCAACAGGCAACCATTTTGCAACTGGAAAAAGAACAACAGGAAAACAGCGTACTACTGGAAGAACAACAAACCGCCCTGGCGGACAAGGCGCAGCAGCTGCAAACCCTGGAAGTGGAAACCGGAAAACAACAGGCAACCATTTTGCAATTGCAGGAAGACAAAAAGAATGCCGAGGCCCTGATTGCAGAACAGCAGGCCGCGCTAACCAGCTATCGGCAAAAACAGCAGGCGCTTGAGAATGAAGCAGGCAACCAGGATGCCCTGATTACCCAACTGAGAAAACAGGTTGCCGAACTACAAACAGAGAATGAAGCACAGCATAAGAGTATTGAAACCCTGAATGCCAAAGTCAACGGCTATCTGCAATCCGTCAACTCAACCAACCGCCGTATTGCCGGTATGCTGGATACCTTACCTGGCGGCGGGTGAGCCTTTATCGTCGGCTGCCGCCCTTGCCGATTGCCGGAAAATATTGGCAAGGGCGCTCATGGGCAGGGGGTTGACTTCTTTGCCCTCCGACTTTGCCAGCACGGCTTTTACTGCGGGGTCTTCCCGGCCTTCCGCAATCTCCGCCGCGAAAGCGGCCGTGTGTTCTTCTGCCGCTTCAAGGAACGCGGCATCCAGGTTTTTACGGCTGTTCGCTATGGTGCTGCGGGAAAAATTGTAAGCCTGATGCTGAACCTTGACCCCCTCAAAGTTGCTTAGCACGCTACGGTAGCTTTCTACCCGGATGTCGCCAAAACAGATCCCCTGCCTGCCCCTTGAACCCTGCGCGGTAATGAGCAGGTTGCTGGAAAGCGGCGAAGTGATCAGCAACGGCTCGTCATAGACACGTAGCCCGCTTTGCTCCAAAGACTGTTTGACCTGCTCCCTGACCTGTTGCGCATTGCCCCAGCAACCGCCGGATACCTTGTCATCCACCAGCAGGAATACGTTTTTAATAAGCCCTAATGATTGACTAGTGGTAATAAATTTACTCTCATGATCATTATTGTTTTTGGCCTGCACTTGTAATGAAAATCCTCCGGCAACCAGCAAAACGACTGCTGTAAAAAGATTTTTAGCGAACCTCATCATTGTTTTCTCACCAAGTTACCATAAGTCCAGTTTAATAAATTTCTATCATAAAGTAATCTTTCAGCACTCTTCTTGCCGACCTGTTTTCACGCTGACAGCCCGGATTGCCCTACAAGGAGAGTGGATATGAAGACACTGGCGGCGATGATGCAGGATACGACAACTCACCAAAGGTATGGGAACAAACACCATCGACAGGTCAGAGTACGGGTTTTCCCGATTGCGTCGCTTATCCGAACTTGCCGGGGGATTCCCCGTTTACGCAAATAACCCTTATCATCAATCCCATTGACAATGCCCGGCAAACGCAGGCCAGACGGAATGGCGCACAGATGCACGGCAATGGTTCTGGCGACAACCCGCTTGCGGATGATTCGATTTTCCGGGATCGCAATTTGTGCATTTGTGCATCAAAACTTGAAACCATCTTCAGACACCCCACACATCCACCTGCCACCCGGCGTGGCTACAGCCAGATCTTAGGTGATTTACCTCAAAGACATTACCCAAAAACAGGGCGAATCAGAATGTCCCATTTTGGTAAAGCAGCATTTCTTTCCAGCCTCGCCTCAACAGCCTCCATAGCTTTTTTGCTGAGGGTCACACCCTTCTCATAAACCTTGTGGCTGAATTCGACCATGGGGTTGATGCCTTTCCAGGTCATGGTTTTTGCCCATTCCAGCAGGGTTTCGGCATCCTTGAGCTGGGTGCCGTTCCAGTGTTGTTCCAGAATCCCCCAGCAGCGTTCAATCGGGTTGTACTTGCTGTGGTAAGGCGGGTAGTACAGCAGGTGGACTGTCTTACCGGTATGGTTGGCGAATTCCACCATGCGCTTGAGGAATTGCGTCCTGATCCCGCTGCTTTCCGGGCCATTGTCCGCTTTGATCTGGATGCACTGGCAGGCGTCCTTGTCAGCAGAAGGCATCTGTTCCCATACCCGGCACAGGGAATCCACGATGAAGTCACTGGTTTTGCTGGAACTGCCGAAGGTCAGGTAAACCTGCCCACTGTCCTCATCCAGTACGCCAAAAGGGATGTATTTCTCTTTGCAGCCCATCTCATGGTCAGCGGCTTTATTGTCACCCCGTGTTTTCCCGCCCCGTGAGTAGTCACCGATGTTGACGGTCGCCTTGCAGTCCATGCTCAGGCGTTTGACCGCCCCATCGGCAAACTGCCCATCGTTGGCCTGGATATTGGCGAAGATGGCGTCGGTTTCTGGAATTTTTTTTGCGGCTTGGCTTTCTCCACCTTGCGCAGGCGGTAGCCATTCCGGTTGAGTATCCGCGCCATGGTGCTGGGGGCGGGCACTTGTCCACCGCTGAAACCCATGGCCTGTAACTGCCGGATGGCTTCCGCCGCCGTCAGGCGGGTGTAGGCGATGCTGCTGCGGAATGTCGGGTCTTGCTGGCTATGTGCTTCCGCCAGCGCCAGCAAGGCGGCTGCCGCTTCCGGCTGGGTTTCCTCCCAGCGCTTCTGGCCACAATACGCCGCCTGCGCACCCACGCAAACCATGCCGCTGCGCTGTTCCTCCAAACCCAACTGCACCCCCTCCCGACCCCAGCCAAAACACCTTTCAGTCTGGCGGGCGTTGCCTGCACAATATTTCCGGCTCATGTCCGCCTGGAACGCACGGCGGGTGCTGCCAGACATTTTCGAGGCCGCCAGTTTCAGGTCGGCTATCTGGGATTCACTCAGGATCGGGTTAGCTGTTTGGGGTTCGGGGGGCATGGGGATAGGGACTCCGCTTGTCGATAAGACAAGTGTAGCCATTGCGGGGGAATCTTTCAGGGAAATCCCCTTATCTTCCCAACTGACGCTGGCATCACGGTTGACCACACGTGTCTTCCCATAATGCGGCAAAGAACGCACTGTCGCCAGTAATGGTTTCCTTGTGCGGCGTCTGGATGCGGTAAGCGCGCACGTCCCGCACGCCGCAGAGATAATGCTTTATACCCCAGGACACATCCTCACGCGCCGCCTGCGCCGCTTTGATATTGACGTACAGCGCCAGATACTCGCCTTCCCGGTTGAGCACATCCATCATCGCCAGCAAGGTGCTGGTCTTGCCGGTCTGGCGCGGGGAGTGCAGCACGAAGTACTTCTCGGCATCGATCAGGTTGGCGGACTTCCTCCCAGTCAATGCGCTTCATCGGCTCGATGCAGTAATGCTTGCCGGGGAAGACGGGGCCGGCGGTGTTGAAGTGCTTTTTCATGCGGGCATGCTCGGGTTGCTGGTTAGGCTGAGTCTAGCATCAGAAATCTTGCCTGTAACACAGGGATGATTGAAAACCACCGCCCCCCACCCTATGCTGCAAGCCAACTCAGCAAGGAACCAACCATGGCACTCACAGAATTTTTCACCAGCTTGAAACGCAATATCCTGGCGCGCGGCATACAAGATGTCAGCGACCCGAACAAATGGGCATCCTACCTGGATGGAGCCACCATCGAAAAAGAAGGCATCCACATTCCCTACAGCGAAATCATGGCGTATACCGAGCAACTGGTTTACCGCACCACCTTGTGCCGGGAATGCTGTGAAGCCGGAGTTTGTCCGCACTGCGGTTGTACCATGCCGAAAGCTGCCATGGTCGCCAGTAAAGTCTGCCCCAGGGAACGCTGGGGAGCGATGCTGACCGCCACCGAGTGGCTGGCTTATAAACAGGAAAATAACATCAGCTTCACAGTCACCCAGACAGGCACAACGCCTACACGGCAGACCTGATGCCAGACACTCGATGACTGCTCAGGCATTGATGATGATGCCTGCCTCGCCCAGCGAATCCGGGTCAACCTCGATACCCAAACCCGGCAAATCATTATTCACCATGCCCATCATGCCGTCCTCCACAAAGATCGGCATTCCTTTCGCAGTCGTCAGCGACGAGTAGGTATGCACATCGGAAGCCGCCAGCAAACGGTTGGCGGGCGTCGTGGTCGCCAGTTGGGTGACCGCCGCGCCCATGATTTCCGTGCCCCACTGCGCTTCCATGGTGACCGCGATACCGGCCGCTGAAGTAATGTCACGCGCCATCCGCCCCTGACTGACGCCGCCCAGCTTGTCGATTTTCAGCGTCATCAGTTCACAGGAACGGTCAGCCTGCGCCCGCAACACCATGTTCACATCGGTAATCACGTTGTCCAGCTTGACAGCGCGCCCGGTACGTTGGCGCACCGACAGGCATTCGTCGTAATGCCAGCAGGGTTGTTCCAGTACGAAATCCAAGTGTTGCACGGCTTTTAGCACATACAGGGCTTCTTCCGGACGCCAGCGGCCCGATGCATCCACGGTGTAATGTTCGCCCGGCTGCCGGTTCGCCATCACGGCCTCGATGCATTCCACGTCTTCCGCCAGATTGCCGCTGCCGACTTTCATCAGGAACATGCGGTAACCTTCGGTGCGCCATGCATCCGCTTCCTTGCCCATTTCCACCGGTTTTTTCAGCGGCAGGCCCCGGTAAACCGGCACGGAATCGCGCAGCCTGCCACCCAGCAACCTTGCCAGCGGCTGCTCCATCCACTTGCCCAGAATGTCCCAGCAGGCAATGTCGAACGCCGACTTGATGGAACCATGCCCGTCGATCAACGACATCAGGTGCTGAATGGCGTTGATGTCGCGCGGATCCTGGTGAATCAGGTGACGTTTAATCAGTTCCGCACTACTCGACATAATGCCAGCGGCATAGTTGGGGTAGCCACCGACCGCTCCCGCTTCACCATACCCCACCAAACCCTCGTCGGTTTCCACCTTGACAATGACCACATCGGCACTGGTCACGCCCGGTTCCAGCGAACAGGTAAAAGAAGAACACAACATCGGCAAATGCTTGTGAAACAGGGAGACTTTGGTAATACGCATGGCAATATCCTCAGGTTCCAGCGAACTCAATCAGGGGGTAATGATCTAGCCTTGGGAATGGCCTGTTTTTCGGGGTGGGTTAGCAAGGGCAGCATCGAGTTGGACAAATTGGTCAGCAAGCCGCCGGAATACAGCAGAATCGCGCCACTGGTTCCCATTCCCAGTAGCAACACACCGGAGACACAGGCAATACCGAACGCATTATTCAGTAGCTCACTGTTATTCATGCGTTGATGCAATTCGGTCGACATGTTTAGCAAGTAAGGCAGGTGCAATAAGTCCGGCGTCATCAGCAAAATATCAGCGGTGTCCTGCGCAATCGTCGCCGCGCCGTGCAACGACACCGATACATCCGCTTTTTGCAGCGCAACGGAATCGTTAATGCCATCACCGATAAAGCACACTTTGCGCCCTTGCGCCTGCAAACTTTCAATATGTTGCGCCTTGCCTTCCGGCAGGGTTTCGGCAAAGTAGTGATCGATGCCCAGCGTTTGCGCCAGATGGCGGGTAGGTTTTTCCTGGTCGCCGGAGATGATGTACAACGTCACACCCAGTTTATGCAGTGTCTCAATCGCTTCTTTAGCTTGCGGGCGCAAGGCAGGTCGTAATTCGATCACGCCCATTAACTCACCTTCACGGGTGGCAACATACACCACCGAGTAGCCTTTATCACCGGCGGCAGCCTGCAAACTTTCAATGGTATCCGGCACGGCAATGCCTGCGGCATCCACAAAGCGACGGCTACCAATCAGGATAGTATGCGGTGTTGAATCCTGTTGTTTATCCTGCAAGGTAACCTGTAAACCGTGCCCAACCGCATAATCGGTATTCAGTACACTCAGCATTGCCACACCTTGCCGCCCGGCGTGATGGCAAATGGCCTGAGCAATCGGGTGTTTCTGACGCTGCTCGGCGCTGGCCGCGTATTGCAATAACTGTTGCTCACTGAAACCGCTGCAGGCAATCACCTGCCCCACTTGCGGCACTTCTTCCGTCAGTGTGCCGGTCTTGTCGAACACGATGGTATCGACCTTTTGCAGGGTATCCAGCGCGCGCCCGTCTTTCACCAAAATACCGTTACGGGAGGCAATCCGCAGGTAGTTCAGTACCATCAACGGCGCTGACATGCGCATCTGATAGCCGAAACCGCTGTAGCTCAGCGCGACCGCCTGCCCCAACCCCAGAAAGGGCAACGCCAGCGCAGACGCCAGCATGGTGCGCGATGCCCCCTGCTCGACCAGCTTTTCGCCGCGTGATTGCACCTGGTGCTTGAAGGTAGCGGCGTGTTCCAGGGTTTTGGCAATTTGCCCGGTAAGGGTGTCCACACCCTGCCTTTCCACTACCACCTGCAAACTACCGGCAATTAGCAAGGTGGAAGTAAATACGCCATCACCGGCTTTCTTTTCAGCAGGCTGTGATTCGCCGGTTAACAAATGCTGGTCGACCGTACCCTCACCGGCAATGACATGACCATCCACCGGGATCATTTCACCCGCGTGTACCACAATCACGTCTTTAGCTTGCAAGCTTTCCAGCGGCACTTCGATTTCCGCGCCGTCTTTTAACAGCCAGACGGTTTCACCCAGTTCACCAAAAATACGACTGAAATCGGTTTGTGCCTCACGCTCGGTACGCGCAATCAGGCGATTGGCGGTAAAAAACGCCGCAAACAACAGACCTGCGGTAATAAAGAAACCCATGAAAATGGCAAAACTGATCGAGATCGCGTCCAGTGCAGCAATGCTCCACTTGCGCTTTTCCTGATAAGACTTCCAGATTTTACGCATCATGTAGGCATAGTTGTAAGCCAGCAGCGGCAAACCCACCAAGCCAACTGTAGGTATCGTCAAAGCTCCCAGCCCCAGAAAGCCTAATGCACCTAGCGAAATACGCTGCTGCTGCGCCGCCTCCGCCTCAGCCGCTGACATGGCCACTTTTTGCTTTTCTGGCGGGGACTTGACTGGCAATGCCGCTTCACGCTGCGTCAGCAGTTGCTGTCGCTGTGATTGCTTGCGGCGGCGTGCGTTACGCAGTTTGCCCAACAGCACACCCGTACTACCGCCCAGCGCCAGACCCGCAACCAACAAAGGAATCGGCATAGCTCAACCTGCCAACTTCATCATTGGCTGATCACCCGATCCGGCTCACCCAGCCGCTCGTCATCGACCACCACGCCCAGCCCCGGCGCATCGCTGCCCATCCACATAAAGCCGTTATCGACCACGATCGGGTCATTGGTCGCGACTGTCAGTGACGAGTAGTTGTGAATATCCAGGGTGCTGATAAAACGGTTAAGCGGGGTCGTCAAGGCCAGATGCACCAGCACAGCACCGGTAATTTCCGTGCCCCACTGTGTGGCATAGGTAATACCCATGCCTCCGGCAGCGGCAATATCGCGGGCAAATTTCGCCTGGGTGACACCGGCGTACTTGTTGACCTGGATCACCACGCTGTCACAGGCGTTGTTTTTGTAGGCGCGCAACACATCCTGCACCCCGTTGAGGCTATTGTCGAGCTTCAGCGGAAACGCAGTGCGGTCGCGGATCGACATGCAATCTTCCATCGTCCAGCAGGGTTGTTCAATGGTGAAATCCAGATCCTTGACCGTATTCAGGATGTACAAGGCTTCATCGCGCCGCCAGTGACCAGCCACGTCCACCGTGAACAGTTCACCCGGCTTGCGTTTGGCGATGACACCGGCAATGCGCTGCAAATCGGCCTGGATGTCGCCATGCCCAACCCGCAACTGGAACATGCGGTAGCCTTCGCTGCGCCAGTCATCCACCGACTGCGCCATCTCTTCCGGCTCGATGGTCGGAATGGATCGGTAAATCGGCACGCGGTCACGCAGTTTGCCGCCCAGCAGCTCATACAGAGGCTTACCACTGGACTTGCCGAGAATATCCCAGCACGCCATATCAAAACCGGCCTTGATCGCGCCATGCCCGTCAATCAGTGACATCACGTACTGGATGTCATTGACATTGCGCGGGTCTTTATCCATCAAGTGGCGTTCGATCAGCTCAGCACTGCTGCTGACCGTACCCGCTGCGTAATTGGGGTAGCCGCCGACCGAACCAGCCTCGCCGTAACCCACCAAGCCGCATTCGGTTTCCACGCGGGTAATCACCACGTCAGCGGTTTCGGTGCCCGGCTCCAGTGAACAGGAGAATTTGCCGCAAATCATTGGCATGATCTTGTGATAGAGAGAAACTTGCTTGATGCGCATAACGACGCCTCCTGCTTAAAACTTAAAAACGGTTGCCCACACGCTCTGTCATCATGCCCATGGCCACACCCAGAACACGCTCTTCACCTGCCTGCAAGGTGAACGCCGGGCGGGCGTGCGCCCAGCGCAGGTTATCCAGCAATGCCAAATCCGCCTGCTTCCAGTCCAGCGCCAGGGAAGCGTGGTTGTAGGCCGCGTAAATGTCGGCGATTTCCTGATTGGTGAACGGTGTGCCGTCACCCAGCGTCATGTTCAGCGGACGTTCCTCATCCGGCATGGCATTGAACGGATGCCACTGGTCGAAAAAGGCGGCATGGCTGGCCAAACCGGCAAAAAACAGCGATTTGTCCAGTTCCGGGTGGTATTCGTAAGCGTCCACGCTGTAACTGGTGCGCAAGTGCCCATTCGGCAGCCACTCGTAATCCCAGCCCTTGGCCTGCACGGACTGTTCGGCCTCACGCGGATCGTTGGTGAAAAACGTATCCTGCCAAGGCTTGTAACCCAGCTCGCAGGCCAGCTCCCGGTCATACATCATGCGCACGTAACGCATGCCTTTATCCTTGAGCTTCTGACCGATATCCGTCGCCAGCAAGGCTTGCGTGGCTTTTTCATTATCCGCCAGCAGGGTAAAGCCCCCTTCCTGCGGGCATCGCGTCGAGCCAATCACGAAGCAACGCGGGTAAACCGGCAGGTAACAGCCTTCATTGTGGAAACACAAATCAATCGTCGGCGGCGCATCCCCCAGGGCGAAAACATGCTTCCCAAACTTGTCGCGCGGTGCGGAACCACCTTCATAGGCGGCGAAATCCTGAAACAGAACCTCGGCCCAACGCTGTAATTCACTCAAATGTTGCATGCCGGTATTTTTCAGCACGACCAGCCCCTGTTCGCGCCACTGCCCGCGAATGGCCTGTTCCAGATCATCGGTATGGATGGCACAATCTACCTGATAATCCTCCATTCCCAGGGCGAAAGGCTGATCACCAAACGGGTAAATGGGGCGCTGAGTAGCGGTATTCGTCATACGGCGGCTCCTAAAAACTGTTTTTCCGGTAAAAGGATTCTGTGCTTGTGTCTTGTCCGGCCAACAGGCAAAGGGGTCGGTTTGGGCAGCGGCTTGCGCTCATCACATTGCAGGTAATTGGCCAGACGCGCCAACCCCAGCTTGATCTGGTGCGGATGACAGGCGAAGTTCAAACGCAGGAAGGCGTTATCGTAATGCTGAAAATCAATTCCCGGCGTCGAACCCAGCGCATGGTAACGCGCCAGCTCATGTGAAACCTGCATGGCGTCCCGATTCGCTTCCGCCACATCCACCAAGGCGAAGAAACCGGCTTTGGGGTGTGAACGCAGACGCAAGCCAAAATATTTCGCCGTCTGCTCAAAGGTACGCCAGTTGCCGCGCAGCATTTGCCGATGCCTGCCGACCAGTTCATCCCAGTGCCGAAACAACTTTTCCGCCAACATCTGGCTGGGCAGGCTGGTGCACATATTCAGGATGGCCTTTACGTTGGTCATCAGTTGCACCTGGGATTCCGGCACGATCAGGTAACCGACGCGGAACCCGGCGATAGCCAGTGACTTGGACAGGCTGTTCACCAGCATATGTCGGTCGGAACAGTGAATGGCGCTGGGGATAGGCTCATTACCTAACGGCAGGGATTGATACACCTCATCGAAGATAACGGGTACACCCAGTCGGGAAATGGCTTCCAATTCATCCGCACTCAGCACCGCGCCATGTGGATTGCTGGGGGAATTAAGCAGGATGGCTCGCGTCTTGTGAGTAATGAAACGCGGCAACTGTTCCACATCAATGCAGTAATCATCCCTGACCGGAACCAGAATGCAGCGAGCCTCGAATATCTGCGCCAGCACCTTGTAAGCCGGATAATGGGATTTCGGCAGGATGATTTCCCCATCCGTTTCAAGCAACATCGCCAGGGCAATGTTCAGCGCTCCGGATGCGCCATCGGTAATGCAAACCCGTTGCGGCGCCAGATCGTAATTGAATTTTTCCCCGTAGTAGCGACAAATGGCGTGACGCAAACTCTCCAGCCCGTTGATATCGCCGTAACCCACGTGCCGCCCCAGGTTTTCACCATTCAGACAGACATCGACGTAATCGAACGGGTTGAAGCAGGAAACGCCCTTGCCGAAATTGATCGGTTCCTGACGTTGATGGTCAACCTGTTCAAAGACATCCATGACCTCATCCATGGCTAACGACGGATACGAGCGGTAGTTGTTGAACATTAGCTGAGCCTCTTTCCTGTCACATTGCGGAAAGGTTAGGCGCTAATTTCGCCGGATACAAGCAAACGTCACACTTCTTAACATTTCTCATGGCAAGGCTCTTTTTCCAGCGCACGAATGGCAGTCAGCACCTCGTCCAGCGTTTTATAAGGCTGTCGCGGCAACCGGTCTATCAACCCGGCAAGCTCATGCGGATACGTTTCCAGCAGATCGTCGCTCCAGATGGGGTCAACGTTTTGCCGGGCGAGCAAGGCGAACAGGCCGCGATCCCCCATGTCCGCTTCCCGCAGCGAGAGGTGCTGTTCGCAAAAATCCAGGGTCGCCGTTTCGATGGGCGTATCAGCCAGCGCATTTGCCTTCAGGTACGCAGCCAGTGAGGTGTTGCCCCCTGCCAGACCAAAGCTGTTCAGCGAAACATCAATCAAATCGCAACCACAGACAAATGCCCGGTTGGAATTCTCAACCGCATTGCCGAGTGTATCGTGGGCATGAAACCCCAACGGCAGTTGACAATGCTGTTTCGCCAGCGCATACAACGGCTCAATTTCGTGCGGTAACAAAGCGCCACGCGAATCAGCGAAATACAGGCGGTCGACATGGGGTGACGGGGCGATGCGCTTCAACAAATCAACGATCTCAGCGTAACGGTAAGAGGAAATGCAGATCAGGTTGATGCTGACCTTGATGGTGGGAGATTGTTCGTGCAGATAAGCCGCAATCTCCAAGGCTTGCCCAATCACCTCTGCTGTGCAGGTCAGGCGCACCAGCGACAGATATGGCAGCTTGCCCGCCACCGCCTCCCGCCAGTCCGCATCTGCCGGATTCAACATGCCGACCCACTGCATCCCCGGATGTTGCTGCGTAATTTCTTGCAGAAATGTAGCCGGACAGCCATTGACCACGGAAGTCGTCTGAGCAGCAGTACGCAAGAAGCCGACTTCAACCTGCCTGATGCCTTGCCTTGCCAGAAAGTCAAGCAGATACCTGACCTCTTTCCTGGAAAACTGCCACTGGTTGAGATAACCACCATCCCGCAATGTCACGTCCAGTATATTTTCCAGACTGATGTCCGCCATGTCTTGCATCCCGCTTCGTAAACCTCGGCATTTACCAGCAGCCGACAAAGCAGCCAGCCTGATACGTGAGTAGACTATTCAGGTTCGGGCGCGAACACAATCGGGCTTAACATTTCTTAACATTTCTCCGGTTGTGTTCAACACCTGCTTACGTGACAGTATACTGCCATGAATTTGAACTTTGCTACAGGGACGGGCAATGTCGGCCAGAATCAGCAAAATCACAGTGTACGCACTGGAACTTCCCCTCAAAAAACCCTACCTCGTCTCGGGCGGGCGGGTGTACGTGGAGAAGATGGACAGCGTTATCGTCGCTATCGAAACCGATACCGGGCTGACCGGCTGGGGCGAAGGCTGCCCGTTTGGCAATGCCTACCTGCCCGCGTTCTCGGCGGGGATTCACGCCGGTATCGCCGAGCTGGCTCCGCATCTGCTGGGCGAAAACCCGCTGTATCCGGATCAGTTCAACCACAGCATGGATGTGTTGCTGGCCGGTCACTGGTATGTCAAATCGGCGCTGGATATGGCCTGCTGGGACATTCTCGGCAAACATACGCAACTGCCCCTGTATGCCCTGCTGGGCGGGCGTTTCAGCCACAGCGTCGACATTCTGGGCGTATTCGCCAACGGCTCACCGGATGAAATGGTGGCCGACCTGCGTAACCTGCGCGAACTGGGCTACCGCATCTTTTCCCCCAAGATCGGCGGTGATGTGGCCACCGACATTGCCCGTATACAAGCCATCCGCGCCGACCTGCAAGCCCATGAAAAAATCACCATCGACGCCAACCGCGCCTGGCTGCCGGATCAGGCAGTGCAAATCATCAACGCCGTAAACGATCCCACCCTGTATTTCGAACAGCCTTGCGAAACCCTGGACGAATGCCGCGCGGTGCGGCAACTGACCCGCAACCCGCTGATCCTGGACGAATGCATCCACAGCTACACGGATCTGTTGCAGGCGCAGCGGGAGAATATCGCCCAGGCCATCAATATCAAGCTGGGGCGCGTCGGCGGCGTCACCAAGGCGCGGCGGATGCGGGATTTCTGCGTCCAAACCGGGTTGCGCATGAATATCGAGGAAACCGGCGGCAGCGTCATCGCCAGCACCGCCGCCGTGCATCTGGCCGCCGCCACCCCGGCCCGCTACCGGCTGGCGACTTCCGACAATACCCGCCTGCACACGGTCGTACCCGCACTCGGCGGCTACGTCTTCGATAACGGTGTTGGCATTCCGCCCGACGCGCCCGGTCTGGGGCTGGAACCCATCATGGACATACTGGGCGAGCCGGTTGCCGTCTATACTTGACCCATCACACTTTTTTCACGCACAAGCAAGGATCGAGACAACATCATGATCAGCCATCAGGAACGCTACGACAACTGGGCACCCGACTACAACAAGGATGTCGCCGCCAGAAACTACGACGGCCCCGACTACATCGTTGACTACCTCATGGAACTGGCGGACGCCGGTAAAATCCCGGTTTCCCCTGACCTGGCGGATTTCAAGGTGCTGGACGTGGCCTGTGGCTCAGGGCTGGTCGGGCAAGCGCTGCAAAAAAAGGGTTTCCGGCACATCGACGGCACCGATTTATCACAGGGCATGATTGCCCAAGCGCATCATTCCGGCGCTTACCAGACCCTGATGGCCTGGATCGACCTGAACAAGCCGCTACCGTTTTTCCTGCACGGCCAATACGACCTGACCGTTTGTTGCGGCGTATTCGCACTGGATTTTGTCGAACCCAAATCCCTCAGCTATCTGGCGCAAGCCACCAAACCGGGTGGAACCATCATCATGAGCACCAAGACCACCTACTACGACACGTATGACTTCGATGGTTATTACAAAAGCCAAGTGGATGCCGGTGAGCTGTCACTGGTGGACTGCCGTATGAACAAGCCGTATCTGGGCAGCGAAGCTGACGGTCACTATTGGGTGTTCACCGTACCGGCCAAACAGGAGAATACGGCATGAGCAAACAATGCCTGTTCCTGAATGACCGCGAACCTTACCCGCAAGACTGTTTCGACCACATTCCCGGTATTGAAATGCACTGGGCGCAGGATCATTCCGGCGGCTTCTCACTGGTGAAGTCGTTGGAAGCCCACCCTGACACACAAATCCTGATCACCACGCTGATGGATTTAAACGCTGAAAACCTTGCCAGACTGCCGAAACTGGAACTGATCATCACCATCACCACAGGCACCGATTACATCGACAAGGCTTACTGCGAACAACACGGCATCGACATCCGCAACACCCCCGGATTCACCGGCGCATCGGTCGCCGAGCACGCCATGGCGCTGATGCTGGCCTCCGCCAAGCGCATTGCTGATTACAACCGCGAAATCCGTAACGAAGACTTCCAGATTTTCCAGTATCAGGGCATCGAACTGTTCGGCAGGCAGGCGGGCATTATCGGCATGGGTGCGATCGGCTCGCAAGTTGCCCGCATGTTGCAGGGCTTCGGCATCAAGGTGGTGTTTTGCAATCGCAAACCGAAAGACAGTGACATCGCCACCCAAGTGGATATGGACACCCTGCTGGCGGAAAGCGACATCATTTTCCTCACCCTGTCGCTAAACGCAGATTCCCGTCACTTGATCAACGCCGACACACTGGCGAAGGTCAAGCCGGGAGCCATCCTCATCAATATTTCGCCGGATGAGCTGATTGATATTGCCGCCCTGGACGAGGCACTGGAAAGCGGCAGGCTGTCGTATGCGGGCATGGACATTCACCACGAAGACGAACGTTTTCTGGGTCTGCCCAACACCATCCTCAGCCCGCGCCGCGCCTGGTATACGCAAGACGCCTTCAACCGTCGCATCGCCATCTTCACGCAAACGCTGGCGGATTACGTGCAGGAGCAGGCAACATGAAACTGTTGTTGATACAGGGCGCGAACCTGAACTCGCTCGGCAGGCGCGAAGGCAATACCTACGACAGCACCACGGCGGAAGCGCTGGATGCGCTGCTGCGGCGACACGCCACCGACTGGGGTTACGAGCTGGAAATTTTCTACACCAATATCGAGGGCGAGGCGGTCAACAAAGTCTATGCCAGCGTGGAGCAGGGCGTGGACGGTATTCTCTCCAACCCGGCGGGTTTCACCTACAACGCTTATTCGCTGCGGGATTGCCTGAAGTATGTCGCCCCGCCGTATGTGGAACTGCACCTGACCAATATCGACGAGCGCAATATTCCCTCCGCCCTGTCATCCGCCGCCGTCGGCGTGGTGCATGGCTTCGGCATCAACTCCTACTTCATCGCGCTGGAAGCGATGCTGAGGCATCTCAAGCATGAACGCTATCAGGATCATTGAAGTCTGCTCAGAACTGGGCGCGGCGCAACTGGGCGCGAGCATGGGGCCGGACGCCATCCGCATGGCGGCGCACAAGACGGGCAGCGACTTTTTCGTGCGTCATGAAACCATCCGCCTACCCGACCGCAATGACCTGCTGGCGGATAAAAATCACAACGTCGGCTGTCAGCATGTCAAACGGCTGCGTTACATCCTGGAAAACTGCCTGACTGTCTGCAACACCGTCACCGATGCACTGGAGGCGGGTGATTTCCCGTTGGTTCTTTCCGCCGACCACTCATCCGCCGCCGGAACACTGGCCGGAATCCGGCAGGCTTACCCGCGAGAACGTCTGGGCGTTATCTGGATCGACGCACACAGCGACATGCATTCCCCCTACACCACCCACTCCGGCAACATGCACGGGATGCCGCTGGGCGCGGCGCTGGGCTTGGATACACAAGCGCGGGATTTCCTGGGCGAGACGCCCAATCCGTTGTCACCGGAAGACCAGCGCCGCTGGAATCATCTGAAGGAACTGGGCGGCGTTGTTCCCAAAATTTTGCCGGAAGACCTAGTCCTGATCGGCGTGCGCTTTTTCAAGCCGGAGCATTCCATTCTGATTGAAAACCTTGGCATACCGCTGCATACGGTGGCGGCGATCCGGGACAAGGGCGCTGAACATTACGCGAAATTGATCCAGCAACAACTGGCGCATTGCGACCGGCTGTACGTTTCGTTCGATGTGGATAGCCTAGATTGCAATGTGGTGTCGCGCGGAACCGGCACGCCGGAACCGGACGGCCTGTACATGGAGGAAGCGCTGACCCTGATGCGGGCGTTCATGGCCAACCCCAAAGTCTGCTGCCTGGAAATCGCCGAGGTGAATCCGGTGCTGGATGACAAGGGCAACGCTATGGGCGAGGCCGCCTGGGAAATTCTGGCAAACACTATTGATGCCAGCGGTTAAGACGCCGCCCCTGCTTTGGCATTAACTTCAGTATGCTACTCTAAGGGTGTTACTCCATCAGGGTCAGAACCCCATGCTGCAAAAACTCCCCATCGGTCTGCAAACTTTCGACAAAATCCGTGCGGAAGATTATCTGTATGTCGACAAAACCCAATACCTGTATGACCTGATCACACTCACCGGCGGTTATTATTTTCTCTCCCGCCCACGCCGTTTCGGCAAATCCCTGACTCTTTCCACCCTCAAGGCCATTTTCAACGGCGCAAAAGAACTGTTTGACGGCCTCTGGATTCAAAAGCATTACGATTGGGAAAAGTCATACCCGGTTGTACATCTGCAAATGGCCAAACTCGATTATCAGGCGCTGGGTCTGGACGCCGCCCTGCAACGCGCCCTGCATGAAGCTGCGGCACAATACGCCATTGAGCTGACCGCCCCCACTCTCAAAACCCTGTTTGCCGAACTGCTGGAAAAACTGGCCGCCACACAGGGGCAGGTCGTGTTGCTAGTGGACGAATACGACAAACCCCTGATTGACTACCTGGATGACATCGAACAGGCCAAAACCAACCAGCAGATCCTGAAAAATTTCTATTCGGTGATCAAGGACAGCGACCCCTACCTGCGCTTCCTGCTGATTACCGGCGTGTCAAAATTCAGCAAGGTATCGATTTTCTCCGACCTCAACAACCTGCTGGATATTAGCCGACACCCGCGCTTCGCCACCATGCTGGGCTACACGCAGGCGGAACTGGAACACTATTTCGCGGAGCGGATTGAACCCCTTGCCCAACAAAAAAATCTGGAACGTGACACCCTGCTGGAGAAAATCCGCCACTATTACAACGGCTACCGCTGGGATGTTGACCAGCCGAGCCTGTACAACCCCTATTCCATCCTGTCGTTTATGGAAACCGGGCGCTTTCACAACTTCTGGTTTGAAACCGGCACGCCGACGTTCCTGATCAGGCTGATGCGGCGCGACGGCCTGTATGACCTGTCCCAACTGGAAGTTAACGGGCATAGCTTCATCAGCTACGACATCGAGCATTTGCAGGCCATCCCCATCCTGTTCCAGACCGGCTACCTGACCATCAAAAGCGAGGACGAATACGGCCTGTACAGACTGGATTACCCCAATGCCGAAGTGAAGGAGTCTCTGCTGCAATACCTGATCAGCGACCTGCGCTTTGAAAACAACGCCGCCCTGAATACACCGCTGGTGGTTCACCTGCACAAGGCATTCCAGGCCAATGACTTGGAACGGGTCATCACCATTATCAAAAGCATCTTCAAGAAAATCCCCTCGCACATCTTCATCAAGGAAGCCGAAGCCTATTACCACAGCCTGATTTATCTGGTGTTCTTTTACTTGGGGCAGTACAGCGAAGCCGAAGTGAATGACAGCACCGGGCGGATTGATTGTGTGGTGAAAACGTCGACACACATCTACATTATCGAATTCAAGCTGGGTCAAAGCGCCGACGCCGCGCTCAAACAAATCCGAGACAAGAACTACGCCGGGGCTTATCTGGCTGATCCGCGTGAGAAAGTGTTGATCGGCATCAACTTCAGCAGCCAGGAAAAAACCGTGGATGACTGGCGGTTCGAGTCACTCCAGTAACAAATGTTAAGAATTGTTGCGTATCCTTAATGCCATTGACTCACCATGCTAAATTTGTAGCACAGGCAGAAACAGAGGCTATCCATGTTACTCACCAACCTTGGCGTCATGGCAGGCGTTTATGTCGGCAAGCGCTTACTCGACACGCACAAATCCCGCAAAATCGCTGTCAATCAGACATTGGCAAAGACAGAAAAGCAGCCGCCCGAACCTGACACGGACAACCTCCATCACGCCAAAGTCAGCGGCGCATCCTTAGTGGTAGTAACCGCCGCCTACTTCCTGTATCCGCCACTCAACCTGCTCGGCGTGGGCATTATCAGTTACAACCTGGTTCCGCCCCTGCAACGGGCTTTCCGGGCGTTGCCGACCGACAAAAAGGTCAACAACGACAGCTATACCTCGCTGGTCACCGTGTTGCTGGTCGGTACGGGCAATTACTTCGCCGCCGCCCTGCATAACGTGATTTACCACACCAGCACGCATCTAGTGGAAAAAAGCCGCGCGGATTCGGCCCGCCTCGCCGCTGACGCCTACCAGCAGGCTCCTGAAACCGTGTGGATTACCGCAGGCGGCACAGAACAACAGATCCCGCTGGAACAGGTGCAAACCGGCGACGGCGTCATTATCACCACTGGCGGCGCGATTCCCGTGGATGGCCGTATTATCGAAGGCGCGGCTCTGATCGACCAACAGGCGCTGACCGGCGAAGCCAATCCGCTGGAAAAAGTCGAGGGCGACCCTGTGATGGCCGCCACCATTGTCCTGAGCGGGCGTATCGTGATTGCAGCGGAGCACAGCGGCGCGGAAACCCGCATCCACAAATTGAACGAGCTGTTACAACAAACCCGCGATTACAAGAGCCAACTGCAACTGAAAGGTGAAGCCTGGGCAAACCGGGCCGCCCTGCCCTTGCTGGCTGCCAGCGCAGCCGTTTCCCCGCTGATCGGTGTCAGTCCGGCGCTGGCCCTGCTGTTCAGCGCACCTTTGAATACCGTGCGTTCCATGCTGTCGGTGCAGACTGCCGCCCACCTGCGCGGCATCCTGCAACGCGGCATATTCATCAAGGATGGGCGAGTGCTGGAAGAGCTGCCGAAAATCGACACCATCCTGTTCGACAAGACCGGCACCCTGACGCAGACACATCCGCAAGTCGTCAATATCATCACCTGCGGCGGGCTGGATGCAGACACGCTGCTGGCGTTCGCGGCGGCGGCGGAACAACGGCAGGAACACCCTGTCGCCCTCGCCATCCTCGACGCAGCCAATGAGCGTGGGTTGGAGTTACCCGAAGCCAGCCACAGCCATTACGACCTGGGTCTGGGCATCACCGTGCAGATCAACAGGCATGAAATCAGGGTGGGCAGTGAGCGCTTCATCCGGCAGGCGCTCGACAACCCGCCTTTGCCTGCACCGCTCAGAACCGCCCTGCAGGCCGCCCAGGGGCACACTTTCATCCTGCTCAGCGTGGACGGTGAAATACAGGGCGCGCTGGAATTGCATCCACGCCTGCGCCCGGAGGTTCCCGCCCTGATCAACACCTTGCGCCAACGCGGATTCAAACAGCTGGCGATTGTCTCCGGCGACCAGCAGACCCCCACCCAGCGTCTGGCGGATACGCTGGGGCTGGATGCCGCTTACGGCGGTGTGCTGCCGCAGGACAAGGCGGCCCTGATCAGGCAACTCCAGCAACAGGGGCGGCGCGTCTGCTTTGTCGGCGACGGCCTCAATGACGCAATCGCGATGAAACAGGCCAATGTCTCCGTATGCCTCAGTAGTGCTTCCGCCATTACCAGCGAGGTCGCCCAGATCGTGCTGCTGGATGACAGCCTGGAGCCGTTCGGCCAGCTGTTCGACAAGGCGGAACACCTGCGCAACAGCCTGGGAAAAAGCCTGTATCTGTGGATCGGGTTCGGCGCCACCAACGCGCTGGCGGTGCCACTGCTGGCGTTCGGGCCGTTCCAGTCCAGCCTGCTGTACGGCGCGGCCTATGCGACCGGGTTGAGGCTCTCCGACCAGCAAAATGTCAAGAATTGTTAAGTCGGCTTCTCAAAGCCCCGGTTTCGGATTAGGCTATTAACCTTGTTAAAATTCGAACAACTGACATGGACGACACCCCCCCCTCACAACAGAAAATCCGTTTTTTACATATTGCAGGGCTGATTTTGCTGGGCATTCTCCTCATTGGCAGCCTCATCACTTGGGTGGCGCGATACATCGAAAACCCGGCTCAACCCACTTCTGTCATAAGTATTCAGAAATAATGCCATTTGAACCCACCCACCTCTACATTACCCGCCCTGAACAGGTAAAAACCCCGGGAACGGCAATACTGGATAACGCAGAACGCTCCCGCGCCGCCGCCTTCAAGTTCCCTCAGGATCGGGAGTTGTATATTGCCGCACACCTGTTCATGCGCCGGACGCTCAGCAAACACGCCCCCATTGCCCCCGCCGACTGGCGGTTCAGAACCAATGCCTATGGCAAACCGTTTATTGCCACCCCCGGCTACGAACACCTGCAATTCAACCTTTCGCACACCCAGGGAATGATTGCCTGCGCGGTCAGTTATGCAGGCACTATTGGCGTGGACGTGGAAAAACGCAAACCGCTGACCGATCTGGATGCGCTGTGCCGCTACGCGCTTTCGCCGCTGGAAGCCCATGACGTGCTGTCAATCAGAGACCCCACCCGGAAAGAGCAACGTTTTTTCACCTACTGGACACTGAAAGAGGCTTATATCAAGGCCAGAGGCATGGGCTTGTCCATTCCCCTGCAAGAGTTCACTTTTACCCAGGATACAAAGCTGGAATGGCGGCTACATACCGAAACGCCAGAGTCAAACCCACAGGAGAAATGGCAATTCGATACTCATATCATTGGCCAACACCACCTATCTGTCGGGATAGAAAAAATGGCTCATTATGTGTTTCGGGGTCTTAGCCCATCAGCAGAGACAACAAGGAAAACACTCCCAGACAGGCTTACAGGCGTTTTTTTTCTCAACACCCTGCCGTAACTGGTTGGCCATGGCCTGTACGTCGTCTTTGTTCAAATTTAGTTCATGGGCGATTTGCTGGTTGGACAGGTTCAGCGACATTAGGTACAAGCATAACACCCATACCTTCAGCGGCTGGTGATGTCCCTCGAATACCGTCCCCGTCAGGTCATCAAAACGCTTGTCGCAAGCCTTGCATTGGTAGCGTTGCCGTTCCGGTTGCCGGTCATCCTTACCACGGCGGATGGTGTCCCGTGAACTGCAATGCGGGCATACCGCCCCGTCAGGCCAGCGCAGCGCACGGACTTGCTGGTAGCAGGCTTCATCACTGGTCAGGCTGGCTAGGCTGATCAAACTGCCCATCGGCTTCTCTCCTTGGCTTGGTAGATGGCTTTCAGTTGGGGAGTTTGTCATCGATTTCAAGGTTTACGCTGTAAGACCCTGAAACACATAATGAGCCTATTTTTTATTCAGTTTTGTTAAGTTTTGTTAAGAACCCCTGCCTCACCCGTACACCGCTATAGTATAATTTCTACCCATCTCTATAAACAGTTGGCAACCCTAAATTTCAGGAGAACGCTCATGAAAAAAGTATGCGTTATTGGTGGCGGCGCATCAGGCCTAACGGCTATCAAGCAACTAATGGACGAGGGACATGAGGTTACCTGTTACGAAAAATCCAGTGCCGTAGGCGGTGTTTTCAACTATGGCAGTCCGAATGGCAGAAGCATCAAAAGTACGGTTTTAACCATATCCAATTATTTGATGGCATTTTCTGATTACCCGCCCAAAGGCCACCGTTACTTCTGGACGCATGAAGAATATAAACAATATCTGGCAAATTACGTCAAAGAGTTTGGCTTGCAAGAGCGAATCGTATTTGATACGGAAGTTCTCAATCTACGCAAGTTGGATAACCAGTATCAGGTAGTAACCCGACATAACCCGACACAAACACAGAAAACCGAAGAATATGAAGCTGTGGTTGTGTGTTCAGGCATCCATGAAAGCAGAAAGATTCCGCCTGTAACGGGTATCGAAACCTTCACAGGTGATATTGTTCATACCCAAGACTTTACTGACCCCAATAATGCCTTTAGTGACGCCTCCGCTTTTGCCAACAAACGGGTATTATGTGTCGGCATTGGGGAAAGTGCTGTCGATATTGTCAGGGAAGTCAGCAAGGTTACCGCAGACTGCCATCTGCTCATGCGTTCTTACCCATTTCTGGTTCCGCGCGTGTTGCATAACACCACCGCAGATTGCACCACTACCCGCGCATTCCATGCTACATATCACCCTTCTGAAAATATCCTTTACTACCGACTGGGCGACTGGATGCTAAGGGCTGCCAGCTTCTTTGGAAAATTATTCGTTAAAGAAAAACAGCCCGCCCTAGATGCTTTCAACCAGCCACTGGAAAAAAAATCCCTGGATTTTGATACCGAATACAATGAAGAATCCCTGAAACTGATTAAAGTCTGGAACCAGCTATCCGGGGGAAGAAGATTCTCAACCAAAAACGTGTCATTTGTTCCTCAGGTATTGAACGGCAGTATCAATGTCGCTGTTACATCACTGGAGAGTATTAACGGTAATACGGTGAAGTTCAGTGACGGGCGCAGCGTTGAAGTGGACAGTATTATTTTTAATACCGGCTTCCAGCATGACCTGAGCTTCATTGAAGGTTTTGAGCTGAAAGATAACAGTGTCAGAAACATGTTTATGCATACTTTCCATGAAGACTGGCCGAACTGTGCTTTTATTGGCTGGGCGAGACCGACTTCTGGTGGAATCCCCGCCTGTGCGGAAATGACGGCACGCTATTTCGCCCTGTTACTGAGCGGCAAGCGCAGCCTGCCAACCGATGTTCCACAAAGAATAGAAGCAGACAAGGCATTTTATAAAGAAGCCCTGAGTGATTCGCCTGATATACACAGCCTGATTCTCTGGAAACGTTATATGGACTCCTACGCCGACCTGATAGGCGTGCGTGTCAGGCTCTGGAAATACTTGTTAAACCCCAGCCTTTTCCTGCGCCTGCTGTATGGAACCATGTTGCCTGTCCAGTATCGCCTGGAAGGGCCTCATGCCTCTCCGGAGGTCGCCAAACAGACCATTATGAACCTCCCCCTCACAAGCCAATTACCGTTCAGCCTGAATGACGCCAGGAATGCGATAAAGGCAGCCATTTTAAAGAGGAGCGACAAGTACAATGAAAGTGTTTTCGAGGTGGACTTTTTCCCTGAATGCCAAATAACAGAAAAAGATATTGAGAAATACCGTTTTGCGGCAAACACGAAATAATTCAACCGGCCTCATCATTGGTGTAAGGAGAGCATTATCATGGATGTAACATCAGAACAGGCAAAAGCATGGCGGGTTATGTATGACAAATTGTGCACCCGCGCGGAAAAGTATAATTGCAGGGATTATACCCGGTGTCTCCAGCTACTTGACTTGAACATGGAAGTTCCGACACTTGCCCAACTCAATCGCAAGATTACATCACTAACGGAGTGGACAATCATTCCCAACGGCAACAACTTCAGCGAGACTAACGAATGGTTTGAACATATTCTGAGAAAAGAGTTTCTGGTTACAGAATATCTCCGCAACTGGAATGAACTGGATTTCACACCAAGGCCTGACATGTTCCATGACATTTTTGGCCATGTGATTTATCTGCTCATGCCCGAACATGCGGAACTACAGGATATTTTCGCCAAGGCATATTTCAGCGTCCCGGAAGACAAACGAATCTGTGTAGAACGCTTATACTGGTATTCTGTCGAGTCTGGCCTGATTCGGGAAAACGATGGCGTCAGGATTTATGGCGGCGCACTGGCGACATCGGAACAGGAAAGCGCCCATATCATGCAAGGCCATGTACCCATCGAACCTTTTATCGGCGAGCAGGTGATTGAACTGGCACTGCCCTGGATGGGCGACCCGGAAGAGGGCTATGGAAAAAACGTTGCCGAGAACAATACCCTGTTTGCTTTTGATTCGCTTGCTGATTTGAAAGCGGAACTGAAGAAGACCTTTAACTTGTTGACAAGATCATACCACGACCTTGCCGCTGCATGACTGCAAAACCCCGGCATCATAAAATCGCATAAAGAAAAGACGCTTGTATGCATATCACTGTTTCAGAGCTGTTCCTGATTGCTCTCGTCATTATTTTCTCGGTTCCGTATCTGATCTGGCGTGTGGGCAGGACGGAGTATTACGCCCCGCTCGTGGTGGTGCAGATCATTACGGGCATCCTGCTGGGGCCTGGCGTACTGGGTAGCATTTTTCCGGAGTACTACCATTTCATTTTTACCCAACCCGTCACCCAGGCATTGAATGGCATCGCCTGGTGGGCGGTGATACTGTTTGTCTGGATTGCAGGCATAGAGCTGGATCTGAAACATGCCTGGACACATCGTCGGGAAAGCGGCATCACCGCCGGTTTTGCCCTGGCCACACCCCTCCTGTTGTGCAGCCTGGTAGCCGTTGGCATGTTGAGGTACGACGGCTGGGTAGGCACCAACGGAACTGATTGGCAATTTGTTTTCGGGGTGGGCATGGCCTGCGCTGTTACCGCCCTGCCCATTCTGATCCTGTTCATGGAAAAACTGGACATTCTGCGGCGTCCTCTCGGGCAGCGCATCCTGCGCTATGGCAGCCTGGATGACATTGCCATTTGGGCAGTATTGGCGCTGATCCTGATGGATTGGGAACGGGTCGGCAAACAAGGCGCATTCCTGTTGGCCTTCGCGCTGTTCAGCTACGGGTTCCGCAAACTGATAATACGGCTGCCGGAGAGCGACCGCTGGTACGTGGGTCTAATTGCACTGGCCGCCTGTGCTTTCGGCGCAGACTGGGCCGGGCTGCATTTCATGGTGGGCGCGTTCCTCGCCGGTGTTATCGTGGATGGAGAATGGTTCAACCAGAAACAGATGGACTCGCTGCGTCAGCATGTGTTGCTGGTAATCATGCCGGTTTTCTTCCTCAGCACTGGCCTGAAAACCCAGTGGAGCGTCGGGGGGGAAGCCGTGTTCATGGCTGCGGCTGCCTTGCTCTGTGCAGCGGTGGCAGGCAAATTGCTGGGCGTTCACATCGCGGGGAAAATCCTGCAATGGAAGCCGGGGGAGGCATCCATTATCGGCTGGCTGTTGCAAACCAAGGCTCTGATCATGATCATTTTCGCCAATATCCTGCTGGACAAAGACATTATCACCACGGATACCTTCACAGCACTGTTGCTGATGGCGGTCGGCAGCACCATGCTAACAATACCAATGGTTGTCCCAAAACTGGCACACATGAGGGACGGATCATCTCATCACACACGCAACCGTCTGGCGGCAAAACCCGTGCCTGATTAACCCTGTTCTTTGGTGATTTTACGCAGTGGTGAAAGGGCTTTGCCCATTGCAGCCGCTACCCCGCCGCCATATAGCAACAAGGCGGCAGGCATACCGAAGTGCAGTAAAAATACCCCGCCAATCAACACAACGCCGGGAACATAGGCAATGCGCAGGCTCTGGTCAAGATTTTTGCTGAAGCTGTGGGCAATCCCGAACAGTTCGTCAAGCTGTTGCAGGGACTGGTTCATCAGCACGATCTGGGCGCTATCAGTGGCAACAGTAGTCGCGCCCCGGAGCGAAACTGATACATCCGCCTGCTGTAAGGCGATAGCATCATTGAGACCGTCACCAACGAAACAAACGGTGCGGCCCGCGTCCTGCAACTGACGGAGCTTATCCGCCTTGCCTTCCGGCAAGACTTCGGCAAAGAAATCGTCGATCCCCAAACGCAACGCCAGATGCCGGGTAGGTTGTACGTGATCGCCTGACAGGATGCACAGCTTCAGACCACGTTGGTGCAGCCTGTTGACTAACTCCACCGTTTCGGGGCGCAACTGCGCCTGCATTTCCAGCGCTCCCGCCAGTTCTCCATTCACAGCCACGAAAATCAGCGAGTTGCCACTCTCCCGGCAAAGCGCCTTGATTGCCTCCATACCTGAGGGAATGGCCACCCCGGACTGCTGCATGAAACGTTGGCTGCCAACCTGGATGGTGCTGCCCTGATGCTGCACCTGTACCCCGAAACCAAGGCTGTAGGCGGCTGAATCCGGTGTTGCGGCCTTGAGCCCGTGCTGTTCCGCCGCCACCAGGATGGCCTTGGCAAGTGGGTGGCTTTGACGGTGTTCGGCAAGCGCGGCGAAAGCCAGCACGCTGCTTTCATCCCAACCGTCACAACAATGAATCTGACCGACTTCGGGCTGTTCCAGCGTCAGGGTTCCGGTCTTGTCGAAGACCACGGTATCCACTTCGTGAAGTTTTTCTAGGGAACGCCCGTCCTTGACCAAAATGCCATGATGGGAAGCAAGGTTCAGGTGACTGAGCATACTCAGCGGCCCGGAAAAATACAGAGTAGAACCCACACCACTGTTCATGATGGCCACAGCTCCCGCCGGGCCAACCGTTACCAGCGCCAGGCTGCTGGCAGCCAATAGCGGCAGGGTCAACTTATCCGCCAGGCGTTCACTGCGGGCTTCATGTTCCAGCCGGTGGGAAGTCATATTGCCGAGGATATTGCCAATCTGTGCCGCTGCCGTGTCATTGCCGGCCTGCTCAACCCGGACGTAAACCTTGCCGCTCAGGATCAGCGTATTGGCGAACACCTGATCGCCCACTGCTTTTTCCACCGGCTGGGATTCCCCTGTCAGGATATGCTGGTCAATGCTGGCCATGCCTTCTGTGACATGGCCATCAACCGGGATGGTTTGCCCTGCAGACAACACGATAACATCCCCAACCTTCAATTCGGTAAAGGCTATCCGGATCTCAACACCCTCCTGTTGCACCCATACGTCAGCAGGCGGTTGCAAGGCGAAGGTGTGCCGGAGGTTGGCCTGGGAACTGGCTTCGGTACGCGCCGCCAACTTGAAGGCGGCAAAAAGTACCAGCGCCATCAGGTTACTGAGAACGTAATACCCGGCGGCTAGGCCGCTGTAAACCGACAAAATGCCAACCAATTGGTATTTGAGGCGCTTTTCTTTCCACATGATAATCAGGCTGCGCTTCATCATCGGCCACATGGTGACAACGAGTCCGGCAGCACTGATCCAAGACAGCGGCGTGTATGTAACTGCGCCCAGCAACGCCAGCTTGGAACTCACCAGCGCATAGCCCAGACTGCGGTTGATTTCGGCTTCTTTCTTGTCATACGCACCGGCAAACTCCTGCATCTGCTGATCGCGTTGCTTGCTGAAAAACAACGGGTCAACCTTCTCACGGAAAAATTGCTGGTAACGGTCGTCCAGCGAATGTATGTCAATGGCAAGTACGTTTTTGTGAGGCAACGAGTGTCTGGCCTTTGTCGTGTTCTTTTTGCGGGTAGCCAATCTACGGGACAGTTTGTTTCCCAGCAGAATACCGCCACCCGCCAGCACAATCGGCAACAACGGAATCATGAATCCGTCCCAACGAAACGCTGTTTCACCTTCCGGAAAAACTTTACGGTAAGCTCCGACGCCACTTCCCCCTCGTCAAATGCGCCCAGGATAATACCGCAGCGTTGTGATTTGCCGGGCATATCACGAATCTGTTGCTCGGATAGCGTTGACCGTTGACTTAAACGGCGGCTCCATTCCACCAAACGTTGCTCCATCAGAGCCATGGCCGCTACATGCTCCGGTTCGGCGCTTACCCCCAAATCCTGTAATTCATCCGGATCATTCTGTAGATCAAATAATAGGGGCCTGAAGCCTCCCAGAGCGGCATTGACATACTTCCAGCGTTTGTCCGCAACCATGAACAAACGGGCATCGCGTGGCGGCACTTTAAGTTTTGCATTGGCAAAACTGATTGAATAATCCAGTTCACTGATGGCATACCCGCGCCATTGCATCGGCTGACCATGCAGGTAAGGCAGCAATGAACGTCCCTCCAGCCTATGATCCAGATGATCCTTCACTACACCACCGGCAGCTTCTACAAAGGTCGCGGTAATATCAATGGTTTCCACCGGTTCATCACAGACCTGCCCACGAGTGGTGTCGGCAGCGGGGGATGGGTCATAGATAATCAGTGGTACTTTTACGGATGGCGCATGAAACAGGTCTTTCTCCCCCAGCCAGTGATCCCCCATGTAATCACCATGGTCGGCGGTAATGACGATCAGGGTGTCATCCATACGCCCGGTTTCCTCCAGGTGCCGGAACAAGCGTCCCAACTGGTCATCGCACTGCTTGATCAGCCCCATATAAGCGGGAACCACCTTTGCCAACACTTCATCGCGCCGGAAAGCCTTGCCAATCACGTTATCCATAAACAGTTGGTAAAGCGGGTGTGGGTTTTCACGTTCGCTTTCGGCACGGTTGACCGGCAGCCGGTGTTCCTGCCCATACATGGCGTGATACGGGGCGGGTACGATATAAGGCCAATGAGGCTTGATATAGGACAGGTGGCATAACCAGGGCTTGCTGCCCGACTGGTTCTGCCGGTCGATAAATTCCATACAGCGCGTGGTCAGAAACGCGGTTTCCGAATCTTCCTCGCGGATATTGGCTGGCTTGTCAGCGTGCTTCATAAACCAGCCGGAGGCCATTTCGCCATCCTCCTCCACGCCTGCATTGGCATGTTCCAGCCAGGGGTTATCGCTGTCATAGCCCTTGTTTTTAAGATAGTTGTTATAGGGTGAAACACGCTGGTCATAGCAGCCATCCGGCCCTTCCGGCCACAGACCGTCATCCCGTGCAATAACATCGAAACCACACTCTGCAACCCGTGCGCCGATAATACTGTCCGGGTTTATGCCCAGTCGCGCCATGCCTTCCAAATCAGGCGTCATATGGGTTTTACCCAACAGATAGGCATCCATCCCCAGCTTGCGCAGATGATCCCCCAGCGTGTATTCGCCTACCCGCAGCGGAAACCCGTTCGAGGAAGCGCCGTGGCTATCGACATAACGCCCGGTATAAAAACTCATGCGGGATGGGCCACAAGCGGGCGACTGGCAATACGCATGGGTAAAGCGCACACCCTGTTCCGCCAGCCTGTCTATATGCGGTGTATGCAGGTGTGGATGGCCGTAACAACTCAAATAATCAAACCGGAGTTGATCGAACATAATAAACAGGATGTTTTTGGTTTTGCGGGACATGCCAATATTCCGGGTAAATTTTTTCAGTTAACCGCATTCTCGCCCGGCTTCGATGCATTGACCGCCCCCCAGTCGAAGGTCGGCTTACGCCCGGGCTGCGGTGTAATACCCTCATGGCTGTCAAGGCTGCAATCGGGTAATGGTTGCAGGCCGGGGCAAAGCAACCACAGGCGCAGTAACAAGCGGCGGCGTTCGATTTCGTCGTGATCCTCGAAGGCAGTCCTGCCATGCAACACGGAATAGTTGCTCATGAACACCGCCTGACCGGCCTGAATGGTGAAACGCAACTGGAGATCATCACGTGATGCGACCCGGTCGAAAGTATCCAGTGCCGCCAGGGCGAAGGCATCCAAAGGCTCGCCCGCGGCAATTTGCCCATTGACCACATAGGGACGGGTATAATGACACCCGATCCGGCCATCCACAGACCACAAGACTGGCGTCTTCTGCTCGGTGTACTCCTTCTCGTCAGGCCCCTGTTCGCCGCGCCGATGGCGGTAGTAGCCGTGGTAAAGGCGCTCCAGCTGCTCTGGCGTCTCCTCCAGCATCACGTTATTAATACTGGCGGCACTTGTCAGCAAGGTCTCACCACCATCACGCCCGGGGCGAATACATAAAAGCCCGACGACCGATGCGAAATCGGTGTGCGGCACCAACGCCTGACGGTTACGATAAGCCCGTGCATGTGGGTCTTCGCGGGAATGATCCATAACCCGGCCGATCATGTCGCCCATCACGCTCTGGGAAACCGCCTTGCCCATGTGAGTCCCGATTCCCCAATAAATCATCTCGATCTCTTCGACGCTATAGCGCTCCACTGGCAAACGATCCAGGACAAAGAAACCGCGCCCCTGACCCAGCTCGTCGCACCACCGGCGGATACTTGCCGTCATACCCGGCAGAGGGAAATTATCACGGGTAATCTCCGTCAGCGACAGGCCGTGTGCTTTTACAGCACGCAAGGCGGAGTCAAGTTCATCGAGATTGCCTGCGGTGAGTTTCACACTGTAGTCCTCTGGCGATGCAAAATCAGCCGTCTCCCAAGCTGACGCGTCTGTTGCCGGATGGTTGGGCACTTGGGTTATGGCACTCATGTTTGATCCTCACTCTCTTCCAAAACTTGCCTAAAAGCACGCCAAGCCATTATGCCTACAAGGCCATGCCGTGCAAGCAAAAGCAACATTTCTTAACAAATATGACCTGAAGAAATTTAATGTTAAAAAATGTTGCATTCGCTTGCATGATACAGGCGTATCAGCATAGATTTGCTGCTGTACTTCTGGCCAAATTATTGGAAGAAAAAGAGCAGTTAATGAGCGAGTGTCTGAAGCCCCAGGGAGAGGAGCACCCAATGAACGATGTGAAGCGAAAGCCAAATTACACACTGTGTTGCGGCATACGCATCCCAAAGAGTTTCCCGTGTGACAGTTTTGAATCAGGTCTGGGATACGAAGCCCAGCCGGAAGACTGCTTTATTGTGACTTACCCGAAATGCGGTACTACTTGGGCACAGAACATCCTCTGGACGCTGCACCATCAGGGGCAGGCGATTCCAGCAGGCAAAAACATCAACAAGGATGTCCCGCATTTGGAAGAAGTGGGCGCTGAAGCCATTGCAGCTCTCCCCACTCCCCGTTTCATCAAGACCCACCTGCCCCTTTCGCTGACACCATACCATGCCGATGCCAAATACATCTACATTGCCCGCAACCCGTTCGATTGTGCGGTTTCCTTTTACTACCACACCCAGGGTTTTGCACAACACTACGATTTTGCCGACGGCAGCTTCGCGGATTACATCGACTGCTTTATCAACGGCGAAGTGGACTGGGGGAACTATTTCGACCACCTGCTTGACTGGCACTCACGCAGGACACAACCAAACCTGCTGTTCCTGACCTACGAAAACATGCTGGCTGATACGGAAGCTGCGGTTAAGTCGATTGCCAACTTCCTCGGCTTCCCCTACTCCGAATACGTTCAGGATACTGAGGTGCTGCAACGCATTCTGCACCACGTCAGCTTTGCTGAAATGAGTAAGGAGCAAAGCCGCTGGTCGAGCGCACGCCCAGACGCTACCCCTTTCATACGCAAGGGACAGGTTGGTGACTGGCAACACCACTTTTCCCCGAAACAAACAGCGCAATTGCTTGCCGTATTCGATAAACGCACACAGGAAGCCGGGCTTGAGCTGCTTTGGCCTGAGTTATATCCCAACTGGCAGGCGGCTGCGCGGCAAACGAATACGCCGGAAATTCTCGACCTGCTGCAATCCCAGCTAAGTAGCCAGTTCGCTGAAGACGTTAAACAAAGCTTGAGCGAAGCAATACCCCGAATATCACACAAATACGTCTATGACGCTGAAGGCTCACGCCTGTTTGAGGAGCTGACCCGCAGCGATACGTATTATCTGACACGCACCGAAGATGAAATCCTGCAACGCTATGCACCGGAGATTATCGACCAGCTTAATGAGAATACCGCATTGGTGGAGCTTGGCAGCGGCAGCTCAGCAAAGACCCGCTACCTGATCGACGCCCTGCTCGCCAGGCAAGGTGACGATACGCTCTATGTACCGATCGACATTTCCCGCAAGTTCCTCGGCGAGAGCGTGGAAGTGCTGGCGCATGATTACCCCAACCTGAAAATTCTGGGCGTCGCCGCAGACTACTATACCGGCCTGGGTGTTCTCTCCGAGCGTATCAAACAGCCAAAGCTGGTGATCTGGCTGGGTTCGGATATCGGGCACCTGAGCTATGCAGACGCCGGCTGGTTGTTACGAAACGAAATCCGGCGGCGACTCTCACCCGACGACTACCTCCTTATCGGCATCGACCTCAAGAAGTCTCCTGATGAGCTGCTTGTCGCCTACGGCTGCACCGGAGAGAAAACGGAACTCTACAACGCCTTTGCGCGCAATCTGCTGGTGCGCGTGAACCGCGAACTCGGCGGCAACTTCGACGTGGAAAGCTTCCAGCGCCGCTGCTTCCATGACGAGGAACGGGGCTGCATCGTCGCTTACCTGGAGTGTGGCCGCGCCCAGCGGGTACGCGTGGAAGCGATTGATGTTGAGCTGGATCTGGCTGCCGGTGGCCGCATCCATACCCACACCAGCTTCAAGTACGACCGCACGGATATCGAACACCTGGCCGAGACTGGCGGCTTTCGCCTTGCCCACCAATGGGTTGATGATGCATCAAACTTTAGCGTGAATCTGTTCTCACCCAGGGAGTCATGAACGATGAGTGACGATTTCGATGACTTCATCCAACGTAACAAGCACGGCCCCCGACTCACCGTCCTGTCAGGGTTCTTCCAGGGTGTGACGCGGGGAGAAAGCGGTATGCCGGATCGTGACGTGAAAGCCGACCGCAGCCTGTTTTTCGGCGACAAACTCACCGAACAATTCTGTGACGAATACGAACGGCGAATTTGTTCCTTCAGCCGCCACTTTCTTCCCAGCATCCCATTTATGCTGGAAAACGAATGTCGCCTGGGGGCTGCACTGATCGAGTTTGGCAAAGCCGTTGCCCAGCCGGGAGAACGGTTGAAGATGTACAACATCTCCAATGCCGAAGGCACCTTTGCGCGGACACTGGCCGACTTCCCCGGCAGCCGCTTCAGCACGCTGACAGGCGCTATAGAACCTTCCAACGAAAAAGCCTTCTACCACCTTGGCGCGCCTGCCCACGCACACTTTCTGCTCGGCTCGTTTCTGGACAACACGCCCGGGAAAATCCGCTCGGAAACCCGGCTCGCCGAGTATCATGATGGCTTCGATTTCATCTTTGAACATGAGTGTTTCCAGATGTTCAGCAATGAAAGGGCAAAACAATTTGCCTTTGTCCTCAGGATGCTGAAGGAAGATGGCATGATGATACTGTCAGAGAAACTCAATCAGGAAGACTTCGCAGAATTCCAGCGGCGCGAGGACAAAAAAGACTGGGATTTCAAGGCACGCTATTTTTCAAAGCAGGATATCGAAGAAAAACGCCGTGGTGTCGTTGACCACATGGTAGCAGGCCAACTCACGATGAAGGCGCTGCAACAGGCATTGGCGCAGTTCTTCGAACATGCCGTTGTCTTCGGCAACAGCACTAATTTCTATCATATCGTCGCCAGCAACAACGAATCGCGTATCCGGCTGCTGCTGGAAAACATGCTCCCACCCTGCATGGAACCGGAGTTCTGCTTTGAAACCTTGCCACTGGTACTCCTTGGCATGAATGCTGGGCCAACACCGGCATTCGGGCGGCTGCAAACCCAGAACGCCTGAGTGCTTACTTACCCGTGGACTGCAATGATTTCAGATAACATCACAACCGAGCTGGAACGGCTCCGGCACACGATCCTGGAACGGGCTGAGACCTCAATTGGCACCCCCGTCAATCTCGCGGCGGATCATAGCCAGATTATCAGCCTGCTGGGCAACGTTTTCCTTAACAACGTCGGCGACCCCTTTGTCGAGCGCGCAAACGGGCTGGTTTCACATGAATTTGAGCGGGAAGTCCTGCGGTTTTTCGGCAAGCATTACGCCCTAGATGAAGCGGACTTGTGGGGGTATTTCACCTCAGGCAGCACTGAAGGCAATCTCTACGGCTTGTGGCTCGCCCGCGAACGGTTTCCGGACGCCGTTTTGTACTACTCGGTTGATAGTCACTACTCGATACCGAAGAATGCACGTATCCTCGGTTTGGAAGCTGTTGAGATTCCCTCTTCCCCGCGAGGCGAGATCGATTACGAGGCGCTGGATCACGCTGTTCAGGCTCGAACCCGATACCCGGTGATCGTGAACCTAAACTGTGGCACAACCATGAAAGGAGCCATCGACGATCTGGCGCGAATCGAGTCGATTCTTGACAAACACCGGATTAACGACTTTCATATCCATGTCGATGCGGCTTTGTTTGGAGGCTACCTACCCTTCATCGACGACGCCCTAGAGATCAATTTCAACCGACCCATCGCGAGTCTGGCGATTTCGGGGTACAAATTCATCGGCAGCCCCGTGCCCTGCGGTTTTGTACTTGCGCGCAGAACCCTGAGCGCGCAACTGACACAAGAGGCCGAATACATCCAGAGTCCTGACACAACAGTATCGGGTTCACGAAGCGGCCACACTCCGCTGTTTTTGTGGCATCGAATCCGTTCACTAGGGGAGGAAGGTCTGGCACAAGAGGCGCGGGACTGCCTGTCGCTAGCAGAATGGTGTCAAGAGCAATTAGAGGCTCACGGATACCCATGCTTTCGCAACGGGCGTTCAAACATTGTTGTATTGCGCAAACCGAACCCAGAGCTGGTAAACCGCTGGCGATTGTTGTCACAAGGGGAGTGGTCGCATATCATTTGCATGCAGCATGTCACAAAAGAGAAGCTGAAGGAGTTTTTGCGGGAACTTTTCCAGGAAGAAACCGAAAAGGGTAGTTTTTTGCCAAGGGGGCAATGTCAAGAATTGTTAAGTTGACTTCTCGATGCCCCGGTTTCGGACTAAGCTCTGAATTTTGTTAAAATTCGCACAACTGACATGGACGACAAGACCCCCCCACAACAGAAAACAGGCTTTTTGCATATTGCGGGAGTGATTTTACTGGGCATCATCCTTTTGACCAGCCTCATCACTTGGGTGGCGCGATACATCGAAAACCCGGCTCAACCCACTTCTGTCATAAGTATTCAGAAATGGCTCAATATGCGTTTCAGGGTCTTGTTTTCCCCGGCATTGCAAACGTGATGGATAGCGGTAAAGTTAGTCATTTCCGATAGCCAAGGAGAGGCTTTATGACCTCGCTCATCAGTATTTCCAGCCTGACCAGTGATGCCGCCTGTTTCGAGCAAGTCCGTTCCGTGCGTTGGCCTAATGGGGTGATTTGTCCGCACTGCGGTTCACAGGACACTATCCGTCGAGGCAAGGATGACACCCAGCAGGAACGCCAGCGTTACCAGTGTAAGGATTGCCAAAAGCGTTTTGATGACCTGACGGGAACGGTGTTTGAAGGCCACCACCAGCCGCTGAAGGTGTGGGTGTTGTGCCTGTACCTGATGTCGTTGAACCTGTCCAACCAACAAATCGCCCGCGAATTGGGGTTGAACAAGGATGATGTTCAGGCGATGACGGAACAGTTACGGCGTGGTGTCGAGAAAAAAAACGCCAGTAAACCTGTTTGGGAATGTTGAATTTGATGAGGTTTATGTCAAGGCTGGACACAAGGGAAACCCCGAAGCCGTCGCGGATGCTGGGCGTGAAGGTCGCCGCCGCGCCCTGAAAGGTGCGCCGGGGCGTGGGACACTGGAAAAGGACAAACCACCCATTTTCGGCATGATCCAGCGTTCCGGGGAGGTCGTGATCCGTATGCTGGCGAATGTGAAACAGACGACGATCAAGCCGTTGATTGTGGAAACGGTGGCAGCAGGCACGCTGGTCTACACCGATGAGTACAACATTTACAGCCGATTGGAAGAATGGGGCTATGCCCACAAAACCGTCAACCATGGCGCAGGCGAATATGCCCGTGACGAAGATGGTGACGGTTTCCATGAAGTCCACGTCAATACGATGGAAGGTTTTTGGTCACTGTTACGCTCATGGTTACGACCTCATCGGGGGATCTCACAAGAAAAGCTACCGTGTTACCTTGCATTCTTCGAGTCTCTTCACAACATCAGGAAACGGGGGCAAGCTGCCTTACAGTCCTTGCTTTCGCTGCTGTTGGGATAAGACCCTGAAACGCATATTGAGCCTCAGAAATAATGCCATTTGAACCCACCCACCTCTACATTACCCGCCCTGAACAGGTAAAAACCCCGGGAACGGCAATACTGGATAACGCAGAACGCTCCCGCGCCGACGCTTTCAAGTTCCCTCAGGATCGGGAGTTGTATATTGCCGCACACCTGTTCATGCGCCGGACGCTCAGCAAACACGCCCCCATTGCCCCCGCCGACTGGCAGTTCAGAACCAATGCCTATGGCAAACCGTTTATTGCCACCCCCGGCTACGAACACCTGCAATTCAACCTTTCGCACACTCAAGGAATGATTGCCTGCGCGGTCAGTTATGCGGGTACTATCGGCGTGGATGTGGAAAAACACAAACCGTTAACCGGCCTGGATGCATTATGCCGTTACGCGCTTTCGCCGCTGGAAGCCCATGACGTGCTGTCAATCAGAGACCCCACCCGGAAAGAGCAACGTTTTTTCACCTACTGGACACTGAAAGAGGCTTATATCAAGGCCAGAGGCATGGGCTTGTCCATTCCCCTGCAAGAGTTCACTTTTACCCAGGATACAAAGCTGGAATGGCGGCTACATACCGAAACGCCAGAGTCAAACCCACAGGAGAAATGGCAATTCGATACTCATATCATTGGCCAACACCACCTATCTGTCGGGATAGAAAAAATAAATGCCCGTTTTATCAGCAGCTTAACATTTCTTTACAATTCAGGAAGTGACAATCCAATAAAGATTTATTAGATTTTATCTATATAAAAAATCCTGCTTTCATGGAACCGCTGGCAGTGCCCGCCGCTGTTTTTACCGCCCATGCGGCGACAGCCCCTTTGCCCGCCAACACCCCGTAAGCAGCCAAGCCGACAAAACCGGCAAGTGCGCCACTGGCTGCGCCGATAGCGACGATACCGGCCGTATTGTTCATGCCTGGGGATGGCAAGTTAATTGATTTCATTGTAGGTTCCTTTTCATTTTAAGGCAGTTGCAGGCTGTAGCCTTTTCCACGCACGGTACAGATGTAAACGGGCTTCGACGGATTTACCTCAATCTTCTTACGCAGCTTGTTGATATGGATATCAATACTGCGATCCATGGGATTAAACCGGATACCGTGTATTTGCGCCATGATTTCACTACGCGACAAGGGCTTGCCCACATTCAGATAAAGCAGCTTGATGATTTTGAGTTCCAGTTGTGTCAACGAAATTTTCCGCCCGCCACGCATGGCATAGTGTTTTTCCACATCCACACTCACGTCACCAATGCGAAGATGATGACTGCTATTCACATCATGTACCTGCTTGCCGAGAATATTCTCGATCCTGATAGACAACTCCCGTTCACGGAACGGTTTAAGCACGTAATCCCAGGCACCATGCTCCAAAGCTGACAAACGCTTTTTCTCACAAAAGCATTCTGAAGTGATAATTACCGGCAAATGAATGTGATATTGCCGAAGCCATTTGAGCCAGTAAAAGCCGTTTTCACCGGGTAACCCGGCGTCAAGCACGACCAGATCAAACCGGCTTTGCTGCCTCTCGAGCAAAGCCGGCAAAACCTCGCCTTGAACATAACTATCGACATGGAAGCCATTCTGCCCCAAGCACCTCTGCAAATCATTGAGCAAACCCTTATTACTCTCAATAACCAACAGTTTTTTTTGAATTACGCTACCCATTGCGTTTAATCTATACATCATTGATAGCTTCCTGCTTTTAGATGGCGAATAAAAATTCGCGGCAAACTCAACCAGACTTAGTATGATAGCTTGTAAGTTGTTCGGTTTTTATTAAAACTCTTGCACTATTCAACAAATACATTTTTTAGCCAACCTGAATACACAATAACCTCATGAATGACCCGGAAAAACGTTCACAGCAAGCTGACCGCCTGATCCGGGACTATGCGTTCGGTTCCAGTCTGACCGGATTCATTCCTGTTCCGCTGGTAGATACCCTTAGCCTCATCGGGGTACAACGCTATATGCTGTTTCGCCTTTCACGTCTTTATAAAGTGCCGTTCAAGAAAAACATAGCCAAAATCGCCCTGACAACCATGACCAGTGGCCTGACCGCCAGCGCGGCTCGCCCCATGGTCGGCAGCATGCTCAAACTGATTCCGGGTGTAGGCAGCGTATTGGGTGGGGCCAGTATGGCAGTGCTAGGCAGCGCCGCTACCTATGCGGTCGGCAAAGTTTTCCAACAGCATTTCGAAAACGGCGGCACGCTGGAAGACTTCGACCCGCAACAGGCACGGCAACAGTTTGAAACCGAACTGGAAAAAGGCAAGGAGATTGCCAAGAAAGAAAAAGCGCAGCGTAACTGATTCAGACCGGCCTGACGTGCAGGCTGCCCGACTCCAGTTGGGTAAACGGATATACCCGATCACCCTCCTGCTTGGGCACAACCTTCATTTGCTTGCGCAGACTGAACTGGCGCACGCTGCCGTTACCTGCCAGCACTTTGCCTTCCAACGCCACTGTATCGCCTGCATGCAACACCAGCACATCGCCTTCCTGCAAATCCGCCACCGAAGACTCGATTTCCGCCCCGTCACGCAGCACCCAGACCCGGGCATAACGCGGGTTGAAGGGCTTGGAAAAACCGATATTATTGGTGATATTGCCTGCATGTAACAACAGTTTGCGGGTGCCAAAGGAGAACACGAACAGCAGCGAAGCCGTCACCGTACTGCCGGTCAACAGGGAACCGGCCACGCCGATACCTTCGAACAGGGTAGTCGGCGACTTCTGATCCATTTTGTCGGAATTGCGCACGGTGCGGACAAAATGGTAGGTGTTATACCCCAGCAGTGGCAGGCTCAGTATTCTTGCAGGAGGGTAAAACCAGGAACCGGCGGCTGACAGCGCCAAGGCATACCAGGCAACTTTCTGGTAATGGCTCAGCTCACCTACGTCATCAAATACCTCGACGGTCTGCCTTGAAGGCAGACGGGAAGGTTTCTCCACCTCAGGTGCGGGCAAACCGGGCAGTGGCTCCATAACATGGTTCTTGTAATAGTGCCGCCAGAGCGCACCGACGGCTCCGCCAACCACCAGTATCACACCAATCTGAACCATACCGAATACCTCTTGCAATCCTGCAACTAAACAAATTAGCCAACCATTATTTCACCGCTGTGGCCACCAGGGAAGCTGTTGCAACATTTCTTAACATTTCCTGTGTACAGGAAGTGCTACATTACGGGGCAGCCCGGTTCACAGCCCCGAAGTGCCAAAATGAAACTAAAATGCGAATTCTGCAAAATCTGGTTACCCCTGACCCTCATTCTTGTCGCCGGTTTTTACATTGCCTGGCAGTTTGTCCCTCCAGCGGCTTCCGATAACCTGCGCATCGCCACCGGCAGCGAAGGCGATGCCTATTACCAGTACGCGCAGGAATATCAGCAAGCGCTGAAAAAAGAAGGTGTCAACCTGGAAATCCAGACCACGGCCGGATCGGTCGAGGCCCTGCAATTGCTGCGTGACGGCAAAGTGGATGCCGCTTTCATCCAAGGTGGTGTCGGCGGCCACAAGATCCCGGCAGAAGAAGGGCTGCATTCCGTCGCCAGCCTGTTTTACGAACCCTTGTGGGTATTCATGCACAAGGACGCCAACGGCAAAACCGCCTGCAACCTTCAGGAACTGCAAGGCAAGCGGCTGGCGGTCGGCCCGGAAGGCAGCGGCACCCGCGCCCTGGCCATGCGCCTGCTATGTGACAATGGCATTAAACGTGACAATACCGAACTATCCGGCATCAGCAGTGAAGACGCCATCAGCAAACTGGAAGCGGGCGAAATCGACGCAGCCTTTTTCGTTTCCTCCCCCAAGTCCGAGGGGATTACCAGACTGACGGAAAACCCCGCCATCAAGATCATGAATTTCCAGCGCCATGCTGACGCCTACACCCGTCACTACCGCTTCCTGGACGCCTTGAACCTGGGGGAAGGCGCACTCAACCTGCAAGCCAATGTGCCCGATAAGGAAAAAACCCTGCTGGCCACCACCGCAGCACTGGTAGTCGGCCCCGAGGTGCATTCGGATAATGTGCGCCTACTTACCCGCGAAGCCTTGCGCATCCATCACAAGGCAGGGCTGCTGGAAAAAGCCTGGCAATTCCCGTCCCGCGACCACTTGGAAATCCCCATCCACCCTGATGCCGAGCAGTACCTGAAAAACGGCCCCTCTTTTCTGGAGAAATACCTGCCATTTTCCGTCGCTGCACGCCTCGATCAGCTTAAGATCATGCTGATCCCCCTGCTGACGCTGCTGCTGCCGCTGGCCAAAGGCGTGATGCCTCTTTACAAGTGGCGCATCCGCTCACGCACCTACCGCTGGTACAAGGATATCAATCAGGTGGATCGTGAGCTTGAAAATTACGACTTGCCGCAAACACAGCAAGCGATCGGCAACATGCACAAACTACACAACGAACTGGCGCAGGAAGTTTCAGTGCCACTTTCGCACATGTCGGAATTCTACTCGCTGCGCCTACATACTGATCATATCCTTAACCGCTTGCAGGAAAGGAAAACGAACCTGCAAGACCCTGAACCCGCGACCGACACACCGGCCACAGAACAAACCATCGACTCCGTAGCAGAAAACGAACCACAAGAAAAAACAACAGCGGCAGCAAGCGATGCCGGTACCGTAACGGAAAATCAAACCGAGGAAACGGTAGCAACAAGTGATGCCGATACCCCTCAGGCCGAAGAAACGGCAAGCAATGACGAACCTGCTCCCGATAATACAGAAGCCAGACCTGACACAACCGGGGAAACAGCAGACTCCCCGGAAACAGGCGGCAAAACCTGGGCGGCCACCAAAACCATCAGGGACATGGCGTCCAGGTTGCATCTGCCGCACAATCTCAGCCTGTCCGCTTTGAAAACATCCCCAAACAAAACGGAAAACAGCAGCGGTCACACCAACAATGCTTCAGACAAAAAGATTGGCCATCTCTTCAAGAACATGGCGGCGAAAATTCAGCTACCAAAAAACTGGAACTTACCCTTGTCAACACAATCCGCTGTTGAAAAAGAAGCAGAGGAGCAACGCGTCAAAGCCGAACAGGAAGCTGCATTACGCGCCCAGGAAGCAGAAAGGCTGGCGGCAATCGCCACGCGACACAAACAGGCCAACAAGCTGGTATACAAACATGTTGCCACCGGCATGACGCTCAGCGCCGTTCCTGTCCCGATACTGGATGTCGCCGCCCTGACCAGTACGCAACTTAACCTGCTACACAAGCTCAGTGAACACTACGGTGTCGATTTCAACCGCAAACGGGGCAAATCGATCCTGCTTTCGATGTTGGGCGGCTCCATACCCGCCACCACGGTCATGGGACTAAGCAGCCTGAGCAAAGCCATTCCGGGCATCGGTACGCTAGGTGGCGGGGCAAGTGTCGCCGCACTTTCCGGCGCAGTCATCTACGCCACCGGCAAAGTGTTCATCAAGCATTTTGAAAAAGGGGGAACGCTGGAAGATCTCGACAGCAAGCAACAACGAGAGAATTTTCGGGTTGCTTTCAGGGAAGGTTTGAGAAGCAACGAAGAATAACTGCTGGAGCAGCCAACCTGACTGCCCCGGCAGCAATGAGGCCGTTATGCCTTGGCGGCAACTGCTTCTTTAACGTCTTCAGCCTTTTCGATAACTTCTTCAGCAGTGGACTCGACAACCTTACCGGCTACCTCAGTTGTATCCTCAGACTTCTTCTTGAAAGAAGCCATGAAAGAGTTTGCGCCTTCTTTCAGTTTGTTGCCGGTTTCACTCAGCCACTGCTTGGCAGGCTCGTCTTTATAAACATAAGTGGTGGCTGCGCCAACCGCAGCGCCTACAACAAAATTTAATGGGAACATCTCGTTACTCCTTTGTAAAAAACACTATTATCATACAACTTAACAAAAGAATGAATTGTTAAGAATTGTTAAGCGGCATCCTTATGTTCCGCTACCCAGGCAGCAATCATATTATTTACGGTAGTAAACTCCTCGAACAGATCATGCTGGATTACTGTGATATTGTCGCCATCCCTGACCTGATATAACAGGGCTTCCAACCGGGGGGAACCATACAAACGCACGGAACTGATGGCCTTGTGGGCACAATGCGCGGCACTTTCCCAATCGCCGGATAACAGGGCATCGCGCAATTGCTGTTCCCACTGACGCACAAAAGGCTGCGAATATTCGAGTAGCTGGATGGTTTCTTCGACACCGAAACGAGCAACCAGCGTGTCCAGCGAAGCTGTAATCTGAGACATTTTCTTATCCAGTCTAAAGTTTTCAGTCAGACAGATACAGGCAGTAGCCTTTACCACGCACGGTACGGATATAAGAGGGTCTGGAGGGAATATCCTCGATTTTTTTCCTGAGCCGGTTGATATGCGTGTCGATAGTGCGGTTGGGCGGCGCATAATTGATACCCAACGTCTGCCGCATGAGCTCGTCACGGCTAAGCGGAATACCGGCATTGATGTAAAACAGTTGCAGAAGCTTGCATTCCAGCCCTGTCAGAACAGCCTGTTTCCGGCCATGCTTGCTCACATGCCTTTCGGACGTGTCAATCACCGTATCACCGATTTGCAGCACCTGTTTTACGTCCGCAGTTTTTGTTTTCAGCAAACGCCCAACCCGCAACAGCAACTCACGTTCATGAAAAGGTTTGATCAGATAATCTTTGGCTCCGGCTTCCAACCCCTGCACCCGCTCATCAGGCTGATCCTTGACCGACATAATAAGCACCGGAACGCCCGGGTAGTACTGTTGCAACCATTTGAGCCAATAAATGCCATCCTTGCCGGGCAACAGGATATCCAGCACCACCATATGGATGCAGTTGCGCTCCATAAGTCTGGGAATACGCTCCCCACTGAACAGTGTCTCAACCTCATATCCTTCGTGTTGCAGACTTTTCTGCAGGAAGTTGCACAAAACTTCATTGTCTTCGACAATCAAAAGACGCTTTCTGGAAACATTTGCTGCCACATCCATGCCTTGAACATTCTCTTCTTCATTAATATTGTTCAAAATTTTACAACCATTTTACGCTTCGTATTTCATAGTATAGGCACACTACCAGCAGGCATGAGCACAAAGATTCTTATCCCTCTGATAACGAAGGACTACGAAAAACCTGACCATTCATTTTGCCGTAAGGTTACCATTGACGAGCATCAGACCTCAAACGATTTGATTAATTAATCAAACTTATCGACTGCTTTCGACTCCTTGCCCCACCGGTAAATAGCCCGTTCCAGTGCCTCGACTTCAAACGGCTTGGTCAGGTAATCATCCATCCCCGCCGCCAGACAACGTTCACGCTCGCCAACAACGGCATGAGCCGTCAGCGCAATGACCAGCAAATCAGCGAAACGGGGATCGGCGCGAATACGGCGGGTGGTTTCGTAGCCATCCATGCCTGGCATGCTGACATCCATGAACACCAGATCGAACGGTTGCCGCTCCAGCAACTGCAAGGTGGCCTCACCACTGCCAGCCACCTCGACCTCCACACCCAAAGAAGCAATCAGCTTACCGCCAAAAAAGCGGTTCATTTCCTCGTCATCCACCAGCAAGACACGGAAGCCTTCCAGTGAAACCGGGTGATCCTGCAATACCATTTCTTTATCAGACTCTGGGGTAAGCGCCTGCAACGGGAATGTTAGCCTGAAGAAAAAGCGGCTGCCCTGCCCTTCCTGGCTGCTGACTTCCAGCTCCCCACCCATTCGCCGCACCAGTTTCTGACTGATCACCAGCCCCAGCCCGGAACCGCCGTACTTGCGCGCTGTGCTGCTATCCAGTTGTGAAAAAGGCTTGAACAGTTTCAGCTGTTGCTCCGTCGACATACCGATGCCGGTATCACGTACTTCGAATAACAAGCCGGCATTGTCCGCCGTTACCTCCTGGGGCGTGACCGTCAGGCTAACCTCGCCCTGCGGAGTAAATTTGATGGCGTTGCCCAACAGGTTCAGCAGCACTTGCTGCAAACGGGTCGGGTCACCCTGCAATTGTTTTTTCAACGGATGAAATCGGTTATCCAGCACTAAAAGCAGCTTTTTATCCCTGGCCTGTTCCCCCAGCAACTGCTTCACCTGCTGCACAACTTTTTCCAGCCGGAAAGGAATATCTTCCATTTCCAGCAACTGGCTATCCAGCCGCGCCAAATCCAGAATCTCGTTGATCAGCGACAACATATGCCGTGACGACGTATTCAGACGCGACACATACTCCTTCTGGGATGCAGATAACGGAGTCTGTTGCAACAGGCTCCCGGCATTCACCACGGCGGTCATGGGCGTGCGCAACTCATGGCTCATGGTTGTCAGGAATTCATCTTTGGCTTTGTTGGTCGCGGCAATGCGTTCAGCTTGTTCGCCTTTCATCCGCACCTGTTCCGCCTGAGTGAGCGACAGCATCACCAAGGCCAGCAGCAGGATGAAATACATCCCGTCCGTCAGCATCGGCACATCGCCAATCAACCCGACGCCACGCAGCAGGGTTGGAATGAAACCGAACAACACCAGCAAAATCCCGGCCCGCAACATGAAGGAAAAACGGAATCCCTGGCGGTAACGTATAACTACTACCGCCATAAACGGCCCCACCAACAGTAAAGCCACACCTCCAGCAAAAACTGCGCCGTACCCCACCAGCCATTGCAATGGAATCAACAACAGGCTGACCCGGAAAACCACCCGAAAAAAACGGTGAAAACCCGGCAGGTATTCACTCAACTCAAGCCAGTTGCTGGCCAGGCTGATACTCGCCGCCAACGCCATCAGACCGAAAGCGGAACCTGCCCCGCCCAGGTATTGCCGGAAAAAACCAAAGTAATACCAGACGCCGGAATGGTTCCCCATTTCCAGCACAAACCCCAGAATAAAAACCGACAGAGCCAGAAAGCTCCGGTCACGCAAATGCAGGAAATACAACAGGTTATAAACCGTCAATGTCAGCAACCCGCCAATGACGAAACTGTACAGCGGGTACATGAGCATAACTTCAAGCAACATTTGCCCGGACGAACGCAAACGCGGCTCAATGACCAATGGCGTATGCCGGTCTTCCACCCGGAAATACAACCGGTAAGAGCCATCCGCCGGTAGCGATAAGCCATACTGGATCGTGCGTGAATGGGGTAATAAATGCTGTAACACGAACGACCCGGCGCGCCCGGTTCCCACATAAACGTCCACTTTGCGGGATAAAGAACCCGACATCGTAAAATACCAGTCTTTCTGATCGGAGCGGTTATCGATATCCACCCGAAACCAATAGGCCGAATGCGTCAGGCGCAGATCCAGTTTACCGTTTACCGCGTTCACCGGCTGGAAGGCGTCTCCCGCCTCAAGCACATCGCCAAGCGTTAATTGCCTGCCGGGGTCTTGCATGACTTCGGCATGATGCAGCAAATGCAGCGGCTCCTGGGCACTTGCCGTTTCATCAGTCAGAATCAGGGCGTTGCCTGGCGATTCGGCGAAACTGATCATTGGCAACAACAGCATAACCAGCAAAAAAACCACACCTCCGGGCTGTGAAATATATGACATGGGCTTGATCACCTTCGGAAAATGAGCATAAAAAGTGACAAATAACGACTGAACATTATTTTTTCATGTCACTTTTGGGTAGTTTCCACCATTGCATAAAAACCACTAAAATCCTGCTAAAATTGATATCAAACAAGTGTAGAAGGAAAAACACATGAGGGAGTCGTCTCTGGTTCAAGGATTAACCATCCTGCCTTTATTGCCGTTTATTTCAACCGTTTCAGCCGAAACTGAAACCTTTTCAGACCTAAAGCCTGGCGGCGTCAGCGTGGAATGGTACCAGCATGAGCTGGATATGAAAGTGACCGGCATAGAAACCAATGTACCCGGCATTACGGATGAACTGGTGAGTTCCGTCAAGGGGCAACTCAAAAGCACTGACGATGCCGAACTGATTAACCTGAAGCTGGATTATCAGTTGCGCCCCTACCTGAATGTGTATGGCGCGGTCGGCAAGATCACAGGTTCCAGCCGGGTGGATTTTTCCGGGCTGGGCGTCGGCATTTCCGATCTGGTGGTTGATAATAAGGGCACCGCTTATACCGCAGGAGCCATTCTGGCCGGGCAATACGGCCGCTTGCTGCCATCACTACACTTCACCCACAGCCAAATTAATCTGGACGGCAATAGTGAAGACATCACCATCAATGCTTTGATACCCGCAGTGGGTTGGCAGACAGATTACGGTATCTTGAGCACCAGCCTCGTCTATCAGGCAATTGATGCTGCTTACTCGGGTAACGTCGCCGCCCCTATCGTGGGTGAGGTGCCTGTTACGGTCAAAACGGAAAATAACGACGATGTACAAATTATGGCGGGCTGGGCTACCCGACTGGCGGAAGACCTGTACCTGAACGCCAATGTCGGCCTGAACGGGCAAAAGCAATTCCAGCTTCAGGTCAACAAACGATTTTAGGCGCTCGTCATGCTACGCAACCTGTTCATTATCTTGCTGCTATTCCTGCCGCTATTTGGCCACACCAATGAAACAGCCTGGCTGTTGAAGCGGGAAGAAAGTGGAATCCGGATATATCAGCAATCCACTGATTCCGGTTATGCGCTTACACGGGGGGAAGTGGAAATACCTGCATCACTGGATGCATTGCTAGCCGTTATGCGCGACCCAGCTGCCTGCCCACAGTGGGTATACGCCTGCAAGCAAAGCACTTTGGTGCAGCAATATGACCCGGCGCAACGGCTGGACTATACCGTAATTGATTCACCACTCTGGTTTGCCGACCGGGATATGTATATTCATTCCAGCGCCAGTTTCGACCGCCAGTCCAAAACTTTCAGGGTTCAACTGACCGGCAAGGAAAATTACGCAGAAACCCGAGCCGGACGTGTGCGCATTAACCATCTGTATGGGTCGTGGAAGCTACAGCAGACAGAAGCCAACAAAACCTCACTCAGTTACCAGATCCACGGTAATCCGCAATTGCCTGCTTCGTCACTACTGGATGCCTACATGGTGGAGTCGGTTTTTCAAACCCTTAGGAACCTTGGCCCTCTTGCACAAGAAACCCGCCCCCAAAAAGCCTGGGTTCCTGAGCTTCACTGAGGGAACAGGTATCGGCAATGACACCGGCAAGGCTGGACAAGATAGCGGGATGCCGGTTGGCAAACGCTATCAGCGCGTGGGAACTACCCGGGACTTCCACTATGCGGCGTTCCCGGGCAACGCCAGCCTGGCTGTACAGCCGGGTCGCTATTTCAGGTGGAATCATTTGATCCTGACTGGCGGTCACAATGGAGACTTTACCCTGGAAACCTTGCATCACCTCCCACACATCCGTCTGCTTCCAATGTTTGGGTGCATCCGGCGCGTCCTGGTTAAACACCTCGCATAATGTAGTCTCATAAACCTCGGGAGAATACAAGGCCGGTGTGATCAAAACCAGATTGGACACCGAGTCTTCCGGAACCACCTTGAGCGCCGTATAAGCGCCCATACCCACACCCACGATACTGAAAGGCTGGCAATCGAAGCAGGCATCCACCATGTCCAGCGCCTGAGCAGTGCATTCCTGCAAGGTTGAGCAGCCCCATTTACCTCCGGTGCTGCCATGCCCAATGAAATCAAAGGCACAGGAAGACAGGCCATACTGACTCAACAATAACTGGCGCAGCACATTGAATACAGTACGGTCTTCAGAACGGTCAGCCCCATGTAAAAAAAGAACGGCGGGCGGATAATCAACCTTGTCAGGCGGGCGTAACATGTCTCCATGCAGATAGACCTGCTCAAATTCAATAAAAAAGGGTTCCGGTTGGAACAAATTGTCAGCCATTGCCATGTCATGAATACCCTAAACTTTATGCAGAAGCAGCGCTTCGCTAGCCTGATGCCAAATCGCTACCTGATCTATCTCTCCAGCTTACTTTTGATTTGGATTTTGCCTTCTTCCAATTGTTCCCTGAAAAACGTCCGCCAGTGCTTGGCGTCAAAATTCCGGAAAGTTCCGCCAGCTTCAAAATGCCGGATAAAAACCTGACCCGTAGCATAAGTCATGGCGCCCGACAATACCGTCATGCTGATCCCGCCGCCGAGTGTACCAATTCCGGGGATAAGCTTGGCAAAACTGCTCAGACTCACCACCGTTACCACCGGTACAGAGCCGCCGATTAACGAAGCCAGGACAGCTTTACCGACTTTTTCATCAAAATCCACACCGTAGTGTCTACTAAGACTACGCAGCAAATTCACCTGGGTTCCAGTCAAGGCCGCGATATCAAACAACGGAGCCGGTAACAAACCCAATGCCATCCCTGCAATAATGTGGGTTTTCACCACGCCTTGGGCAACCATATGCTTGTTTTGCAGCGAAGTTGCAGCCAGCTTGATTTCCACCTCCTGCAACCGGGTGGTAAGTTCGTCAATCAGTGCTGCCTGCTCGTGCGCACCGGTAACTTGCTGTCCATTTTCCATTAGCTGCCTCCGAAGCGCCTCAATCGTTTGGTCTTGCGCCTGAGTCTGTGCAGTTTTTGCTTTTATAACCTGCTCAGTTTTCTGCAGCTTCAGGCTCAATTCGTCGATCAAGCGCGACTGTTGGTTTAAACTGATCAACTCCAGCTCTTTCTGCTGCAACCTGACCACCAATGCCTCAATCTTTTCAGCTTGCTCCTTAACCTGCTGTGAAAGCGTAGGTTTTTTTCGCCGTACAGCGGAGTCTTCAGCGGACACTGTGGGGGACTTGTTTTTTTCATCCGACATGGAAAAACCTCTGACAGAATCTAAAATACAAGAGCAATTATCGCACGTCACAAAAAAATTACGGAAGCAATCGCAACATTTCTTAACATTTCTATTGCTGGACAAACGACGCAGGCTAACCCTAAATTTGCCCAGCTCCTGCTGAATTCAATATTCTCCAGCATGATGCCGATATGGATAGCCGAAACCCAAGCCCCCATCATCAAACTCTGGTCTAATATAGAACTTACGCATCAACGAAACAGCCCAATTTGTATCAGAAATGATATTTTACGTCAGTCCTAAATACTTTGCTGCCTAATGCCATGTTTAATCCACAATATGTGGCATCAAGGGTTCCGCAACCAATCCGCCACTTGCTTGGCGTAATAGGTTAAAATGCCATCCGCGCCCGCACGTTTCATGCCCAGCAGGGCTTCCAGTACGCAGGCTTTTTCATTGATCCAGCCATTCATACCCGCCGCTTTCAACATCGCGTATTCGCCGCTGACGTGGTAGACGTAGGTCGGAGCCTTGAATTCATCCTTGATGCGGCGCACGATGTCGAGGTAGGGCATCCCTGGCTTGACCATCACCATATCCGCACCTTCCTGCAAATCGAGCGCGACTTCCCTCAAGGCTTCGTCGGAATTGGCCGGATCCATCTGGTAGCTATATTTGTTACCACCCTTGAGATTAGCGGCAGAGCCAACTGCATCGCGGAACGGGCCATAAAAACTGGAGGCATATTTGGCAGAATACGCGAGGATGCGCGTGCCCACATGCCCATGTTGTTCCAGCACATCACGGATTTCGCCGATACGCCCGTCCATCATGTCGGAAGGGGCAACCACATCAGCGCCCGCTTCGGCGTGCGACAGCGCCTGTTTGACCAGCGCATGAACAGTTTCATCGTTGAGGATGTAACCATTTTCATCCATCAGCCCATCCTGCCCGTGAGAGGTGAACGGGTCGAGCGCCACATCGGTAATCACGCCCACTTCCGGCACAGCAGCCTTCAACGCCCGCACCGCACGCTGGGCAAGACCATCCGGGTTCCAGGCTTCTTCCGCCTTGTCGGATTTGGCTTCCTGCGGGGTAACGGGGAACAGTGCCATGGCCGGAATACCCAGTTTTGCCGCTGCTTCCGCCTCTTGTACCAACAGGTCAATGCTGACGCGCTCCACACCCGGCATGGAGGGGATGGCTTCGCGCGTATTTGCGCCCTCCAGTACGAAAACGGGCCAGATCAGATCGTTGGCAGTCAGCACATTTTCACGCATCAAACGGCGGGAGAAATCATCACGGCGCATACGGCGCATACGGGTGTAGGGGTACATTCCGGGGAAATGGGACATCGCAAAAGCCTGTCAGTGGTCAAAAGATGCTGTATTTTGCCCGTTTAAATCCTGAATGCCAACCGCTGCGTCCAGCAGCAGGCAGGCGTCGGCACGTACCACGCGGGCAATTGGCAAGTCTGCGCCAGCTTGCCAGGCAGACATGGCCTCCGTCTTGCCTGCGCCTGTCACCAGCACCAACTGCTGATGGCAATTTTGCAGGGCAATCTCTGTCAGGCTGACGCGATCGGGTGGGGGTTTGGGGGCATTGTGGACAGCAATGGTTAGGGGGGATAAAGATGGACGTATACCATACACCCCTAAACCCTCATCCCCCGGAAACAAACTCGCCGTATGCCCATCCTCCCCCATTCCCAACATCACCAGATCAAACGGTAACTTATCGACAATGGTTTGCACATACGCCTGCGCCGCCGCTTCCGCTCCCAGTTCCGCCGGAATCGGGTAACGGTGCGGGGTGGGCAAGGTAAGTTGTGAATTGCGTTCAGGATCATCGACCGGCAAGCAGCGCTCATCCCCCCAGTATAATTCCCACTTGTCCCAATCCTGTGGCGTTTGTGCCAGCAGTGCATACGCCTGCTTGGGCGTGCCGCCACCTGCCATCACCAACCGGAACACACCGCGTTCGCGGATGGCCGCCTGTGCCGCTGCCATGATCAAATCACATGCCCGCTGCGCTACTGCTTCGGGAGATGCCAGCACCTCAGTATCTACAGGTAACATCATTATTCATCACCATTACAGGACAGCGAATGCCGCCATGCCCGGTCAGAACCCTCGAAAATCTTCTCCGCCGCTTTCGGCCCCCAGCCACCAGCGGGGTATTGCAGTGGCAGTTGCTCATCTTCCCCCCAGCGCTGCATCACCGGGTCAACCACATTCCACGCGGCCTTCACCTCGTCGTAGCGCAGGAACAGTGAGCGGTCGCCCTTGATCACGTCCAGCAGCAGTTCCTCGTAGGCTTCGGCCTTGCGTTCGCCGGGGTGGCCGACCGAGGCATCCATCACAATCTGGCGGGTGCGCATTTCCAGCCCCGGCACTTTGGCGGAAACTTCCATGCGCACCGCGTCTTCCGGCTGGATACCGATCAGCAGCCAATTGGGATGCGGCTGGGAAATACCGCTACCATGGAACAATTGCATGGGCGGACGCCGGAACCTGACCGCCACCATCGAGCGGCGTTCCTTCAGGCGTTTGCCGGTGCGCAGGTAAAATGGCACACCCTTCCAGCGCCAGTTGTCGATGTACAGCTTCATGGCGGCGTAAGATTCGGTATGGCTACCCGGTGCAACACCCTCTTCCTGCAAGTAGCCGGGAACGGCCTGCCCGCTGATTTCCCCGGCGGCGTACTGGCCACGGATAGCGTGGGTAGCCAGCTGCTCCAGATCAACCGGGCGGATGGATTGCAGCACCTTGACTTTTTCATCACGCAGCGATTCGGATTGCAGGGACACCGGCGGCTCCATCGCCAGCAGCGCCATCACTTGCAGCAGATGGCTCTGGATCATGTCGCGCACCGCCCCGCCACTTTTGTCGTAGTAGTTGGCGCGCCCTTCCACGCCGAGGGTTTCGGCATGGGTAATCTGGATGTGGTCGATGTGGTGACGGTTCCACAACGGCTCCAGGATCAGGTTGGCGAAACGCAGCACCAGCAGGTTTTGCACAGCCTCCTTGCCGACGTAGTGGTCAATGCGGTAAATCTGCTCTTCCTTGAGGTGGTCACTCAAGCTGTGCTGCAAGGCACGGGCGGATTCGAGGTTATGGCCGAACGGCTTTTCGATTACCATGCGCCGCCAGCCGTGGGTTTCATCCAACAAATTGGCGGCGGCCAGACCTTCGGTGACTTCCACATACAAATCCGGGCTGACTGACAGGTAGAAAATGACGTTGTTGGCGCATTCGCCATCATTGCTGATCCACTTGCCCAACGCCTGATAGAAACCTGCGTCCTTGAGGCTACCGGAGAGGTAATCCAGCCGCTGGATGAAGCTCGCCAGACAGGGGCTTTCGGCCATGCCCGCTTCGACAAACTGCTTGCGGACTTCTTCCTGCCAACTGTCGCGGGTGTAGGGGGTGCGCCCGCAACCGAGGATTTCCACATCCTCCGCCATCTGCCCCATGCAATGGAGTTGGTACAACGCTGGCAGCAGTTTAGTGGCGGCAAGATTACCGGTCGCGCCAAAAATCACGTAGGCGTGGGAAATGCCACCGCAGCTCATGACGTTTGCTCCTCGGAACCGTCACCGCTCCAGTGGGTGTGGAATGCGAGTGTCGGGTCGCGGTCGGTACGCTGGTAGGTATGTGCCCCGAAGTAGTCGCGTTGCGCTTGCAGAATGTTGGCGGAACCCTCCGCGCACCGGTAGCCGTCGTAGAATGACAGCGCGGAAAACAACGCAGGCGCAGGCACACCCTGCATCACCGCCAGCGCCACGGTCTTGCGCCAACCTGCTTCGGCCTGTTTCATCTCCCCGACAAAGAACGGGTCTTGCAGCAGGTTTTGCGGCACTGGCTCACGCTCAAAGCTGGCCTTGATGTCACCGAGGAAACGGCTGCGGATGATACAGCCCGCCCGCCACAGCAGGGCAATATCACCATAAGCCAGATTCCAGCCGTACTCCTGCGCCGCAGTCTGCATCAGCATGAAGCCTTGCGCGTAGGACACCAGTTTGGATGCATACAGTGCGTCGTGGATAGCGTCGAGGTATGCCTGATGCTGCTCAGCCGGTACGGGTTCAGCCGATCCACCCAACAGTTTAGCGGCATTCACACGCTCATCCTTGCGGGCGGAAAGCATCCGCGCATGAACGGCTTCAGTAATCAGGGTAAGGGGGACTGTGTGTTCCAGCGCATCCTGCGCCGTCCACAGGCCAGTGCCTTTCTGCCCGGCACGGTCGAGGATTTTTGTCACCAATGGACTGCCATCCACATCCTTGTGGCGCAGGATTTCGCTGGTGATTTCGACCAGGTAGGATTCCAGCTTGCCCTTGTTCCATGCGGCGAAAGTATCCGCCATCGCGTCGAAATCCATTCCCAGCGCGTGTTGCATCAGGTGGCAGGCTTCCGCGATCAGTTGCATGTCGCCGTATTCGATACCGTTGTGCACCATCTTGACGTAGTGGCCGGAACCGCCTTCGCCCAGCCATTGGCAGCAGGCTTCGCCATCCACCTGCGCGGCAGCTTTCTGGAACATGGTGCGGATGTCAGGCCATGCGTCCACATTGCCGCCGGGCATCATGGAGGGGCCGTGGCGCGCGCCCTCTTCCCCGCCGGAAATGCCCATGCCGACGAAGCGGATGCCCTTTTCGGTCAGCTCCTGCCAGCGGCGGTTGGTATCCTTGTAGTTGGAATTGCCGCCGTCGATGATGATGTCGCCGGGGCTGAGCAGCGGCAGCAACTGGCCGATTACGGCGTCCACCGCGCGGCCTGCGGTGATCATCAGCAGCACGGTGCGCGGGCTGCCCAGCTGGTTGACGAATTCCTCCAGCGTTTCTGCGGAACGGATTTCGCGGCCTTGCGCGTGTTCACGCATGAATTGGTCGGTAAGGGAATACGTGCGGTTATAAACGCTCAGTGAGAAGCCTTTGTCGCTCAGGTTCAGCGCCAGATTGGAACCCATGACGCCAAGGCCGATTACGCCGATTTGTGTGGTGTCCATGCCTACCTCGTTTTGATGTTGGTTTGGGGCGTTTGGTACAGCCAAGGATAGCAGATGTTGTGGAACGCAGGCAGTTTACCGTGTAACCAGGTTACAACATCCCCATCCTGTCAATGAATATTCACGCTTTCATTGACTTGCTGACTCGCATTAGCCAGTAAACCGGCGTACAGTAAGCCCTATAAAAAAGAGGGATAACATCATGACGACCAACAACCCCCGTTTTGTCAGCCTGCTGACCCGCGATACGCTAGCGCTGGTACTGGCCGGTGGGCGTGGCTCACGCCTGTACGAACTGACTGACCGCCGCGCCAAACCGGCTGTCTACTTTGGCGGCAAATTCCGCATCATCGACTTTCCGCTCTCCAATTGCGTTAATTCCGGCATCCGCCGCATTGGCGTGCTGACCCAGTACAAGGCGCATTCCCTGATCCGCCATCTGGTGCATGGCTGGTCGAATTTCCGTTCCGAACTCGGCGAATTCGTGGAAGTGCTGCCCGCCTCGCAACGTACCACCGGCAACTGGTACGCAGGCACCGCCGACGCCATCTACCAGAACCTCGACATTGTGGAAACCTTGCGCCCCAAGTACGTCATGGTGTTGGCAGGCGACCACATTTACAAAATGGATTATGGCGAAATGCTCGCCTACCATGCCGAAAAAGGCGCAGATATGACCGTAGCCTGCGTCGGCGTACCACTAGAAGACGCCAAGGGTTTCGGCGTCATGACCGTCAATGATAGCCACCGGGTAACCGCTTTTGATGAGAAACCCGCCAACCCGCAACCGATGCCAGGGTCAAGCGACACTGCGCTGGCATCAATGGGCAACTACATTTTCAATACCGATTTCCTGTTCGATCAATTGCACAAGGATGCCGCCAACCCCGAATCCAGCCGTGACTTTGGCAAAGACATCATCCCCTCCATCATTGCCAACCACAAAGTGTATGCCTACCCGTTTCGTGACCCAACAACCGGCAAACAACCCTACTGGCGCGATGTCGGCACCATCGACGCCTTCTGGGAAGCCAATATGGAACTGGTATCCGTTGACCCGGAACTGAACCTGTACGATGAAACCTGGCCGATCCTCACCTACCACCGCCAGTTGCCGTCAGCCAAATTTGTGTTCCAGGATCCGGGGCGCGAAGGCAAGGCGCTGGATTCGGTGGTATCGGCAGGCTGCGTGATTTCCGGGGCTGCCGTGATCAATTCGTTGCTGTTTTCCAACGTCAAGGTGCATTCCTACAGCGAAGTCAGGGAGTCGGTATTGTTGCCGGAGGTGCAAGTCGGGCGGCATTGCCGCATTACCCGCGCCGTGATCGACCGGGGCTGCCAGTTGCCGGAAGGCACGGTGATCGGTGAAGACCGGGAAGCGGATGCGCAACGTTTCCGCGTTACCTCTAAAGGCATCACCTTGGTGACACCAGAGATGCTCGGCCAGAAAGGCTCCGCCAGCGTAGGATAAACGGGGCATTCCAGTAGACTGGCGGTCGGGGAAAAATGGCAATAGGGGGCAATCCCGCGTAGAGTGGTTCCAATAATAATGACGCCTACCGGAGGAAAGCCCATGAAACCACCGTCGCTGCCGTCACTGAGGGTTCCACGCGCCCGCGCTTTCAGCGCAACCCCTGTCATCCTGCTATTGCTGGGTATGACGGCATGGTCATCCTGGTATACCGTGCCCAGCGATTCCGTCGCAGTGCTGCAACGCTTCGGCAAATACCAATCGGAAGTACAGCCGGGGCTGCATTTCAAGATTCCGTTCGGCGTGGATGTCGCCACCATCCTGCCCGTCAAGCGCCAGCTCAAGCAGGAATTCGGCTTTTACACTGAAGGCGCGACCAATCCTGACCAGTATTCCAACACACCAGCAGAAGAATCCCCCATGGTCACGGGTGACCTGAATGCCGCGCTGGTGGAATGGGTCGTGCAATACCGCATCGCCGAACCGGTCAAATACCTGTTTGCCGTGCGGGAACCAGGCGCAACCTTGCGCGATGTATCCGAATCTGTCATGCGTGAAGTGGTCGGTGACCGCACCGTGGATGAAGTCATCACCATCGGGCGGCAGGAAATCGAAGCTGAAGCGCTGGCGAGGATGCAGCAACTCGCCACCCGCTACACCATGGGCGTCAGCATCGACCAGGTGCAGCTGAAAAATATTAACCCCCCCGCCCCGGTGCAGGACTCGTTCAACGAAGTCAATCAGGCGCAACAGGAAAAGGAACGTCTGATCAACGAAGCCCGCCGCGACTACAACCGCGTCATCCCGCTGGCAGAAGGTGAAAAAGACCAGCGCATCCGTGAAGCTGAGGGCTACCGCCTCAAGCGCATCAACGAAGCCGAGGGTGACGTGGCGCGCTTCAACGCCGTATTCGCCCAGTACCAGAAAGCCCCGCAAGTCACCCAACGCCGTTTGTATCTGGAAACCCTGCAACAGGTCATGCCCGCCGTCAAAAACAAGGTGGTGGTGGACGAAAACATGCAAGGCATTTTGCCACTGCTGAACCTTGACCCGAAAAAAGCCGCCAACAAACAGAAAAACCAACAGGAGGCGCAACCATGAACCGTTTACTGTTAATCCCGGCCGCGCTGCTGGCTTTCCTGCTGTTCAATGCCTTCTATACCGTGGGCGAAGCCCAGCAGGTCATCATTACCCAGTTCGGCAAACCGGTGGGTGAGCCTGTCACCGAAGCCGGGCTGAAAATGAAACTGCCCTTCATCCAGGAGGTGAACCGCATCGATAAACGCATCCTGGAGTGGGATGGCAACCCCTCCGACATGCCGACCAAGGACAAACTCTACATCTCGGTCGACCTGTTCGCCCGCTGGCGCATCACCGAACCGCTACAATACTTCCTGCGCCTGCGTGATGAGCGCAGTGCCCTGTCTCGGCTGGATGACATCCTCGGCAGCGAAACCCGCAACGCCGTCGCCAAGCACGAGCTGATCGAAATCATCCGCACCACCAAAGACCGCATTCCGCTGCAAGACCCGACCCTGGGCGAAGGCGCGGATGCTACCGGCAACCAACCCGGCGGCAATGCGGTCGGCGTCCTCGTCCCGATCCGTAAAGGGCGTGAACAGGTCGAGCAGGAAATCTTCAAGGCCGCCGCCGACAAAGTGCAGGTGTTCGGTATCGAGCTGCTCGACATCCGCTTCAAGCGCATCAACTACAACGCCAGCGTACAACCGAAAATCTTTGAACGCATGATCAGTGAGCGCCGCCAGATCGCCGAGCGTTTCCGTTCCGAAGGCAATGGTGAAGCTGCCCGCATCCGTGGCAACATGACCCGCGACCTGAACAAAATTCAGTCCGAAGCCTACCGCAAAGTGGAAGAAATCCGTGGTGAAGGCGATGCCAAGGCAGCAGAAATTTACGCCAGTGCCTATAACCAAAGCCCGGCATCCGCGAAGTTTTACGAATTCACCCGCACGATGGATGCTTACCAATCCATCGTTACGGATGACTCAACCCTGGTGCTATCAACCGACAGCGATCTGTTTAGGTTCCTGAAACAAGCAGACGTTTCACCTGCCGCGCAGCCTTGATCCCGCCAGTCTTGAGGGCATCGAGGTGCGGCTTGCTGCCAACCGGGGCGGGATCAAACCCAAACCGGCGGCGCAACATGCCGTTCAGCTTGTAGAGGCGGGCAATCCGGTCTGATTCTTCGGAATGGAAGGTAATACTGAAAGAAACCGAGACCTCCTTGCCGTTCTGTACCCAGTGAGGCGAATTGACCGGCACAAACAGGCCATCCCCCACCTTCAGCACGAAGGTATCGGCCCATGGCTGGAATTCGTCGCGGAATAGCTGGTTACGGTGGCTGTTGGTGTCAACGTATTTGTCCTCAATCGCTGGCTCGGGCAGGATAATGCGATTATTCCGGTCAAACTGGTGCATAGTCTTTTCCCCCCGGATTTGCAGCAGGAAGTTATGTTCCGGATCGAAGTGGAAAGGTGTCACCATGCCAGGGGATGTCACAAAAATAAACGCCGACCGGTGGTGGAACCCGCCCAGTTTCCGCGACGCATACGGGTAAACCTCATCCAGACAAGCATCCAACAGCGCCTTGTAAACTGGGTCGCGCTCAACATGTTTCAGCACCAGCCATGAGCGGCAATGTTCAATTTGCTGGATGGTTTCATCCACACTCAGTCCATTGCGCGGCGTGCGGGTCGGATCCTGACCCGGCTCCAGGGTTCCCGTATTGTATTCGACGCAATCAGCCGGCAACTGGCGGCTCAACTCCAGCAGATGCGGTAACTCAAAGGCGGGCAGCCTGGCCAGATTATGGCGGAGGGTGAAACCATAATCAGGGAAGTTTTCGTCAAACTGATCCTCCCGAATATCCAGATAGTTCATGCCTGTGTTCCTTTATAGTAGTGATAGGCGGTCTTCACCAGATGCATGGTGTGAAGTAGTGGTTTGCTTAGTATGCGGTGGGTGCTGACATGAAAGTTCGTCATCCTGCGCCGCCCAACCCACAAATGGTTGATCATCGGGTGGTTGGGGATAGCGCAGGAATCCATCCACCCGAGGTGGGCATCATCCAGCGTGCTGTAGATGTTTTCCAATTCCAGTAACACGCCGGGGGAATAGGCGGCAAAGCGTTCGTCGTAGGCGATTTTCAGGGCATAACTGCCCTCGGTGGCACTCGCCAGGTTGAGTTTGATGGCAATGGGTTCACCATCCAGCAGCAATTTCAGCATCATCAACTGGCCACGCTCAGCAGCGTTGCGGATCAGGTTTTCAGCAAATGTCCGTTCGCCGTGGCTACAGGCCATCGCGGTCTGTGAACGCCCCTTCCACCCAGCCTGCTCCATGTGCAGGAAATCCGCCATCCATTGGGTCAGGTTACTGCCCTGCCCCGGCAGCAGTGCTTCAAGCTCAAGATCACCTAAATCCTCCAGCCGTCGCCGCAGACGACTGTACTCTTTCAGCTTCTTTTTGCGCTGGTGGTTTGCCAAATACTCCTCCCCGGAACTGCCCCCGCTCAGCAAGGCACGTTCCCAGGTATCGTGTTCATTCAGCAAACCGCCTTGGCTACGGGTGAAACCGCGCAAATGTTTGGCAAACACCCCATCCGCTGGAATCTTGTTGAACGAAAACGCCATGGCACCGGAATACCCGCGCAACCAGCCAAACAGAGCCGCCAAGGTTTCGCTGGCATAATCCCGATGTAGCAGCGGCGTCCCCAGTGGGCAGTGCAAATGCAGCCAGTTCATCCAGTGGCAGGCGGGAAATTTGTGATAGCTGCGTTCTTGCGCCAGCGGGAACAGGCCAGTCAGCAGCGAGTGGGAAGCATCCGCCCACACCAGCAGTACTGCCACCTGCCCGTCTTGCGGAACCAGTTCCTCCAGTGCTGGCATCAGCGCCCAGCTTTCGTAGAAAACATTGGGTTCAAGCGTCTGCCGCGCGAGTGCATCCCAGGCTGGGACAATATCACGCAATTCACGTATAGGGGTTACAAGTTGCGTAATCAAGGTACATACCCGTTTATAGTTCTGATTAGATAAACATATGTGGGTATTGTCCCTGTAACATGCCGCTAGCGATAAGTAGCCGCCCGACAAACGTACCTAAATCGGCGACAACAAAAAAGCGGGCCGCAGCCCGCTTTTTATCAACTTATTACAAGTGGAGAGGAATTAACCTTTCACCCACTCTTTGTAAGCGTCCATGTCTTTTTCCTGGCCAGCAGCATAACCTGCTTCATAGGCTTCGGTCAGACGCTGTTCTTCGCGCATTGGGTTCAGCAGGTAACCACCTTGCCAACCTTGCAAAAACTCAGGGTCAACGCCCGCTTTTTCCATTGCGACTACTGCGTTGTAGTATTCCATATTCATTTGCCATGTCCTCTCTATCAAAGAATAAAAATAAACGTGGTGCTCTTACGCCGCAGCACGTAGTGTTTCCAGCGCCTTGCCGCTATCCAGCGTAGCGCGAACCGCATCGGCGGCTTCCCTAATGGAACCGAAGCGCCCCAGATGCGCCAAACAAATCGAGGCAGAGTATACCAAACTGTCGTACATCAAACCTTTTTCGCCATCCAGCGCCGCCATGCCCAACTCAGCTGCTTTGGTGGCCAGTGCACCGCTGTCTACCGTCGTGGCGATTTCATCGCCAATCACGGGCGCGGCAGGCAAGCCTTCCGGCAATGGCACTGCGCGTACTTCTGCCTGGATGCCCAAGTCCGCAGGTGTCAGGTCGCGTTGCTGTTCTTCACCTTGTTCATAGTAGTAGAACAACTTGCCCGCCTGTTGCAGGGAAGGGATGATACCACCTTCCACGCCGCGCACGAACATGGCGCTGTCAAAACCGGACTGGCGTGCCAGCGATGCATAAATCGCCGGGTATGCCTTGTGTACATAGCCACCCATGCAATGGGTTTTGCGCTTGCCACGGATCGGCCCCAACAGGGTTTCCACCGTGGTCAGCACCTGCCGCTTGATCATCCGCTGGCGGATGGGGATCAGGTCATGCAGACGCGGCGCAAACTGGCTTTGATCCAGATATGTCCAGCCAATGCGCTCCAGTTGCGCAACTGCTTCAGTAGGGGTGAGGTTGACATTCAGCCCTGCCGCCTTCAAAACCTTGTGGTGGGTAGCACCGTATTTTGGCCCCACCTGTTCCAGACCGTGCAATACCGCATGCACGCCCATACTCGCCAGCACTGCCGGTACGAACGTTGATGCCGGTACGCCGCGTGCATAACCATCATACGGGTCGGAAACGTCCAACACTTCGTCAACATTCGCTGTATTGATGACGGAAGCATCAATCAGGGCTTGCAGCGTGCCACGGTTTTCCTCATCCGTCTCGCGTTTCATGCGCAGGGCAATGAAGTAAACCGCTACCTGCACTGGGTCAGCCTCGCCACTTAAAATGTGGCGCATGGCGTGATAGGCATCCTCGTAACTCAGATCCTTGCTGTATTCAGGACCCGTCGCCACTTTCTGGATGCATTGGCGCATGTGCAGTTTCAAATTGAGGTCGGTATTAATATCGGTCATCGTGGCATTTTCCATGTCGCGGAAGTTTAAAAAGGGCACCCCTGATACTGAATATCCCTATAGGGGTAACACTGACATCCGGGCGGGCTATTTCGGCAGCCGAGCCAGAATGCGCTAAGATTGAGGCCGATTTTACGTACAAGGAGATTCCCGTGTCACAATCCGATGTTGAGTCTATGGATTTCGCCAGCGGCATGGCCGCGTTTGAAGCCAAGCATTTTTCCCGCGCCATGCAGCTGCTTTCCCCGTTTGCCGAGCAAGGCGACAAGGTTGCGCAACACCTGTGCGCCATCATGTGCCAAAACGGCCTCGGTGTTGTCCGCAACGACACCAAAGCTTTCAGCCTGATGCAGGCATCTGCTGAACAAGGTTACGGTCTTGCGCAACACGGCCTCGGCTTTATGTATCTGGAAGGCGAATGCGTGGAAAAAAATGGTGAGGAAGCCGCCAAATGGTTCCGTGCTGCTGGTGAGCAGGGCCTGCAAGGTTCCCTGACCACGCTGGCGATGATGTACCAGCAAGGTAACGGGGTTCCGCAAGACGAGGCAGAAGCCAAACGCCTGTACAAACTGGCTGGCTTTGACGAGTTGGGATAAGGCTATGCGTCAAGGTGGAAACAAGCTGCACATTGTCGTCAATGATGCGCCCATTCTGGAGTTTGACCGGGCCAAGCCTATTCCCGGTCATCAGCGCCGTTATCTGGAAGACATGGATGCCCGCATGGATCAGGGCATTCAGGTTGATGAGGAATTTTTTCCGCATCCCGACCCAATAGCCCGCTGCCGGTTCGTTGCCAACTCCCTCATCAATGCATTGTTTGCTGAAAACTATTCCCTGTCGATGGCGCTTTGCACCTGGTTGGCTGACCGGATTCCGGAATTGAAAATGGTCAAGGCGATCAATGATGCCAACGGTGAAACAGGCATTGAATTAATTTTTGACCGCGACTATGAGCGAGCCAAAACTGAACAGGGGATTAAATTCCATAAGCCCGAAAAATCAACAAAATAATATCTATTAATAAAATTTATTAGTTAAGTATTGATTCAGGGCAAACCTGTAAGATACACGCCAAGGATGAAGGCACTTACCACCAATAACAACAAGCCTGTTAAGAGAAGGAACTGTTATGAGAAGCCGTCAGCCTAACCGTCCAAACGGCTGGCTGACTCAATGAAGTTAACCATCTGCGAGAGTTTTCAAGGGGTTGAGGCTCTCAGGGTGAGCAGACCCTAAACAGATGAGAATCATAACAATAAACTTTTGCCGGGCGACAATAATAACAAGAAAGCCCGGCTTCCCTCTTTTTCATAATATCTACTAATTACAATAATAAAGCAAGCCAGCTGCCATATTCCACCTATTTCAAGGCGCTAAAGACAGCCAGCCATACTATCAGGCCGCCTGCACAGCAATTTGCTTGGAAGTATGGGTAATGCGGTTTCTGGAATCAAAATAAACCAGTTGGGGTTTATGCAGACTGGCTTCCACTTCACTGAACCTGGCATACGTGCAGATGATAAGCAGATCACCTGCATCAGCCTTGTGGGCGGCAGCACCATTAATGGAAATAATGCCGCTACCTGCCTCGGCACGGATGGCATAAGTCGAGAAACGTTCACCATTAGTAACGTTATAGATATGTAATTGTTCATACTCGCGGATATTGCCAACACGCATCAGATTATCATCAATCGCACAAGAGCCTTCATAGTCCAACTCAGCGTGAGTGACAGTAACACGGTGCAGTTTGGATTTAAGAAGCGTCAGCTCCATGGCGGTTCCTCCGTAACAATATCGCGCTGAAGTATTTTGCAGGGCAATACTATTATGATGTTTCTGTTAAATTTTTCAATCCTGAAGCGGAATATTGTCGATCAGGCGGGCTTTACCTAACCAGGCGGAACCCAACACGACCAATACCCTGTCATTTTTCCCCGGTGGCTGCAAATCAATCACCCGGCGAATTTCCACATAGTCGGGACGAAACCCCTTTGATTCCAGCGACTTCATGGCTTCTGCCTGTAGGGAGGGGTAATCCTGCCTGCCTTTGTGCAGCGCGTCAACTACTTCCCGCAGAATCCGGTTGAATTCCGGCGCAAGGTGGCGTTCCTCCGCCGTCAGGTAGCCATTGCGGGAACTCATCGCCAAACCATCAGGCTCACGCACGGTCGGTAAACCCTCGATACGGATGTCCATATCGAGGTCGCGTACCATTTGCCGGATCAGCATCAGTTGCTGGAAATCCTTTTCGCCAAATACTGCCACATCCGGCTGCACCAAGTTGAACAGTTTACAGACAACCGTGGAGACACCGGTAAAATGACCGGGACGGGATGCGCCTTCCAGTAGTTGGCTGATACCCGGCACTTCGACCTTGGTCGCCAAGCCACCCAGCGGGTACATGAGCGCAGGCGTGGGCGTGAAGACCACATCCGCCCCCTCCGCCTGTAGCAACGCGCAATCCTGTTCCAGCGTGCGGGGGTAGGCAGCCAGATCTTCCTTACGGTCAAACTGGGTTGGGTTGACAAAAATGGAAACCACCACTTTACTGCCCAGCGCCTGCGCCCGTTTTACCAGCGCCAGATGCCCTGCGTGCAGGTTGCCCATGGTGGGGACAAAGGCGATGCTTTCCCCTGTCCTGCGCCATGCCTTGAGTTGCGTGCGCAGGGCTTCAATCTGTTCGATGATGATCATGTCTGGATATCAGCAGTAGTTGCAAAAATGCTGTGGCGATTATATTACCCCGGCACAATCTATGCCATGCGTAACAGCTACGATAATCTTGGCGTCCTGCGTCGCGATTGTCTGAAACGCAACTTTCCATATAACCCATAACAGCATGAATCTCAATCTATTTACTTTTGGCATACTATTTGCCCGTAGTACGTTCAGAACCAACAGCACACTAACCTGACATACAAGGATATACGCATGAAAGTATTGACCGGCATCAGCCTGATCGTGGCACTGGTTGCCAACACAACCAGCGTGTGGGCTAACGATGTGCATGTCGCCGTCGCCGCCAATTTCACCAAGCCGATGGAAAGCATTGCCGCCGATTTCGAGAAAGCGACTGGTAACAAGATCATCGCCTCCTTCGGTTCCAGCGGCAAACTGTTGGAGCAAATCAAGCATGGCGCACCTTTCGAGGTATTTTTGTCCGCCGACCAGAACAAACCCCTCAAGGCGGAGGAAGAAAAACTGGACGTACCCGGTTCCCGCTTCACCTATTCCATCGGCAAGCTGGTGCTATGGTCAGCCAAAGAAGGCATGGTGGATGACAAGGGCGAAGTGCTGAAAACCGGCAGTTTCGCGCACATCGCCATCGCTAACCCCGACACTGCCCCCTATGGCAAGGCAGCAATGGAAACCATGACCAAGCTGGGTATGTTGGAAACGCTACAACCGAAAATCGTGCAGGGTGACAGCATCGCCCAGACCAAGGAATTCATCAGCAGCGGCAACGCCGAACTGGGCTTCGTCGCCCTCTCGCAAGTCATCAAGGATGGCAAAATCGGTACAGGCTCCGGCTGGCTGGTTACCGACGACCTGTACACGCCGATGAATCAGGATGCCATCCTGCTCAAGACCGGCGAAAACAATGCCGCCGCCCAAGCACTGATGGATTACCTCAAATCTGATGCCGCCAAAGCCGTGATCGAATCCTTCGGCTATGCCCTGCCGGAAACCGCCGCGCCCGAGGCCGAAGCCACCGGACAAGCCGATGCCAAGTAGCGCTGACCTCGGCGCAGTCTTGCTGACACTGAAACTGGCCGGGCTGACCACGCTGATCCTGCTGCTGGTCGGCACGCCCATCGCCTGGTGGCTGACGCACAGCCGCTGGCGCTGGAAAGGCATTATTGGCGCGGTAGTCGCCCTACCACTGGTGCTGCCACCGGCAGTACTGGGTTTCTACCTGTTGGTGCTGATGGGGCCAAACGGCCCGGTCGGCCAGTTCACCAAGGCAATCGGCCTGGGGACGCTGCCCTTCACCTTCGGCGGGCTGGTGGTAGCATCGGTGATCTATTCCCTGCCCTTCGTCGTGCAGCCTTTGCAGAACGCCTTCGAGGCCATTGGCACACGCCCGCTGGAGGTTGCCGCCACCTTGCGGGCGAGTTTTCTGGATACATTTTTCAGCGTGGTTGTGCCATTAGCGCGCCCCGGTTTTCTGACCGCAGCCATTCTGGGGTTTGCGCACACTATCGGTGAATTCGGCGTAGTGCTGATGGTGGGTGGCAATATCCCGGACAGGACTCGGGTCATTTCCATGCAAATCCTCAACCATGTGGAAGCGGGCGAATACGCGCAGGCGCACTGGCTCTCCGCCGGGATGCTGGCGTTTTCGTTTGTGGTACTGTTGGTGTTGTATACGCTAACGCCGAACCCGTGGAGGAAGCGCTGACATGATTGAGGCCAATATCCGCCTGCCTTTCAGCGGCTTTACGCTGGAAGCTGATTTGCAGCTACCGGGTAAGGGCGTGACCGCGCTGTTCGGCCATTCCGGTTCCGGCAAAACCACGCTGCTGCGCTGCATTGCCGGGTTGGAGCGCGCCCCACAGGGTTTCCTGCGGGTCAAGGGCAAACTATGGCAAGACAGCAAGCAGGATTTTTTCCTGCCCACCCACAAACGCCCGCTGGGCTACGTGTTTCAGGAAGCCAGCCTGTTCCCGCACTTGAGCGTGCGCAAAAACCTGGAGTATGGCCGCAAACGCGCCGGTTTCGTGCGTAACCCCAACGGGCTGGAACAGGCGGTGGAACTGCTGGGCATCGGCCATTTGCTGGAACGGATGCCGGAACGCCTGTCCGGCGGCGAACGCCAGCGGGTCGCCATCGCCCGCGCCCTGGCGGTTTGCCCGCAAGTGCTGCTGATGGATGAACCACTGGCAGCGCTCGACCTGCAACGCAAACAGGAAATCCTCCCCTTCCTCGCCCGCTTGCAGAACGAGGTTGGCATCCCCATCCTGTACGTCACGCATTCCCCGCAGGAAGTCACCCAGCTTGCCGACCATCTGGTGGTAATGGAAGCCGGTCAGGTGAAAGCCTCCGGGCCAATTGCCGAAACCCTCACCCGGCTGGATTCACCCATGGCGCAGGGCAAGCAGGCATCCAGCATCCTGCAAGCGCAGGTATGCGGGCATGAACCGGAATTCCATCTTACCCTGGCGCAATTTGCGGGCGGAACCTTGAGTTTGCCTTACCAGCAGGCAGCCTCGGTGGGTACGGCCATCCGCCTGAGGGTGTATGCCCGCGATGTCAGCCTGACCCTGCAACAACCGGCACAAACCAGCATCCTCAACGTGCTGCCTGCCATGGTGACCGGCATGGCACATGACCGTGAAGGCCGCACCATGGTGAGGCTGAACCTGGGTGGTGCGCCGTTGCTGGCGCACATTACCCGCAAATCGGCCAGCGTATTGGGGCTGGAAAAAGGGGTGCGGGTATTTGCGCAGATCAAGGCGACTGCCATCCTGTAGGGTCGCCATCTTATTGATCTGTCGAGTGAAATATCGCATAGGGTTTCAACAATGAATACCGTGTTGGCAAAAGATGGTGTAAGGGCGGATAATGATTTGCCCTTACGGAAATCACTTTAACGCTGCCATTACTGCACTGCCCATTTGTGCTGTACTGACTTTCTCACAGCCTGATACGTAAATGTCGGCAGTACGTAGTTTCTGCCGCAACACTGCCTCGACAGCAGCTTCAATACGCGCTGCCAATTCCGGCAATTGCAGGCTATAACGTAACATCATCGCTGCCGACAGAATGGTTGCCAGCGGATTGGCAATACCCTGCCCTGCAATATCGGGAGCCGAGCCATGGCTAGGCTCATACATACCCACTGCACTGGCATTCAGCGAGGCTGACGGCAGCATCCCGATGGAACCGGTCAGCATCGCCGCCTCATCCGACAGGATGTCGCCAAACATGTTACTGGTGACGATCACATCAAACTGCTTGGGAGCACGAATGAGTTGCATCGCGGCATTATCAATGTACATGTGTGAAAGCTCGACTTCCGGAAACGCCTGCCCTACCCTGCAAACAACCTCACGCCACAGCTCAGAGACTTCCAGCACGTTGTACTTGTCCACGGAACACAGGCGTTTGTTACGCTTCATGGCGGTTGCAAACGCTACCCGCGCAATCCGCTCAATCTGTGATTCCGAGTAAGTCGCCGTGTTGTAGCCTTGCCGTTCACCGTTTTCCAGGACACGGATGCCGCGCGGCTGGCCGAAGTAAATACCGTGGTTCAGCTCACGCACGATCATCAGATCCAGCCCGGCAACCACCTCGTTTTTCAGGGTGGAAGCATCCGCCAGTTCATCATACAAGATGGCCGGGCGCAGGTTGGCGAACAAACCCAGATCGGTACGAATCGTCAGCAAACCTTTTTCCGGACGAAATTCGCGCGGCAGAGTATCGTACTGCGGCCCACCGACAGCCCCCAACAGAATGGCATCACTCTCGCTGGCCAGCTTGCGGGTTTCTTCCGGATAAGGATGGCCGGCGGCATCGTAACCCGCGCCACCCAGATGGGCATACTCGTATTCCGCTTGCAGGCTGCCTTCGGCACGGAAGACATCCAGCACCTTGACCGCCTCGGCGATGATTTCAGGGCCGATACCATCACCGGGCAGGATAAGGATTTTATGGGTCATGGATTATTCCTTGGTGGCGTTACGTGCATTGATGGCGGCCTTGCTGACGCCACCAATCGCCCAGTGTTCAGCAGGCACTTCGTTGATTACCACCCGTACCTGCTCCGGCTTCACACACAGGGTTTCCACGGCAACGGCGGTCACTTTCTCGAAGAAAGCCTCCTTTTGTTCCTGACTACGACCAGCAATAATGGTCGCCTGAATCAATGGCATGGGAAACCTCCTTACACAATGCTCATACTGACGCTACCCAAGTCCTGATAGCGGACACAGACACTATCGCCTGCTTTCACGGCAATGGCTGCGGTAATGCCGCCAGTCATGATGAACGTACCCGCCGGGATTTCTTCGCCACGTTCCGCCAGCATGTTGGCAAGCATGGCGACACTGGCTGCCGGGTGACTCAGCACCGCAGCGCCCGCGCCTGTGGCAACAACTTCACCGTTGATTTCCATGACCACGCCCAGCGTTTTCATGTCGACTTCATCGGCACGTTTAACATTGCCGCCAGTGACGAAACGGGCGGAAGAGGCGTTATCCGCCACCACGCTTTTGAGGTCGAATTTGAAATCACGGTAACGCGAGTCAATCACTTCCACCGCAGGTAACACCGACTCAGTAGCCGCCAATACATGCGCCACGGTACAACCGGGGCCACGCAACGGCTTGTTGGTGATAATCGCAATTTCGGCTTCCACTTTGGGGTGGATTAGCTCATCAATCTTGACTGCGCCGCCATCCGGCACACTGAAATAGTCGGCAAGGAAGGCATACACCGGTACTTCCACGCCCATTTGTTTCATCTTGGCGTAGGAGGTCAGCCCCATTTTCAGGCCGATCACCTTGGAACCACGCGCTTCTTTACGACGACGGATTTCCCATTGGATGTCGTAAGCATCTTCCCAGTCCATGTCTGGGTAGTCGTCGGTGATTTTGGTCACATCGAAAGCTTGCAGTTCGGCGTTTTCCAGATGTTCCGCCAGTTCAGCAATTTTGGCTCTGCTCAGGGTGCTCATGCTCAACCTCCGCGTGTGCGCAGCATTTCCAGTGCCACGTCTTCGATCATGTCTTCCTGGCCACCGATGGCACCGCGCCGACCCAGTTCCAGCAGGATTTCACGCGCAGGCACACCGTGCTTTTCTTCCGCACGTTTGGCATGCAGCAGGAAGGAGGAATACACCCCGGCATAACCCAGCGTCAGTGCGTTACGGTTGATGCGTGGCAGGTTGTCATTACCCATGATCGGCACGGCCACATCCTCGGCAGCATTCATCAGCGCGGAAAGGTCAACACCGGTGTCCACACCGTACATTTCACACACCGCCGCGAACACTTCCAGCGGGGTATTGCCTGCACCGGCACCGAAACCTGCCACGGAACCGTCAATCCGGTTAGCACCTGCTTCTACTGCCGCCAGCGAGTTGGCCACACCCATTGCGAGGTTGTGATGCCCGTGGAAACCGATTTCGATCTCTTGCGGGAAGTAACCACGCAGGATACCGATTTTTTCCTTCACGTCTTCCGGCAGCATGTGCCCGGCGGAGTCGGTCATGTACAGGCAGTTCGCGCCGTAACTGTGCATCAGTTTGGCCTGTTCCAGAATCTTTTCCGGGCTGACCATGTGGCTCATCATCAGGAAGCCGACGGTATCAAAGCCCTGTTTGGCCGCATATTTGATGTGCTGTTCAGAAACGTCCGCTTCCGTGCAGTGGGTGGCAACACGCACGGTTTTAACACCGAGATCCTCGACCATTTTCAGGTCTTCGATGGTGCCGATACCGGGCAGCATCAGGATGGAAACCTGGGCGTTTTGCAGGTGTGGAATCACCGCTTCCAGGTATTCCTTGTCGGTGTGCAGGCCGAAACCGTAGTTGACGGAAGAACCTGCCAGACCGTCACCGTGGGTGACTTCGATCAGGGAAATTTTTGCCTTGTCGAGTGCCTGTGACAGATCCTGCATGTTTTCCAGCGTGAACTGGTGGCGGATGGAGTGCATCCCGTCGCGCAACGACATGTCGTGCAGGCGGATTTTTTTACCTTTCAGATTCATTTCCAACACTCCTCTTAGGCTTTCAGCATTTGTTCGGCGAACATTTCGGCGGTACGGGCAGCGGCAGCAGTCATGATGTCGAGATTGCCTGCATATTCCGGCAGGTAATCGCCCCGCCCGCGCACTTCAGCAAACACGCTGACACGATGGCCGTCGAATACCGGGCCTTCCTTCACACGGTAACCGGGCACGTACTTCTGCACTTCAGCTTCCATCGCCTTGACGGATTCAATAATCGCGTCACGCTGCGGCTCTTCTTCAGTAATGCAATGGATGGTGTCGCGCATGATCAAAGGGGGTTCCGCCGGGTTGAGGATGATGATGGCCTTGCCTTTTTTCGCACCACCGACTTTTTCTACCGCATGGGAAGTGGTTTCGGTGAATTCATCGATATTCTTGCGGGTGCCGGGGCCAGCGGATTTGGAAGCAACCGTTGCCACGATTTCACCGTAACGCACCGGTTGTACACGGCTGACGGCGTAAACCATCGGGATGGTGGCCTGACCGCCGCATGTCACCATGTTGACGTTTTCTTCGCCCTTGTTCAGGTGATCCTGAAGATTGACCGGGGGTACGCAGAACGGGCCGATGGCTGCCGGGGTCAGGTCGATGACCTTTACGCCTTTTTCGGTCAGCTTGCGGGAGGTTTCCGCGTGGGCGTAAGCCGAAGTTGCGTCGAAGGCAATCTTGATGTTGTCGGCTTCAACGTGGGGAATCAGGCCATCCACACCTTCATGGGTGGTTTTCAGACCCATCTTTTGGGCGCGCGCCAGACCTTCGGATTCGGGGTCGATACCGACCATCCATACCGGTTCCAGCACTTCACTGCGCAGCAGCTTGTATAACAGGTCGGTGCCGATATTGCCGGGACCGATCAATGCACATTTGATTTTTTCCATGGTTTCTCTCTCTCCAGTCTCAGCTGAAACGCACCGCAGTGCGCCCAATCCCACCAATACTTACACTCATGTAATCGCCCGCTTTCACCGGCTGTAACGGCACCAGCGAACCGGACAGGATCACTTCGCCTGCCTTCAGAGGCACGCCAAACTTGCCCAACGTATTCGCCAGCCACACCACGCAACTGACCGGGGAGGAACCCAGCGCCGCAGCACCCGCGCCAGTGGAAACCACCTGCCCGTTGAGTTCCACCACCATACCAACGGTAGAAAGGTCGAGCTTGCGTGGGTCAGCCGCTTGCGAACCCAACAGGAAGTAACCGCAGGAAGCGTTGTCAGCGACGGTATCCTGAATCTTGATTTTCCAGTCCTTGACGCGGGAATCGACGATCTCGAAACACGGCACCACAAAATCAGTCGCGCGTAATACATCAGAAGCAGTCACACCGGGGCCGGTCAGGTCGTGTTTCAAGACGAAAGCAATCTCGCCCTCGGCACGCGGCTGGATCATTTTGGTGGTCAGGGAAAGCTCCTCGCTTTCATCCACCACCATTGCGTCTGTCAGGTAGCCGAAGTCGGGTTGGTGTACGCCAAGCATGTTCTGCACAGCCTTGCTGGTCACACCGATCTTTTTGCCGATGACTTTCTCACCGTCCAGTTCGATACGCTTTTGCAGCAAGCCGGAAGAAATGGCGTAAGCGTCCTCAATGGTCATTTCCGGGGAGCGCGAAGTCAGCGGCTCAAGCATTTTCTGATGGCGCAGGGCATGATAAAGCTCGTCTGCAAATGCCTGGATTTGTTCTGCTGGTAACATGTTTTCCCCTTACAGCTTGACGCAGATGTTTTTCAATTCGGTATAGAACTCCAGTGAGTGCACGCCGCCTTCACGACCGATACCGGAGTTTTTCATACCGCCGAACGGGGTGCGCAGGTCACGCAGGAACCAGGAGTTCACCCAGACAATACCGGCATCCAGTTGCGCGGCGACGCGATGGGCGCGGGAGGTGTTTTCCGTCCACACCGCAGCAGCCAGACCGTATTGGGTGTCGTTGGCCATTTCGATTACTTCGTCTTCGGAATCGAAAGGCTGTACGTGGCAGCAAGGGCCAAAAATCTCTTCTTTAACGATCGCGGCAGTTTCCGGCAGGCCAGTCCAGATGGTTGGCTGCACCCAGTTACCATCGGCCAATGCACCCGGCATGTCAGGGGTGCCACCGCCGGTAATGACGTTCGCACCCTCTTCTACCGCCTTGGTGTAATAGGACAGGACTTTTTCCTTGTGTTCCTTGCTGATCAGCGGCCCCATGCTGGTGCACTCATCATCCCATGCACCCAGTTGCATACCTTCGGCAGCGTCTTTCAGGCGGGCAAGGAATTCATCAAAGATCGGGCGTTCCACATACACACGTTCAGTGCCAAGGCAAACCTGACCGCAGTTGGCGAAGACGGAACGCATGGTGCCTTCGATGGCTTTATCCATGTCGCAGTCAGCAAACACCACTGCCGGGTTCTTGCCACCCAGTTCGAAGGAAACGTGGCGGATGTGATCCGCGCTGGCCTTGATAATGGCCGCGCCGGTACGGGTTTCGCCGGTGAAAGTAATGCCGTCGATGCCAGGGTGACTGGTCAGGAATGCGCCTGCGGAATCCGGGCCGAAACCGTGTACGACGTTGAATACGCCCGGTGGAATACCTGCGTCATTCATCACTTCACCCAACAAAGTGGCGGTGCGCGGGGTTTCTTCGGAAGGCTTGACGATAACGGTATTACCACACGCCAATGCCGGGCCGACTTTCCAGGTCATCAGCAGCAGTGGCAGGTTCCACGGGCTGACCACGGCAATCACGCCTTTGGGTTTGCGGACGGAATAGTTCAGTGCGCCTTTGCCATCCGGCGTATCCAGCATGAAGCTTTCGGTCGGCACACTCTTGTAAGCATCAGCGAAAACCTTGAAGTTGGCCGCACCGCGTGGAATGTCGATGTGTGATGCCAGCGATTTGGGTTTGCCGGTATCCATACATTCAGCTTCGAGGAATTCGTCGAAGCGGGCGTTGATGCCATCCGCCACCTTGTGCAGCAGTGCCATGCGCTCAGCCAGCGGCATTTTCCCCCACGGGCCTTTCAATGCTGCCCGTGCTGCGGCAACTGCCTGATCGACTTCGGGTTGCCCACCTTCGTGCACCACACCGATTTGCTGGTTGGTGGCCGGATTGATGTTGGCGAAGGTTTTGCCGGACACAGAGCCGACAAATTCGCCGTTGATGAAATGCTTGATCTCCTGCATTGCCGGAATACCTCTCCTGTACCAGTGAATGGATCAAGCATACTGTAACTTTGTCGATAATTAAAGATATTATCGATATTTTTAGAAAGTGACGACAAAGGCAAAATCGTATGGAGTTAGGGCAAAAATACAGGAAATTGATATACTGCATCATTACTGACTTTAAATACTGATAAATCGACCATGAGTAACCCCCTGCAACCCGCCGAAGCCCCCAAAACCATGACGGATTACGTCTACACGCAACTGCGCGAAGACATCATTCAGGGCAAGCTGGCTCCGGATAGCAAGCTCAAGATCGAGCAGTTGCGCGGCATGTATGATGTGGGCGCAACACCGATCCGTGAGGCACTGAGCCGCCTGAGCGCCGACGGTTTCGTGCTGATGGAAGGGCAGCGTGGTTTCCGGGTGTCACCGATTTCCCCCGAAGACCTCGAAGATGTCACCGAGCTGCGTATCACGCTGGAGCTGAAAGCCTTGCGCAACAGCATCCTGCATGGCGGCGATGACTGGGAATCGCGGGTGGTTTCCACCTATTACCAGCTCAGCAAGGTGGAAGAACTCGACCTGTTTGAACACATCGACGCTTGGGAACAGCGCAACCACGACTTTCACTGGGCGCTGATTTCAGCTTGCACGTCCAAGTGGCTGCTACATTTTTACAATACCCTGTACGACCAGCATAAGCGTTACCGCAATATCTCGCTGGTCGCCAATCTGGGGCAACGCGACGTGCACGCCGAGCACAAGCGCATCTACGACGCGGCGCTGGCGCGCGATGCGGATACGGCTTGCCGCGAGACAGAGGAGCATATCCGCGTGACGGCGGAGATTACGCGGCAGGTGTTGGTGGAGGAGATGGGGAAACAGTCCGCGTGAAAGTCTACCTCGACAATTGCATGTTTAACCGTCCCTTTGATGACCAGGGGCAAATCCGCATTAAACTGGAAGCGGAAGCAAAGCTGTATATTCAGCAGCAAATTCGGGAAGGCCATCTGCAACTGGTATGGTCTTACATGCTGGAATTTGAAAATGCCCAAAATCCCTTCACGGATCGCCGTCATGCTATTTTGCAGTGGCGCGATCTGGCCAATCTTGATGTAGAAGAAAGCCCCCAATTGCTGGAAACAGCCAAAATGATGCTCGCCAAAGGAATTCGGGTTAAAGACGCCTTGCATGTCGCCTGCGCGATCTCCGCAGGCGCGGACTACTTTCTGAGCACGGATGACAAGCTTTTGAAAAAGTTGCAAACTGTCAATGGTATTACTTGTCTCAACCCGTTAGATTTCGTCAAGGAGCCGTCATGACAGCTATTACTGATACAGAAATTCGTCTACGGGGAATTGAAGCACTGATCTCCGCATTAGGCGAAGTACAGGCAGAGCGGTTTATCAGCCTGATTTTGCGTGAGCCTTTTGACTATACCCAATGGCAAAGCAAGCTTTGGGATGATATGGATATTGAGACGTTAAGCCGTCATGCCATGCAATATCGGAAAGCGCGTTAAAATTTCGCAAAATAGAGGTTAGGTGATTTACCTCAAAGACATTACCCAAAAACAGGGCGAATCAGAATGTCCCATTTTGGTAAAGCAGCATTTCTTTCCAGCCTCGCCTCAACAGCCTCCATAGCTTTTTTGCTGAGGGTCACGCCCTTCTCATAAACCTTGTGGCTGAATTCGACCATGGGGTTGATGCCTTTCCAGGTCATGGTTTTTGCCCATTCCAGCAGGGTTTCGGCATCCTTGAGCTGGGTGCCGTTCCAGTGTTGTTCCAGAATCCCCCAGCAGCGTTCAATCGGGTTGTACTTGCTGTGGTAAGGCGGGTAGTACAGCAGGTGGACTGTCTTACCGGTATGGTTGGCGAATTCCACCATGCGCTTGAGGAATTGCGTCCTGATCCCGCTGCTTTCCGGGCCATTGTCCGCTTTGATCTGGATGCACTGGCAGGCGTCCTTGTCAGCAGAAGGCATCTGTTCCCATACCCGGCACAGGGAATCCACGATGAAGTCACTGGTTTTGCTGGAACTGCCGAAGGTCAGGTAAACCTGCCCACTGTCCTCATCCAGTACGCCAAAAGGGATGTATTTCTCTTTGCAGCCCATCTCATGGTCAGCGGCTTTATTGTCACCCCGTGTTTTCCCGCCCCGTGAGTAGTCACCGATGTTGACGGTCGCCTTGCAGTCCATGCTCAGGCGTTTGACCGCCCCATCGGCAAACTGCCCATCGTTGGCCTGGATATTGGCGAAGATGGCGTCGGTTTCTGGAATTTTTTTTGCGGCTTGGCTTTCTCCACCTTGCGCAGGCGGTAGCCATTCCGGTTGAGTATCCGCGCCATGGTGCTGGGGGCGGGCACTTGTCCACCGCTGAAACCCATGGCCTGTAACTGCCGGATGGCTTCCGCCGCCGTCAGGCGGGTGTAGGCGATGCTGCTGCGGAATGTCGGGTCTTGCTGGCTATGTGCTTCCGCCAGCGCCAGCAAGGCGGCTGCCGCTTCCGGCTGGGTTTCCTCCCAGCGCTTCTGGCCACAATACGCCGCCTGCGCACCCACGCAAACCATGCCGCTGCGCTGTTCCTCCAAACCCAACTGCACCCCCTCCCGACCCCAGCCAAAACACCTTTCAGTCTGGCGGGCGTTGCCTGCACAATATTTCCGGCTCATGTCCGCCTGGAACGCACGGCGGGTGCTGCCAGACATTTTCGAGGCCGCCAGTTTCAGGTCGGCTATCTGGGATTCGCTCAGGATCAGCTTGTCTGTTTGGGATTCGGGGGGCATGGGGATAGGGACTCCGCTTGTCGATAAGACAAGTGTAGCCATTGCGGGGGAATCTTTCAGGGAAATCCCCTTAGCCTCATTTTACCCACCTTTTTTCTTGGCAATTATTTGTTTCCGCTGGGCATTGAGTTTAGCTTGCACTTCCAAGTGATCTCCCCCATTTTACAATGTCCTGTACAATCAGCAGAATCACGCGTCGAGCACCATTTTATCTTCGATAGGGAGTGCCTGAGCTGGTGCAGAAACAATGGTCATAAGCATGGGCAAGAAAACAAAAGCCAAGAAAGGTCATAACCCAAAGCAACATTCTTCTACGAACACAACTGCATCAAGGGCTGGTTCCAATGCTGGGCGTGGTTTCCGTTATCAGGATGCGGTATCCGTTTGGCTAGCCGTCGAAATATGGGCAGAGCGGAGAGCACCCGCTATCTTGATTCCTGAGGGTGGTGATGATGTAGAGCTACGGGGCGAAACAACAAGCTTTGTTCAGGTCAAAAGTCGGCGTGAACATCTCGGGAACTATACGGAGAGCGAAACAGCCGGATTTATAGAGAACTTATGGAACCGGTCACTTGTTTCCTCACCTCAGCCAACAAAATTGGTGCTTGTTATTGAGCGGAACGTTACAGGTTTTCCTCGTCTGGAAGAACAACCCACAACCTGTTCAATCATAGGTCCAATCAGCGCAAGACTCTCCAAGTTCAAGGGGGCTGCTGATTTTATCCCGAGAACAGCGATCACCATAGCACCTTCACCACAAGAACAAGCCATCAGCCTGATTGTGGATCGGCTGAACTGTTCTCCGCTTGCAGCCCAAATGTGTTTCGCTGAACTGCTTATCCGTGTGGGGATTCTGGCGGATGACAATGGCAGGTTGGTGCCGGAGAACTATCGTGGCCTTTCAATCTCGGATACTGAAAGGTCAATACGAGATGTATTGGCTGCTGTCGATACCGATGCGACCGAACGCGCTCTTCGGGAGGGTGTTTGCGAACCGGTAGATTTTCTTACACCTTTGCATGATCCGAATTTCTATCTCGGGGTCGATGTAGAACCCGGCCATGTTGCAGCGGGACTGGTATCTGAGCGTCCCCGAAGCAGGTCGGCCTTGGTAGAAGGTATTGAAAAGCGCCGCGCAGCATTGATCGTCGGCCCATCAGGAGCTGGCAAGTCAGCTTTGATGTGGGAAGCAGCCAGCATATTACGCCATACGGTACGGTGGTTTCGTATCCGTCGTCTAAGCATTGCAGATATTCCTTCTGTACGTCAATTGATTCGAACATTCCGCGCCTCGGAAGATAGTCCACTTGGTTTCGTCATGGACGATGTGGGGCGAAACGACCCGGAGAGTTGGGGAGCGTTGCTCAAAGAAGCGATGTCAGTTCCTGGTGTTGTCCTGCTCGGTTCTATTCGTGAGGAAGATGTAAGGTGATTTACCTCAAAGACATTACCCAAAAACAGGGCGAATCAGAATGTCCCATTTTGGTAAAGCAGCATTTCTTTCCAGCCTCGCCTCAACAGCCTCCATAGCTTTTTTGCTGAGGGTCACACCCTTCTCATAAACCTTGCGACTGAATTCGACCATGGGGTTGATGCCTTTCCAGGTCATGGTTTTTGCCCATTCCAGCAGGGTTTCGGCATCCTTGAGCTGGGTGCCGTTCCAGTGTTGTTCCAGAATCCCCCAGCAGCGTTCAATCGGGTTGTACTTGCTGTGGTAAGGCGGGTAGTACAGCAGGTGGACTGTCTTACCGGTATGGTTGGCGAATTCCACCATGCGCTTGAGGAATTGCGTCCTGATCCCGCTGCTTTCCGGGCCATTGTCCGCTTTGATCTGGATGCACTGGCAGGCGTCCTTGTCAGCAGAAGGCATCTGTTCCCATACCCGGCACAGGGAATCCACGATGAAGTCACTGGTTTTGCTGGAACTGCCGAAGGTCAGGTAAACCTGCCCACTGTCCTCATCCAGTACGCCAAAAGGGGATGTATTTCTCTTTGCAGCCCATCTCATGGTCAGCGGCTTTATTGTCACCCCGTGTTTTCCCGCCCCGTGAGTAGTCACCGATGTTGACGGTCGCCTTGCAGTCCATGCTCAGGCGTTTGACCGCCCCATCGGCAAACTGCCCATCGTTGGCCTGGATATTGGCGAAGATGGCGTCGGTTTCTGGAATTTTTTTTGCGGCTTGGCTTTCTCCACCTTGCGCAGGCGGTAGCCATTCCGGTTGAGTATCCGCGCCATGGTGCTGGGGGCGGGCACTTGTCCACCGCTGAAACCCATGGCCTGTAACTGCCGGATGGCTTCCGCCGCCGTCAGGCGGGTGTAGGCGATGCTGCTGCGGAATGTCGGGTCTTGCTGGCTATGTGCTTCCGCCAGCGCCAGCAAGGCGGCTGCCGCTTCCGGCTGGGTTTCCTCCCAGCGCTTCTGGCCACAATACGCCGCCTGCGCACCCACGCAAACCATGCCGCTGCGCTGTTCCTCCCAAACCCAACTGCACCCCCTCCCGACCCCAGCCAAAACACCTTTCAGTCTGGCGGGCGTTGCCTGCACAATATTTCCGGCTCATGTCCGCCTGGAACGCACGGCGGGTGCTGCCAGACATTTTCGAGGCCGCCAGTTTCAGGTCGGCTATCTGGGATTCACTCAGGATCGGGTTAGCTGTTTGGGGTTCGGGGGGCATGGGGATAGGGACTCCGCTTGTCGATAAGACAAGTGTAGCCATTGCGGGGGAATCTTTCAGGGAAATCCCCTAATACTGATTGCTGAACGTGCCCGTGCAGCCGAAATACGTGTGGAGCCTGACAACGAACTCGCGGAGCGGCTTTGGCATGAGCTGCGCGAAGCAGGCAAGACTGACTGGGCGGGTTGGCGTGAGCCGTGGAACCTGAGCGATGGCTTCCTTCTTGAATACGTCCATATTTTGACACACGGTCGGAGGATGCGTGATCTATTGGCTGATCAGGTTGCGGCCAGGATTTCGGATCCGGCTCGTTCGCTTGAACTCGATATTCTGCGTTCCGGTGCTTGGGCTGGCGTAGCAAATGCTGAAATTGATGTATCACAATTGATGAGTACACTCGCAGTCAGTGAGGCCGAGTTGTCGCGAGCGCTACAGCGACTCATCCAGGAACATTTGATTCGCTCTCCCTCTCCAGGTGCTCTTACTGGCTTGCATCAACTTCGGTCTGAAGAATTGTTGCATTTGACCCATCAGACGCTATTACCAACCTTGGAAACAAGTTTCAAACGGACGGTTGCAAGCGTGCCCGCCACTGATCTCGAACCCTTGGTGACTAACACTTTATCAGCGCGACGTTTATCGGTCTCGGCAGTGCTCAATTGTTTGATTCCCAGGTTGGAGCGGGAACCAGATGCTCTGGCTCTTGCATCCGCACTTCGGGGTTTAGGCATCGGGCGCATTTCTGCTGGTGTGGACGAATGGCTGGATTCCCCCGAAGTCCGTGCTCTACCTCGAACACAAATCGGAGCCGCTGCGATGTTTGGGATTGCCGGTATCGATCTGCGTAGTCTCGACATCATCCCAGAAGCTCTGGCTGCTTCTAGTCGGCTCCAACAGATCAAAGGTTCCTCGGAAGATGATCCTCGTCGACTGCTGATTGATGGTATGTCTTCCTCCACATTGGCGAATCTGATTAAGAAGGCGAATCTGGCGAGCCTGAATGAGATTCTTGCAGCCTTGGTCGGGACACCTTTGACAGAACTGATAAGAAGTGCTCTCAGGCAGGTTCCAACAAAATTGCTGAATGCCGACCTGCATTTTGTGGGAGCGGTAATGAGCGCTCTATCTGCACTGGATCGTGAAACCGCGATTCAGTGGGCAACCAAGGTCGGGCAAGAAAAGCTCTTTGCAATGGTTCAGGTGGAGACAGCTTGGGTCAGTCCTGTATCTATTGAAAGTGCCGATGATGGCGTGATCGTCCGTTGTGATCTTTGGTATGTAGCAGGCTCCGTACAAGAAAATCCGCATGACGCAGTTGTGAGTTTATGTGAATTGCTTTTAGCCTTGTGCCCATCGGCTGACATCGCGATGTCAAATGCAATTATTGCGAATGGCGAAGTGGCGGGGCTTGCCGAGTATCCGCTTGCGACAAAACGGATACCACGAGAAAACCTTCCGCCACCGTCCATTCCTCAATGGAACAGGCAGTGGCTCGATTTAATTTCCCGTCGTGTTGCTGCTCCGAGTTATAGCGACTATCTTGCGAGAGGCGTGGCGATTCTCGAAGCTCTTGTACCTACACTAGAAAAGATTTTCGACGCACATCTTCGGGGAAAAGATGCGCTTGGTGGTCTCTTTGAGAAGTTGAATTCGCTCAATGCTGAAACCGAAGCGCTTACTCCGCCAGCCGTTTCCCCCTTAAAAGCTTCAGGTGTCGGGAGCGGTGATGTAAATACATCTATTACCAAATTTCAGAACCTGCTACATAGCGCGAGCGTTAATTTGATCAAGAGGTTCGCAAAGCTGCCCGAGCAAGCGGGTGCATATATAGCTTGGTTGAGTAGTCTTATCGTCGATATTGACACGGCAATTGCCGAGGAACCTTGGCAACTTATTGGTTCTGGCTCCCCGCCAACACTCATGCGGCTCAAGGCACTATTGGAAACCCTGCGTTTACTGGCTGGTGAATCTAATGAAAGACAAGAACCACCGGTGAAAACGTGGGCCAGTCGTGGAAAGCAGGCGCAGCGGAATAACGCATTAAGAGCTGTAACCCTATCCGCCAAAGCTGCGGGAGAGAAACGATTAGCTCAGCGCAAGGCGGGAATTGAACGGTTGGCGAAGGCAGCCGGGGTTGAGATGGATTTTCATCTTCGCATGAACACCAAAAGTATCCTGCCGTGGCCACCAGCAGATGTTCTTGCACTACTGCCAGTGACTGACATTGAGGTGGCGATGATCACTCTCATAGAGCAAACAGAGCTGATACGATCGTTGGTAGATTCATCAGTAAACCTTACGATCATGCCTTTCATCGATGGTATCGCATTTCCGGCACTCGCAAAATCTGGCTATCAAACTCTCTTTCCTGACATCAAAGGTGCGGTCACTTGGGCTGAAGAAATCGGATTACCGTATGCTCAGTCTGCTATTGCCCGCCTGTTTGGAGAGGTGCTGAGCTTGGCTAATGAACTTGGTTCAATGGATCGTAAAGGCTTAGGCGCTGAGAACCGCCCAGAACAGGAGGTCATCGCTCGCCGGAGTTTGGAGTCTACCTTCTCCATGAAAAACGAGGAGCTGACCCGACAACTCGAAGCTTTTGCCTCAAATTTGCAAACAGATGTGTCCGACTTGATCGAGTATCTCCGAACTGGAGATATTGATTTCGCCGCAGAAGCACAACAAGTAATCGGCAGCGGTGTTGCTACTGAGATGATGGAACTAATAGATTATTTAACCTTGCAATTGGTTGATATTGGAAGGTAGATTGACAAACGGGTGATGCTGGGATTAGTCGGAAAACAAAGCCATATCTCGCATCAAGAATTTCCAAAACTCGCATTAAGGTCTAGTATTTCTCCCATTAAGATAGCGAGAAACCCGCATGTATCCACGTAACAGCACCTCGTTCCTGTTGGAATTACTGGAAGAATTCAGGATTCTTTACCTGACCGGCCCCCGCCAAGCAGGGAAGACTACGCTTGCCAAAGCTATTGCCGCCGGGCGAGGAATGCAATACCTGTCGCTGGATGATGAGGGCGTATTGGCAGCGGCGCGGAATGACCCGCACGGCTTCATCCAGTCCTTTGCCGGGCAGAATGTGGTGCTGGATGAGTTCCAGTATGCGCCGGAACTGACCCCGGCCATCAAACGCGCCTCCGACAACCTGCCGCCGGAACAGAAAGGCAAGTTCCTGCTGACCGGTTCGGCGGATATTTTCAGTTCTGCCCGCACGCAGGAAGCCTTGCCGGGGCACATGGCGCGGGTGGAATTGTGGCCGCTTTCCATCACCGAAATCCGTGACAGCCGTTTCAATCTGATCAACTACCTGCTGGCAGCCGACTTTGCCCAACCACAGGCATTCCCCCCACTGGGGCGCGAACAACTGGCGCAAATCCTGCTGGATGGCGGCTACCCGGAGGTACAAAGCAAAAGCACGCGCGGCAAATCCATCTGGTTCAAGTCCTACATGCAGGGGCGTTTATTCAAGGATTTTGCAACGCTGTACGCAGCGCGCGGGGAATATCACGCCAAGCTGCAAGCCCTGATTCCATATTTGGCGGGTTTGAGTGGCAATCTGCTGAAATACGCCAGCATCGCCAACGATCTGGCGCAAAACGACCGGGTCGTCAAATCCTACGTCGAGGCGCTGGAATGGATGTTTATCGTCAAACGTGTCTACCCTTTCGTGAAAAACAGCGCCAAACGCCAAACCGTGGGTATGCCCAAACTGCACATGGTCGATACCGGGCTGGCCTGCCATTTGCTCGGCATCACTAACGCACGGCAACTGTCGATCTCCGCCCAGTTTGGCAACCTGCTGGAAAGCTTTATCGTCATGGAATGTTTCAAGCACATGGGCTGGGCAGATGAAGAAGTCGGGCTTTACCACTTCCGCGACACCAGCAGGAACGAAGTGGATATTGTGCTGGAACGTAGCGGCGGCAAGTTGATCGGGATCGAAGTCAAGGCGTCAGCAACCGTTGGCGAAGCTGATTTCAAAGGGCTGGTGCAATTGGCGGAATTTGTGGGTGACCGGCTGGAATCCGGTCTGGTGTTTTACAGTGGGGAGCGGTTGCTGCCGTTCCGGGTGGCTGAACGGCAGTTTTTTGCCGTGCCGGTCAGCCTGCTGCTTGCGCCCATTTATTGAAATTCACCTTATGCTAAACTGAATGACATGAAAAAGTTACCCATCGGCATCAGCACCCTGGCAGACATCATCAATGATGGCTACGTGTATGTAGACAAGACTGCCTACGTGCAAATGCTGACCGATGCAGGCAAATACTACTTCCTGTCACGCCCGCGCCGTTTCGGCAAGTCGTTGCTGGTGGATACCCTGCACCAATTGTTTGCTAGCAATGAAGCGCTGTTCCGAGGTTTGCATATCCACCCGAACTGGGACTGGTCAGTGCAATATCCCGTCATCCGCATCAGCTTCGGCGCAGGCCATTTACAGAGCCGCGCGGAACTGGAGCGGCGCTTCCGTCACATCCTGCGGGTCAATCAGGAGCAACTTGGCCTCGAATGCCCGGATCAGGAGGATGTCAGCAGTTGTTTCAGCGACATCATCCGCGCCGCCAAAATCAAATACGGGCAGTCCGCCGTGGTACTAGTGGATGAATACGACAAGCCGATTCTCGACAACATCAGCAAACCTGCCATTGCCGCCGAAATGCGTGACGGCTTGCGCAACCTGTATTCCGTCATCAAGGATAACGACGCCAATATCCGCTTTACCCTGCTTACCGGCGTCAGCAAGTTTTCCAAGGTATCGTTGTTCAGCGGCCTGAACAATCTGGAAGACATTACCCTCGATGCACGTTACAGCGCGTTGTGCGGCTATACCCAAAACGAGCTGGATCGCGAGTTTGCCGAACACCTGCAAGGAGCGGACAGGGAACTGGTGCAACGTTGGTACAACGGTTACAACTGGTTGGGGGAAAGCGTTTACAACCCGTTCGACATCCTGCTGTTCATCAGCAAAGGCAAGGAGTATTTACCCTATTGGTTTGAAACCGGCACGCCACGCTTTCTGGTGGAAGTCCTGCGCAAGCGCCCGTTCCATCTGCCCGATCTGGAAGCGGTGCGAATGGAATACAAGATGCTGGGTAATTTCGATGTGGACACTATCCATCTGGAAACCCTGCTGTTCCAGACCGGTTATTTGACCATTAAACAGAAACTGGCAGCATTTCCGGGCAGCACGCCGGAATACATCCTGTCCTACCCCAACCTTGAAGTTCGTTACAGCTTGATGGGGTATCTGCTGGAAAACTACCTCACCGACAGCCGCCACGAACGCGGCTCGGTCTATCAGGCGTTCCTCACCAACGACTTCACCGCACTGGAACGACGTTTCCGCACCCTGTTTGACGGCATCGCCCACCAAAACCACACCAACAATCCGATTGCGGCTTATGAAGGCTATTACGCCTCGGTGGTGTATGCCTTCCTCTGCTCACTGAGTTTGGATACGCGGGCGGAAGAAAGCACCAACAAGGGACGGGTGGATATTACCCTACGCTTTACCCTGCCGGATGGGCAGAAGCAGGTTTACATCTTTGAGTTCAAGATGGTCGACGAAGCCGAAGGGGATGGCAGCGCCCTGAAGCAAATCAAGGACAAAGATTACGCCGCGCCCTATCGTGACGGGCAGCAGCGGATTTTCCTGATTGGCATGGAGTTTAACGGGCAGGCGCGGAATCTGGTACGGTTTGAGTGGGAGGAAACGCTTCAATAGCTCCCCGCCCCCACCTGAACCCCGCTTTTATACTGCCCCAGCAAATCACTGGTCGCCTTGGCCAGTAGCAGCGCATCCACGCCCACCGCGACAAAATTAGCCCCGGCATCCATATACCGCTGGTTGAGTGCCTTGTCATTGCACAAGACCCCGCCACCCAGCCCTTTGCTTTTCACCTTTGCCAAACCGTCGAGAATGCGCTCGACGATTTCGGGGTGGTTGGATTCGCCCTTGAAACCATACGAAGCGGCCAGATCAGCCGCGCCGAAAAAGATGCCGTCGATGCACTCGATTTCCAGAATTTCATCCAGATTTTCCATGCCGGTGCGGGTTTCCACTTGTACCAGCAGGCACATTTGCTCATCGGCCTCCTGCATGTAGTTGCCAACCCGCCCCCAGCGGGAAGCCCTTGCCAGTGCGCTGCCGACACCGCGAATCCCATACGGCGGGTAACGCATCGCCTGCACCAGCATCCGCGCCTGTTCAGCCGTTTCCACCATCGGAATCAACAGGGTCTGGATGCCGGTTTCCAACAACTGCTTGATCAGCACATGATCACCAAGCGGCGGGCGCACAACTGGCTGCGATGCATACGGGGCTATCGCCTGCAATTGGGCGAGGATGCTGCGCAAGTCATTGGGGCCGTGTTCGGCATCAATCAGCAGCCAGTCGAACCCCGCGCCCGCACAGATTTCGGATGAAAACGTTTCGCCCAGCCCCAGCCATAACCCAATTTGTAGCTGGTTGGCTTTCATGGCTTGTTTGAAATGATTTTTTGGCATGTCCATAAGCGTTGTTCAGACCCCTGTTGATGTTACTGGCAGAGTAACAGAGGTGACTATACTGGCAATATCCTGTCAAGATTTATCTTGCTGCCGGGTACTACTGGCCGCATTCAGGCGTTCCATCATCCGCACCAGATCGGGCAAAGTCGCCACGCCCATCTTGTGCATGATGTTATGGCGGTGCACTTTCACCGTCATTTCGGACACTCCCAATTCCGCCGCTGCCTGTTTGTTCAGTGCACCTTTGACCATGTAGGTAATAACCTCCCTCTCCCGCCCGGTCAGCAAGGCATAACGGCGGCGGATTTCACCGATCTCGTTTTCCTCCTGATGGGACGCATGCGCCTGATCCAGCGCAACCCGGATAGCAGAGAGCAGGTCGTCATCGCTGAAAGGCTTGGAGAGGAATTCAACCGCCCCCTTTTTCATCGCCCACACCGCCATCGGGATGTCACCATGTCCGGTGATGAAAATGATGGGAATAGAAACGTCGAGTTGCTTCAGCTGGGTCTGTAACTCCAGCCCGCTCAAGCCCGGCATCCGCACATCCAGTACCAGACAGGCGACTCCGGCCTGACGGGGCGATGCCAGAAATTCTGCTGCCGAAGGGTAGGTTTCCACCTGTAAGCCGGTGGAACGGATCAGGCTGCTGAGCGCCTCCCTGACCGAGAGGTCATCATCCACCACATACACCCGTTCCTGACTTGTCATGTTATGTATCCTCCCTCACGAACTATCCGGCAGGGTAAACAGGAAACACGCCCCCGGCTGCTGGCGGGTGTCCAGCCACAAACGCCCTCCGTGGTTTTCCACGATACTGCGACTGATCGCCAGCCCCATACCCAGGCCATCCTGTTTGGTGGAAAAGAAGGTTTCAAACAGGCGGTTTTCTGTACCGGCGGCGATGCCGGAGCCGTTGTCCTGCACCGTAAAGATCAACCCGCCCGTGGCTTCGGTAGCTACCGTGATGATCAGGGTGCGTTCCTGTTCATGCAGGTCACGCATGGCATCCACTGCATTGACAATCAGGTTCATCAGCACCTGTTGCAACTGCACCTGATCGGCCATGGCACAGGGCGGGTCGACAGGCAGATCGACGCGGACATTCACGCCCACTTCCGCCAACATGACCTGAAGCATTTGCAACAGTTCATCCAGCATTCGCCCGACATCTACCGCTTCACGCCTGATTTCCCCCGCCCGTAAAAAGGTACGGATGCGGGAAATGACTGCTCCCGCCAGATTCGCATCGCGGTTGACCCGTTTAAGGGCGGCGGCAACTTCCTCGGTGTTGGGCGAAGCGTGCGACAGCCAGCGCAAGGCCGCATCGCTGTTGGTAATCACTGCCGATAACGGCTGGTTGATTTCATGCGAGATAGAAGCCACCAGTTCACCCATCGCGGTGAAACGCGCCACCCGCGCCAGTTCGTTACGGGTGGTAGCCAGCGAACGTTCCGCCGCCATACGCTGAGTAACGTCTTCCAGAATCACCGCCAGCATCGGGCCATCCTGGGCAAAGGCCGGAATCCCCGAAGCGCATACATTCGCCCACAGGTAACTGCCGTCCTTTTTCACATAACGCTTTTGCACCTTGTAATTTGGCAACCTGCCCTCAAACAGCCCATGCACATTGCGCTTGGTCATCTCCCGCTGGGAAGCTTCGGTAATCTCAATCAGGGAAACACCGACGATTTCCTCACGCCCATAACCCAGCATCCGTTGCAGTGCCGGGTTTGCCAGCACAATCCTGCCGTCCCGGTCAGCCAGGGCGATGCCTACCGTCGTGTTCTCATACAGGCCGATCCAGCGCCGGTCAGAGACTTGCAGAGCGGCAAGGCTGCGTTGCAAATGCTGGCGGCTTTCCACCAACCCGGCGGTAAGGTCGAGGATATTGGATGCCTGCGAATTGAGTTCCTTTTGCAGGATGTCAACCGTTTGCTTTACCGTCACCAGATTGCGCGCCCGCGCCCGCAATTCCTGCGCTGAAAACGGTTTAGTCAGGTAGTCTTTCGCCAGTTCTTCCAGCAAGTGTTCGCGCAGGGCATCGTCGGCACGCGCCGACAACACCAGCACCGGCACGTTCGGGAAGCGTGGCTCCTCGCGCAAGGCACGCACAAAGCGTTCACCATCCCACTGTGGCATCATCAGGTCGGTAATGATCAAGTCCGGCGGCGCGGCCAGTGCTGCCTGAAATGCGGATGCACCATCCTCACACAGGGTCACGTTGTATTCATCCGCCAACACATCATGCAGGAACAGGCGCAGGTCGGGGTTGTCTTCCGCGACCAGTACCCGTGGCTTGTGCAGCTGGCTGTGGCTATTGGCTGGGGTAGGCAACTCCGGCAAGGCGACATCGACCGGTGGCATCTCCACCGTTTCCCGGCCATTCCCCATACGCACAAAAGCCCCATCCGGGGCGCGTAGCGGCAATTCGATCTGGAACACCGCCCCGCCACCGGGCGCATCCACCACCACCACCGTGCCCCGGTGCAATTCGACAAACTCCTTGACGATATTCAGCCCCAGCCCGCTGCCTGCGGCTCCCAAGCTGTCACCGCCCTGGGTAAAACGGTCGAAAATCGGTTGTTTCAGCGCATCGGGCACACCCGGCCCGTTATCCTGCACGCTGACCAGCAGGCGTTCACGGGCAAGCCCTTCGATCCGGGCGACCATACGCCCGCCTGTCGGGGTAAACTTGAAGGCATTGGAAAACAGGTTACTGATCACCCGCACGAATTTACCCCGATCTACATCGGCGTAAAGCTCAGTGTCACCGAGTACCCGCAACGTAATGCCCCGGTCTTCCGCCGCCGCTTCAAATCCGGCAGCCACATCCCGCACCAGCGCCACGACATCGGCATGTACATAGGCCATCGGCATCCGCTCCGCATCAATCCGCGCCAGATCGAGCAGATTATTGACCTGCTGAAGCAAGGCACGGGCATTGCGCTGGATGGCCGCCAGCCGGAAACGTTCGCGTTCCCCCAGATTTTCACTGTCCTTAATGAGCTGATCCACCGGGCCGAGGATCAGTGCCAGCGGGGTACGCAATTCATGGCTGACATTGGCGAAGAAGCGGGTCTTGTAGCTGTCCAGTTCCTTCAGACGTTCCAGGGCGGCCTGCAACTCGCCGTTCTTGCGTGACAGTTCGGCATTACTGGCAATTTTTTCACTGATGTTGCGCCCTTCCGGTAGCAGGAAGGCCACCCGCCCGTCATCGTCCAGAATCGGTTTCAGGGAAAAATCGATGACAATCGTCCGGCTACCGTGCAGATCGCCGAATACCTCAAAGTCGCAACGCACAAAACGCCCGGTGCGGGCTTCACCGATCATCTCGCGCACCCGCTGGCGGACTTCGCCGGATACTTCCCACCAGCGTGCTTCCCAGAACGGTTTGCCGACCACGGCTTGCAGGCTCAGGCCAGCGCCATCCAGCGCCGCCTGATTGATTTCCAGCACCGTGCCGTCCACATCCAGCAGCCCCAGAAACTGGTACATGGAATCCAGAATGATCCGCGCCATTTTCTGCCGCCGTACATCCTGCGCATCATCGGCATGGATAACCACGCCGCGCACCGATACCGGCGGTATTACTGTGCCCCTGTCATCATCAGGCATCCGCTTGCCTCTGCTTGGTTGTCATCCTCAAAAGAACCGGTCGAAATGAATCTGCTCGAAAGGTACACGGTAATCCACCATCAGCATTTCCTGCAATGCCTGCGTCATGGGTGGTGGGCCAGCAAAATAGAACTCAAACTCCGGCAGGCTGGCAGGCAATACCGCAGGCAGATGGGTATGCACGAAACCGCTTGCGCCTGCCCAATCTTCACCCGGTTCGGACACCACCGGATAGTAACGGATGCGGTCGCCAAACCCTTCCAGTACTGCCAGCATTGCCTGCCCGCACACATCCTGTGGGGTACGCGCCCCGTAGAAGAAATGCAGGCGACGTTCCTGCAACAAACCCGCTTCCGCCGCGCCTCGGGCAATGGAAATCATCGGAGCCAGCCCCGAACCACCCGCCACACACACCAGATCGCGGGGCGCATCGGTACGCAGGAACGCCACCCCGTAAGGCCCATCCAGCCCAACTTCATCACCCGGACGTAGTTGCTCAAACAGCGCTGCCGTCCCCTTGCCCTGTGCCACCCGGCGAATCTGGAAATGCCATTCCCCGTGTTCATTAGGCGTATTCGCCATCGAATAGGCGCGGGAAGCCCCCACGCCGGGCAAGTCCAGCATCGCGTACTGCCCCGGCAGGAATGCCGCATTCCCTTCCGTGGTGAAACGGAATTCGCGGATGTCGTGGGTAATGTCGGTTGCGCCAGTGAAGACCGCACCTTGCCGTTGCGGTGGCAGTGGCGGCACATACTCGCTGGCCGTCGATACCTTGATACGGATGTCACCCACGGCGCGGCACTGGCAGGCCAGATGGCGACCACGCCGCCGGTCGCGCTCACTCAAGCCGGGTGCATCTGCCCACAGGGTTTCAATGTCGCCCTCAACCAGCTCGAACTTGCAGCCGCCGCAACCACCGGAATTGCACTCGTAGGACATCCCGATACCAGCGCGTAAGGCAGCCCGCAGGATGGTATCCTGCGGCATCTGCCCAAACTGGCTGCCGTCCTTCTCATTGACAATGAGCGGCTCACTCATGGCATCCCTCCGGCAGTCAGAATCCCAGCCCACGGCGCACGTCACGGGTGGCTTGTTTGGCAGCTTCGGCGGCGTCGGGTACATCCGGCAGCGCGGCGCAGTAGGCTTCTATTGCCCGATCCGCCAGCGGCTCCCACTTGGCAATCCAGTGCTGGATTTGCTCCCGGTTGCCTTCGGTTTGCAGCGCCATGTTGACGAAAGCCGTCGTCCAGCGGCGATGGCGGGCGGCATCGATCAGCTGCGCATCGGTCAGCAAGCCCAGCAAAGTGTCACCGTTGTGGCGGGCGGCTTCACCCATCCGGCGCAACACGGTTTCCTCAACCGCAGGTTTGACCACCAGACTCAGGGTCACGATGGCTTCACCCCAGTCCCAAGTGGTGAGAACCTTTTCCATCAGCTCGCGGAAGCCCTGCCAAGCGGGGTCTTGTTCCCAGTAACGCTGCTCATCCTGCCCAAACCCTTTGTCAGGGAAGGTCATGGACAGCTCCCTGGTGCGGTAAGCGGTATGGCTCAACCAGCGCAGGCTATCCGCCATCTGAAAGTAATTGCAGTTGGTCAGGGTACTTGCTGGCGACATTTGCCCGACGTAGGCGGAGGCCATTTGCAGGGTATGGAACAGGTAACGCGCCGGGGAATACAGCCGCGCCAGTGAACCCGCCCAGCGCGAATCCAGCATTTTGTCGTGCTCACGCTCGCTGAACTGGTCGAACAGGCTGAATACATAGGTTTCCTGCCCATCCTGCATCAGGTTATAGGTGCGGTACACCACCTCATCCGGGTCACGGAACGCATTCCAGTCCGCGTGTTTCAACTGTGTGCCAAACGTGTTCTGCTTGTACCAGCTGTTCATGAAGATTTCCGGCGCGAGTTCATAAGGCGCTTCAGCAGTGCGGTTGTTGTAGTGCAGGTTGGTGCTGACGATTTCGTACTCGCTCGGCTTGCGGCGGCGTACCGCCAGATGGCTCCAGGTTTTCTGGGGTTTCAATACTTGAACATCCGACATGAATGCTTCCTCCGCTCACAGTTTCTTGGTGAAATAAAAGCGCACCGAGTCGTCCCGGCTTTCGATCTGCCCGGCAAATGAACTCAGATCCACTTCCAGATCGTTCATGCGGAAAGGCCGCCCCAGCTCCTCCTCAATGGTGGCCTGCCGCAGGATCATCTCCTGCTCGGTATGGATGCGGATGTAAGCCCGCTTGTCATCGATGAACACTTCCTTGCCCGGATTGTCGATTCTGGCGGCTTCGATCACAGCCTGCGCCAGATCGCCCGCCCGCATGACCGGCCCCACCCTGTTGTTATGGTAAGCCTGTCCTGAATTGCTGGTACTCATTAGGTGTCTCCTTGTCGAATCGGTGGATCAGGTGTGCGCAAACAGCGGTTCAACCCCTTCGGTGCTGACGAAGATGTCTTCGCCTTCCACCCGCACGGGGTAACTGGCCAACGCGCAGTCTTCCGGGTTGATACCCTTGCCGCTATCCGCATCGAACTGCCACAAATGGGCGCGGCAAATCAGTTTCTTGCCGTCAAATTTGCCTTCCGCCAGGGCGATGTCCTGATGCGGGCACACGCCCTGAAACGCCCGGATTGCGCCGCCATCGGCGCACACCAGCACAATCTCGTGGCCATTGACGGTGTAGGCCGACATTTCGCCCTCCCACACATCATCCAGTGTGCATACCTTGGTAAAACTCATGCCAAACTCCCGTGATTGTGCTCAGGCTGCCTGCGCCTGCCAGATGATTTCCACCGTTTCAGTTGGCATGAAACCGGCCTCGGCAACGGTCATGCTGCGTGGCAGGAACTCGTCACTCCCCTGCCGCCGTACCCGCAGGATGTGGTCGGGGCGATCCCGCACCCGCCGCCCCACGGAATGAACCGCAGCGGCAGCCGCCACTTCATCCATGGTGTTATCGGTATCCACCGGCACCAGTTGCAACACGAAATCCCCTTCGAAATTGGAAGTCAATGGAAACAAAGCCATAGGTAAAATCTCCGTTAGGTAACGACCCTGAATCAGCCTGCTTTTTTGGCAGCGCGCAACGCCCGGTACACTTCCGCCCAGGCATAGTTATGGGCATCGTCGCCGCATTCGCCGGGGGCAATGTTCATGTAGGCCAGTGCGCCTTCCAGATTCATTGGCTGGATCATGCCCGCCAGGAAGCGGTCAACAAGGCTCAGATGCCCGGCATAACGCTCAGGTTCCTGCTGGAATATCCAGCGGTCGACTTCAGAACCGAAGTGGTACAAACGACCGTTGTATTCCAGCGGATAGTCCTTCACGTTCCAGCCCTTGCCCGGCGTACCGAGGATCGGCAACTGGCACATGTTGCACACATAAGGCAGGGTTTCAGGGTAGGCTTTGGCCATGTTGCCATCGACCACGTTGTCGATGATCACATCCCAGCATTGCCCCCAAGTGTCGTTCCAGCCCGGATATTTTTCTTCCAGCCAGTCACGCTCTTCCGGGGTCACGCCCGCCGCCGGGTTCCACCAGATGGTAGGCCGCCAGAAGTAGGAACCCATGTGCATCCCGTGGTGGGTCTGGCTCAGATCGTTGAGGAAAATGTCCCAGTACCAGGGCAAATCCAGCCCCATGTCGGTAAGCGCCCGCTCGAACTGCGCCACAATCCATTCCTCCATGAATTCCTTGAAGGACTGTTTGCGGTGCTCCAGCGGGGTGTAGTAATCCATGATCGGGCCGGTGAGCACGGAAAACAGTTTCCATGCCGTCCAGACCGCGATGTCCACCCGTTGCTGGGCTTCTGCCTTCTTGCCGTTTTCGATCAGGATTTTCAGCGCCGGGCCGCCAATCTGGGCGTGGCGGGATTCATCCGTCTGGATGCTGGAAATCAGGTTGGCAAAGGTATGGTCGCCTGCTTCCGCCGCATCCGCCGCCAGCCCCAGAAACTGCATGTTGGTAAAGCCGGTTTCAAAGCTGAAGGTCAGCATGATGGAAACGCTGATGGCATCGCGGGTCATCATGATGTCATCGAAGAAGTGACGCGCGGCAATCATCGCCCATTCATTGGTATCGTAAGCCTTGAATGCCCAGTCCATCTGCCGGTCTTTGGCGATGTGTTCATGCGGGAAATACAGTTGCATCTGCCCGTGGCGGATTTCATCCATGCAGCCCAGGGTTGCCATATTGCGCATCCCCGGTGCCTTGGAAAAACGCATCATGCGGGCTTCCGCGCTGGAAGCGGCGTATTCAGCCCGCGCCACCGCGCCGTAATGCGCCTTCATGACCGATTTCCAGCCCGGATCAGCATTCTCGAAAATACGGCTGCGTTCCAGCGCCGCCTTGACGGAATACGCGCCTGCATCCTTTTCCCGCTGAACTTTCACGTATTCCGGGTAGGTTTGCTTGTACGGCTCGTCATAGCTTTCCCAAGCACTCAGCGGCAGGCCAAAGTCGCCGGAAAGCGGGGGTGGGAACAGTTCGTCTTCAGTAACATAAGTGGGGGTCCAGTTGGTGGAACGGGCCAGGTCATACCAGTCCATCCGATTGAGTACTGCCATCGTTTTCTCCTCCTCCTAACAGTGTGGAAAAATGCTATCAGGATCAGGGGGAAGCAGGTATTAGACAATGGTTTAGACGCAGCGCAGCAATTCGGTTACAGGGAATTCAGGATGACAATCGGCTTGCCAACGGTATACTGCCCATAGCACCCATCAACTACGGCGTTGGCAACACAGATTGCTTGGTGGCTTTTCGGCGCAACTAGCCAACTGGCTGTCTCGCCGACCCAAGGCGATTGTTGCGGCCAATATCGGGGCTGGCCTTACTTTTATTGCTGCGGGGCTGTCAGTCCTTGCGCTTGGCCGGAGTAGGTAAGGTTGTTTTGGAGCACAGCGGTCAATCCGTTTTTCATTGCTATGCGAAAGCAGGCAAATGTCAGCAATTCCCGGTCAAGAATCATATAATCCATTGATTTTAAAAGAAGATTGCATTCATTTTGCACAATTGCAAACAACTGAATTTCTTTGAAAATCATGATATTAAGCCATGACCGGTAATTGCTGGGCAAATGTGCTTTTTTATATAGCTAAAACGTTTCAAATGCCGCTACACTAGCCTCAGGCTACATGTTCGCGGGTTTATGGTTTAATCTTCAGGATAAGCCATAAACTTGTCCTAAAAAGATAAGGGAATGAGCCAAAGCTTTCGTGCACTATCGCTTTATATATTATTGATTATATTGATAATTTATGCATGAAAATTTAGTACTGGTTACTTATTGCTAAAATGATAAACCAAGAAGCCAGAGCCTGATGATTGAATAGCAAAAACTCGTAGGAGGTTAAATGTATGACGATTGAATATGGCAAACTGATTCCAGAACCCGTTCCAGCAAATGTAATTTTAATTTGTCCAGACAAAACTGCTGAAAAAGCTATTACCAAGAACGCGCCTGCCATGAGCGTGATGACGGATCTGAATATTGTTAAACCTTTTTTTATACCACCTGGCGCATCGATTCGCGAAATCAACGACAAAATGATCGCATGTGGTGTGCGGCTGTTGTTTGTGGTCGATAGTCATGGAAAGCTGCTGGGTCTGGTGACCTCGAATGATATTATTGGTGAAAAACCGATGCGGTATATCGCCACCCATGGCGGCTCTCATGGGGAATTGAGCGCTTCCCAACTGATGACGCCACTGGCGAAACTGGAAGCAGTGCCGTTGGAGCAGATTAAACGGATAACCGTGGGGCAGTTACTCCAGGCTGTCCAGGACAGCAAACGCCACCATATGCTGGTATTGGAAACCGTCGGCAATCAACCTATGGTGCGCGGCATCATTTCCATCACCCAGATAGGGCGTCAGTTGGGTATCGAAATTGCCCCGACCTTGCGTGCTACCAGTTTTGCCCAGCTTAATCAAAAGCTTGGTTAGCCGGGTCTGTACGAAACTGCCTTGAGCAGGCTCAGGGCAGTATTTGCAAATGCCTGTTTCATCTCAACCAGCACTGGGCAACCAAGGTTGGTACTGCTTGGCCGCTGATCGAAACCAGCTTGCGGAATACGCTGGACGTGCCCGTACCTTATGGCCAGTCGCCTTGCAAGAACTGCCGATGCGTGATGATCACAAAGCAGCGCTGCGTACCCATGCCCGTGCCTCCTCTGCATTAGGAGCGAAATACGTCCCGCCCTTCGATTTTGGCGACAATGGCCCCGGCGGCTGGATCATTCTGGATGAGCCGGAACTGCATCTTGGCCCCAAACTACACATCTTGCTCGGCCATACGGCGTTGCTGCTCTTCCAGTTCAGCCTTTTCGCGCAACGGTAGGTTTTGGCCGCTTCGGCTTCTTCATCCACCCATTCGCCCAGCTTGCCCCACTGGCGGATCAGGCTTTCATGCGAAATGTCGGCAAGGTAGGGCGTCAACAGGTCGAGGATGGCTTGGGAACCTTGTTCGGCAGGCAAGGCAAATTTCAATCCACCCCGCCCATTGCGGCTTCTCGACACGCCCCTTCCCCTCTGGTCTGCTTAGGGGCATCGCAAACACAGGATCACCCATGCACCCCCTGAACTTCGACAACCGTTTCGTGCACGAACTGCCCGGCGACACCGACGGGGTCAACATCCCCCGCCAGGTCTATGACGCCTTCTGGTCGGAGGTGAAACCCACCCCGGTTTCCGCCCCACGCCTACTGGCGCATTCGCCGGAAGTCGCGCAACTGCTGGGCTGGCAGGACGCCGACATCACCGATCCGGATTTCGAGCAAGTCTTCGGCGGCAATAAATTGCTGCCCGGAATGCAACCCTATGCCGCCAACTACGGCGGCCACCAATTCGGCGGCTGGGCAGGGCAACTCGGCGACGGGCGCGCCATCAGCCTAGGTGAAACCGTCAACGCGCAAGGCCAACGCTGGGAACTGCAACTGAAAGGCGCCGGCCCCACCCCCTATTCGCGCCGCGCCGACGGACGCGCCGTGCTGCGCTCCTCGGTGCGCGAATTCCTCTGTAGCGAAGCCATGCACCACCTCGGCATCCCCACCACCCGCGCCCTCAGCCTGGTGATGACCGGCGACGGTGTGGTGCGCGACATGTTCTACGACGGCAACCCACAGGTAGAGCCGGGAGCCATCGTTTGCCGCGTCGCCCCCTCTTTCATCCGCTTCGGCAATTTCGAGCTGCCCAACAGCCGCGGCGACCTCGGCCTGCTGGAACAACTGGTGGATTTCACCATAGCCCGCGATTACCCCGAACTGCAAGGCGACACGCAGGAAAAACGCAGCCAGTGGTTTCTGGAAATCTGCCGCCGTACCGCCGTGATGATGGCGCACTGGATGCGGGTCGGTTTCGTCCACGGCGTGATGAACACCGACAACATGTCGATCCTCGGCCTGACCATCGACTACGGCCCCTACGGCTGGCTGGAAGACTACGACCCGATGTGGACACCCAACACCACCGACGCGCAAGGCCGCCGTTATGCCTACGGGCAGCAGCCCTACATTGGCCACTGGAACCTTGCCCGATTGCGCGACGCCCTCAAGCCGGTGATTGGCGATGCCAGCGTGCTGCAAGCCGGTTCACAGCTGTATGCCGACACCTACAGCGAAACCTTTGGGGAAATGCTCGCGGCCAAATTCGGCATCCGCGCACTGTCGGATGAGGATGCGCCGTGGATCAACAGCGCGTTTGAACTCATGCACAAATCCGAAGTGGACATGACGCTGTTTTTCCGCAACCTGGCCAGCCTGGATATGCGGGAACCCAGACTGGAGCCGCTTCTGCCTGCTTTCTACCGCGAGGATTTATTGCGGGAACACCGGCAGGATTGGGAAAACTGGTTGCAGCAATACCGCCAACGCCTGCAAGCCGACAACCTGCCCACGGATGAACGCCAGCGCCGCATGAATACCGCCAACCCACGTTTTGTATTGCGTAACTACCTTGCCCAGCAAGCCATCGACAAGGCAGCAGCGGGGGATAACGGTATGATTCTGGAATTGCTGGAGGTATTGCGCCGCCCTTATGATGAGCAGGCGCAATATGCAAAGTTTGCGGAAAAACGCCCGGAATGGGCGCGCCACAAGGCAGGATGCTCGATGCTGTCGTGCAGCTCGTAAACTTACTGGGCGGCGGCAGGCGGCTTGCGCATGGGCAGGGCGCAGAAGGTTGTACACTGCTTGTTGTTGCCCAGATTGACTTCCATTTCATTGGTTTTGGCAGTGGGGGCAGGTGGTTTGGCCTGCACCCGGAGGCTGTTTGCTGGCGTTACTGGCGCGCCTTGTGCAGCAGGCGCAGGTGTCGCCGGAACTGCCGCTTCAGTCTGCTGCTGAAACGGATTGATCGAGGTAACCATATCGGATACCTGTTGGGAAATACCGGAACAGCCCGCTAAAGACAACCCCATCGCCAATACCCATGTGATCCCACCCACTCCTTGGTACTTCTGTTTCATTTTACTGCTCCTGATCGTCGTAATTAGTAGCCTGACAGGCCGGTTTGTTACAAACTAACAGTATTGTATTAAAAAAGATACAAAAAGGCAGTTGATTTTATTGATATGTGGTGAAAAGCATACAAAATATGTATGCCAGCTTTCAGTTCAGCCTTTGGGTTCCATCTGGTCGGGATGTACCGGTGGGTTGAGTTCTACCTCCGCTTCGTCAATATCCACCTGCACCTCATCAGCATCGAACAGGGGCAGCTCGTAATCATTCCAGCCACGCACCCCGGTTTTCATGGAATAGACTTCGGCGTAACCCATCAGCGCCAGGGTCAGGGCAGCCAGTGCAGTGCGGTTACCAGAGCGGCATACCAGTACAATCGGCTTGTCACGCGCCTGCACCAGTTCGGGGATGGTTTCGGCATAGCCCCAATCACAGGCAGTTTCCAGAATGCCACGCGGCACATGCAGGGAATTGCGGATATGGCCGACGTTGTATTCTTCGATCTCGCGGATGTCGACGATCATGAGGTCAGGCTTTTCCACCAGCATTTCCTCGACATCCCAAGGCATCAGCTCCCGGACATGGGGCAATGCGTCAGCGACCAGCGCCGCAAAGGTTTTCTGGGTCATGGTGCTCACATACTCTAGTATAGTATTTATTGGGAATTGGCTGACTCGGCACGGATACCATGTTCCACCGCCATCACCGCCGCCGTGATACGGGAACTGACGTTGAGTTTGCGCAGGATGGCTTTCACATGCAGTTTGACCGTGCCGTCGGAAATGCCGAGGTTGCGGGCAATCACCTTGTTGCTCTGGCCTTCCGCCAGCAGGGTCAGGATTTCGTACTCACGCGGGGTAAGCTCGGAAAACGGGTTGTTGCTTTTGTCTTCGGCAGCGCGGCTGTCGCCACCCTGCACCACTCGGGCCAGCACCGGAGCCAGTTCCGGCGCGACCACGGTTTTGCCTGCAACGATTTCGCGCAAGGCGACCACCAGTTCATCCGGTTCAATGTCTTTCAGCAGGTAGCCACGCGCACCACTGCGCAAAGCTTCGACCAGGTCGTTTTCGTTGCTGCTGGTGGTCAACATCACCACGCGCAGGGCCGGGTTGTTCTTGCGTAACTGACGCAACACGTTAAGGCCATCCATCTGTGGCATCCGCATGTCCAGCAATACGATGTCCGGCAATAAACTGGCAGCCGCCTGCAAGCCCTCGTCACCGCTGCCGACAGCCGCCACGACACGGATGCCACGCCGGGTCAGCAAGTCCTCCAGACCAGCGCGGAACAGGGTGTGGTCATCTATCAGTAATACTTTTTCGTTCATGTGGTGATCGCTTGTCAGTGGATTACGTGGGTCGGCTGCGCGCCAATCAGGTCGGACAGCTTCTTGGCAGGTGGTGCTTCACAATTCAGTTGTATCAGTGTACCTTCCCCCGGCTCACTTTCAAACTGTATCTCCCCACCGATTTTCTCGGCACGTTCCTGCATGATCTGTAGGCCGATATGCTCGCCAGTCGTAGGGTTAGGCTCCGGCAACGGGTCGGGCAGACCGATACCATCGTCTTCCACCAGAATGCTGCAACGGCCTTCTTCGCTGCTATGCATCAACAGGCGCACGGTGGAAGCCTGGCTGTGCTTGCGGATATTGGCGAGGGCTTCCTGCACGATGCGGATGACCTCCACCTCTACCTCGCGTGGCAAATCCTTCAAGGCCCAGTTGTGGTAGAAGAATACATCCAGCCCGGTTTCCTGCCTGAAGCGCTCGGTCAGGCGCTCCACCGCACGAATGACGCCCTTGCCATCAATCGGCGCGCGGAAATCGGTGATCAGACTGCGCAGTTCGGCATAGGCAACGTCGATGGTGTTTTCCAGCACCTCCAGTTCCTGCCACATTTCGGCTTCATCGCCACGGTTGAAGGAATCATCCAGCAGGCGTACCTTGAAGCGCAGGCTGGCGAGGGTCTGGGCGAGGGAATCGTGCAGCTCATGCGCCATGCGGGTGCGTTCTTCCATGATGGAAAGCATCCGCATGTCTTCTTCGCTGCTGGCCTTTTCAATCGCCATCCCCAGATGCTGGCCGATACTCACCAGCAACTCGTCGTCCTCCAGCTTGTCGTAACGGCCCTGGCGGATGAACAGGTTGTAGACGCCGAGAACCTTGTCGCGGTATTGCAGCGGGATCGCCAACATTTCCACGTCCTGCGCCCCGGCGCACAACTGTTTGCCAAGGATGCGGTTACACTGGGCAACATCGGTGCGCATCTTGATCTGCCGGTCGCGGGCGGCATGCCCACATAAGCAATTGGGTGTTGGCAGGGTTTCTTCCAGTTCGACGGCTTCGGTGGTCAGGCCAACGCTGGATACCAGCCGCATCTTGCCATCCCGATCCAGCAGGCGCACGGTGGCGGCTTCGGCATTGACCACATCCTTGAGGGTATGCAGGAAGCGGTTGAGCAGGTCTTCGAGGCTGTCGGCGCGGTTGATGCAGCTTGCCACCTCATACAGGATGCTGAGATGGCGCTTTTTCTGCGACAGGTATTTTTCTTGCCGATCCATGCGCTTCTGCTGCATCCGCGAGAGCGCATGGTAGTCTTCGGTGATGGCGTTGATCTGTTCGCGGATTTTGCGTGACGGGCAACTCTTGCTGGCAATCGGCATACGCGCGCTAAAGTCGCCCTTACGCAAGCGGATCGCCCAACGGGACAGCTCGGTGCCAAATTTGGAAAACTCCCGCCATACCCAGTACAACAGCAGGAAACCTCCCACTCCCGCCGCAACCCACAAGCCCGTCATCAAGGTCGCGACCCATTCATCCTTGACATTATTGCTGGTTGCCCAGAAATATACCGCGCCAATCACGGTAAAGGTGAACAGCAACAGCATCAGGCTAATCTGCGCCTGCCACGGCAGGTCTATGACCGGGCGGCCTTCCTGGTTTTCCCAGTAGCTGCTACGGGGTGTGGAGGCAGTCTCTTCCCCTGCTTTTGCCTTGGATTTGGCAACGCTCGAAATGGGAAGTTTGACTACGCTTTCATTCATGCGCTTACGCCTGTGGTGGCTTGTAGTTGGGGTCGTTGGGGTTGAGGAAGATAAATTCCAGCTTGCCCTCGTCCAGCTCCACAAAGTCCAGCGTCATGCCAACAGCCAGTGGCTGGGATGCGGCATCCAGCACCACCATGAAATCACCATAGTTTTCGGTATGGTCGCCCTCATGTTTTTTGTCATCGAAACCCATCATGTAATGGAAAGAACCATCCACCTTTTGCTGGACGGCGATCCGTAACGGCAAGCCAAGTGCATTGGCCTGCACGGCTGAAGTGCGGATCTGGGTGGCTGCCTGTGGTGTGACTGTAATCATGAAGCCGTTTTCCTTTTCTGCTGGCGGATAAATTCAACGAAACGCTGCGCCCACCGATACTGGGAAGTGTCGCGCATATGCGTGTAAGAAGCTAACAAATTCCGGTAAACCCAGCCATCGTGCTGGCCGTCGATCCCGCTTCCCCGCTGCATACGGTAGGCGAACTTGCCGGTGGCGGTCAAATTTTCGAGTCCCGAATAGTGGAACTCGTGGGCGTTGATGATTTTTTCCCGATCGCCACCCGGCCAGGGCATGTCGGCGGTTTCCTGCAATTTCACGTAGCCCCGGCCCTGTGGCTTTGGGTGCATGACCGCATCACCGGGGATGACACCAACCATGTCCGCCTGCTGGCCGTTCCAGACCAGACTGCGGGACAAATACATCAGGCCACCGCATTCGGCATAGGCGGGCAGGCCGTTGTCAATGGCGGCGCGGATGGATGCACGCATGGAGGTGTTGGCCGCCAGTGGCTGCATGTGGGTTTCGGGGAAACCGCCGCCGATGAACAGGCCGTCGATGTTGGCGGGCAGGGCTGCATCTTTCAGGGTATTGACCGGCAACAGTTGCGCGCCTGCCTGTTGCAGGGCTTCGAGGTCGCCGGGGTAGTAGAAGCCGAAGGCGGGGTCTTGGCAGATGGCGATTTTAAGAAACCCCTCCCCAACCCTCCCCTTATCAGGGGAGGGAGAAAGAGATTCGGAGTCGTATTCGGCTCCTCCCCTGATAAGGGGAGGCTGGGAGGGGTTTCTTTCCAACTCCACCGCTCCAACCGCAATTTCCCGCAACAACCCCAAATCTACCTGCGCCGCCACCAGATCGCGGATGCGGGCAATCTGCGCTTCCGCCTCGCCGCTCTCATTGCTGGGCATGAGGCCGAGATGGCGCTCTTCGATTTCCATGTCGGGATTATTGTGGACTGCGCCCAGTACCTTGATGCCGGTGTAATGCTCGACCGATTCGCGTAGTTTGGTAGCGTGGCGTGCGCCTCCAACACGGTTGAAAATGATTCCGGCAATGTTCACATCCCGGTCAAATGACTGATAACCAAGCAGCAGCGGCGCAATACCACGGGTCATGCCACGCGTATCCACCACCAGTACTATCGGGGAACAGGTAAGTTTGGCAACCGCCGCATTGCTGTCGGAACCATCCAGCGCCATACCGTCATACAACCCTTTATTGGCTTCGATCAGGGCAATGTCGGCATCATGAGAATAGTGTTGCACCGTCTGAATGATTTCATCCTGTGTCATGGTGTTGAAATCGAGGTTGTGGCAAGCGCGCCCGCTGGCTGCCCCCAGCCACAAGGGGTCGATGTAATCCGGGCCTTTCTTGAACGGTTGTACTTTCAGACCTTGCGCATGCAAAGCGGCGCACAGACCAATGGAAAGCGTGGTCTTGCCGGAGGATTTGTGGGTTGCGGAAATGAAAACTCTTGCCATTACCGCATTCTAGCGCAAACTGAGTATATTATTAAATGCTGATGGTAAATGTTCACTGCACCCCCAACGCCTTATACACCGCATCCACCGGGTCAGCAAAGAAGCTGATCTGAAACTTGGCAAACAACTCAGGTGGCACGGAAGGAATATCCATAGCCGAAGCCATCGGTAACAACACACGGGTAGCACCGCTATCCAGCGCCATTTGCAGGCTGCCCGCCAGATCGTCGACCGGGTTCACCACGCCACCGAGGGTCATATTGCCCAATACCACCATCTGCGCCTGTACGGGTTTGTTCATCAGGATGGAGCAGAACGCCACCAATGCCGCCAGACTGGTTTTGGTGCTGGGGGCAGTGTTGTGTAACTCCACGACATGAAGCTGGAACTCATGCTCGGCAAATCTGGCATTGGCGCTGATACGCCCCAGATTGCCCTTGAAGTAATCGAAACCGATCCGGATAGCTTCCTTGGCGGCGGTGCTGGAACCCAGGCCGGTAACGGAGTATTTCCCTGTACCTGCCACCATCTGGGTTTCAAATCGGTACAAACCCAATTGCCCTGAGCCGCCTTGCGTGACCAGATGCACGACGCCGGGACGTAATGCGCCTTCCGGGATCAGTTTGCCGCCACCTTGTTCCGGCACGCTGACGAAATGTTCTTCCAGCGTCTCGTTGTCGTGGTAGCTGAAATGCACGTCGAAGAATTCCATGCCACCCAACTTTTTCAGCTGCTCCTTGATGCGGCGGCGCAGTTCCAGCGCATAGACCAGACAGGTGCGGACATCTTCCTTGCCGTAATCGGCACGCGGGAACAGCAGTTTGAGCAGGCCGGAAACCGTGCGGCGTACTGCAATTACGTCGCGCTGGTTAAGATTGTTGCCGAGTTTGAAATAGCGGTCGATGGCGTCAGCGAAACTGCGCTTGCGCATTTCCCGCATGAATTCGGCCAGGTAGTCGGTGATCAGCCCGTAGTTGTTGGTGAAGAATTCCGGGCGCATTTTCGGGATTTCCCAGCCAGGGATGTAGGCATGGAAGCGGTCGAAAAAGGCTGTGTCGATCATGGCATCAGGAAATGGCGCGAGCAGGTGGCTGGTTTTGACCAGCATTTCCACGCTCTGGTTGATGTTGCCGATAAACACCATCGAGGCTTTGGCTTCCACGGAATCACGGCCACGTGCGAAGGAGCCGGAGGCCATGTAATCCTTCATGATCTGCACGCCATCCTTGTCCTTGAAATGGATACCCGCCACTTCATCAAACGCCACCAGATCCCACATGCCGACCAGCCCGACACGGTGGCTGCTCATGTTGTAGAACAGGTTGGCGACCGTGGTTTGCCCGCCGGAAATCAGCAGGCTGTTGGGGGAGCATTCCTTGTAAACATGGCTTTTGCCGGTGCCGCGTGGCCCCAGTTCGCAGACGTTGTAGTTGTTCTCGACGAAGGGAATCATCCGCGCCAGCAGGTGCCATTTCACCCGCTGTTCCAGATTGGCGGGTTCCATCCCGACAGAGCGCAGCAGGACATCCATCCATTCCTCCAGCGAGAACGGCTGTCTGGCATTCAGCAATTCATCCATGTCCATGGATGGCATCTGGATCGGTTTGAGGCTTACGACCGAAAATGGCGAGGTTTTCTGGCCTTCCTCGTAGAAATACTGGAGGGTCACGATGCACCAGATACCGCCAGTCAGCAGCTTTTCATTGTCCTGTACGGTAGTGGGGCGGATCAGGGCGTCATTGATGCCGAGGTTGGAAAGTGCGGCTTCATAGATGTCCTTGCGCTGGTTGAGGCGCACGCCTACCTTGTCGATGATTTTGTAGCTGCCGCGTTCACGGATCAGCGACTTGACCTTTTCGGCTTCATCCGGGCGCACGTAATTTTCGGCCAGGATGCGTTTGACGTTTTCCAGCCCTTCGCGCACGACTTCTTCATCATCCGAGGCGCAGTACATGCCCAGCAGGTATTCCAGCACGTAGACCGGTACATTCGCGCCTTCCTTGAGCCGTTTGGTAAGGTCTTTGCGCACCACACGACCCTTGAAATGCTGGTTTAACAACCCGTCCAGATCATTCATGCTCATTGTTGCCTGCCTTAGAAAAAGTCGTCCTGACCAAACGCCAGGTCAATGGTCACGGCATAATCGCTGTAGCGGGTGCGGGTGTCCATATCCTCCAGCACCAGCTTGTACTGTTTGCGGCGGTCAAACCCGGAACCCACCAGTTTCAGGCGGGCTTCGCGGATACGCTCCTCCATCACGCTGGAAGTGCTGTCGAAGCTGAGCGGCTCACGGCTGGAAACCACATTCCCCATCGCATCCAGCACGTAGACTTCCAGTTTACGGGCTTTGTAACGCTCGCCCAATGGATCAGTCTGGATGAAACGCACTTTGTCGATGTTGTTGACCAAACGGATGGGCTGGCTGGCCGCCACCACACCGACCGGCTGTTTTTCATGCTGGGCAATGGATTCCTTTTCCAGTTCGCGGATATGCACCACCGGTACACAGATTTCCTGAAGCATTGCGCCGCCATGCACAAAGCGTGCGCCACCCACAAAATGGAAGCGCTGTGCGCCTTTGGGCAGCAGGAACCCGGTGTCATCGCCACCGTCAGCGGTGTCGGCAATCCGGCCTTTCCAGCATTCGTCATACGTGGGGAGCTGTCTGCCCACGATATAGCGTTTCTTGGTCTCGATGGTATTGACGGGTTTAACGCTCAGTTCCGTCTTGCCAGTTTGTTCCAGCGCCTGTTGCTGGAACAGGAAACCATGATCTGCGGTGATGATGATGCGGCTACCGTTGAGGTTGTTGACGATACGCCCAACCAGATGATTGAGTTCGGCAATGGCGTCACGGCATACTTCTGGGGTACGGTCTTCGCCGCCTTGCTTGTCACAGATGTCGTCAATGGTGTTGTGGTAAATGTAGACCACCGCTTTATCGCGCACCTGATCACGGCCTTCCTGCTTGCTCCAGCCCATCACATCCTTGCTGCTGACGGCCATGCCGTTAACTGCCGTCAGAATCCGGTTGCGGTTTTCCAGCCCAGCGGATGACTGTCCATCGACTTGCACCACCGCTTGCCCACTCGCGTAGGTCAGTTGCTTGTGTGGCAGCAGCGCCGCCATGCCAAGCTGGGTATAACTTGGCAACACGCCCAGTTGGCTGGCAATCTCGGCTTTGAAGCGCTTCTCGGCATTGATCAGGCTGGCCAGTTCTTCCGCGACCTCGTAACGCAGCGCGTCGGAAATCACCACGAAGACCCGCTTGACCTGTTTGCCAGCCAGCAGGCTTCTGATCTGCCGTTCATAGAATTGTTGCTGGGAAGGTACGCCCGACAATACCCAATTAGCCATGCGCTCCTCGCTGGCCAGATGCCGATCCCATGCCAGACCCAGTTCGTATAGATACCAGTTGGTGTAGAGGTTCTCAACAGCCTCATCCAGGCGGCGCAGGATGTCGCCACCCTGGTTGGCTACTTGCCTGACCGCGAATTTGAACTGGCGGTATGCCTGATCAAAACCAAACAGTTCCTGTGCATAGGCGATGAACATATCGCGGGCGGAAGCGTAGTGGAAACCGTCCGGGTGCGAGTGACGTAAACCGAATAGCCGCTCGGCCTGTTGCAGGGCAGTGTAGATATGGGCGTAGTAGCCATCCCTGACCCGATGCCAGTAACTGGTGCGCCGTTCTGACAGCACGGACTCGAAGTAAGCATGATCCAGCGCCTTGTCTGCTTCCAGCAGCGCGGAAACCAGCCCCCGGATAATGATCTGCTCGACAGCCTCAAAGGTTTTACAGGATACCAGATAGTCAGGCGTGCAATTTTCCAGACGACGGCTGATTTCCAGTTGCCGCTCCAGCACGCTGGCGATGGTCTGGTAATGCTCCGAGTAACTCCGGCTATCCCGCCAGTTAACCAGCAAGGCCAGCGCGGTTGAACGGCCTGCGGCGGTCTTGAGGACGTTTTGCAGCAACCAGTCGCGATCCAGGCTATCCATCTGTGACCACAACTCGGTACAGAACAGCTTGAGGGTGAAATCAGTGAGGGAGGGTTCCTTGGCCTGATAGCTGAATTCGGCTTGTAACAGTGCCCACAAGGAATCTGGCAGCCCGTGCTTATGCAACAAGGCCATGCTGGGTAGCCTGGCGGTATCTGTACCGGCTTCCAATACCTGCGCATAGTCTTTCAACAGGCTGAGAAGAATATCCGCCAGTTCCGCCGAATCCGCCTTGAGCAGCACAGCCATCATCTTGCGGTCGAGTGACAACTCATCTTCGTTTTCCGTTACCAGCTTTTTCAGGGCAGCCGTATTTTTCTTGTTGAAGAATCCGGAACGTGCGCGGATGTGGGTGCGCAGCCCCATTTTGGGAATGCCCAGCTCATGCAGCAGCATGGAACTGGCGTCAGCAAAGAACTGCTCGCTGTAGAGGCGCATATCCAGCAGCCAATCCTTTTCCGGCTCAGGTTCGGCGTAGGGAAAATACAGCAGGAAACGCTGCTCCGGCTCATCCAGTTCGATGCGTTTTTTGGTCTCGAACAGGGAGCGGCCCTGCATGTCCAGCAGAGCTATTCCATCCAGCGCCAGGGCTGGCAGGTCGGATTGGAAGCTTTGTTCCGGGTCGTGCCAGAACACGATGCGGTGGTTGGCAAACTTGGCGAGGATGCCTTGGGTGAGCTGGTCGAGATTCAAGGAAGATCCTCCTCCCACTGATACCCAACGATATTACGCACCTGTTTGCTGAACTCAATACCAATCAGGAAAATGCGCTGTTGCCCGTCACGGTAGCGGGCGGCGTAATCATTTTTTCGGATCTGCGCCAGCGCACTACCATCACCGGTATCACCTTCCACCATTTTGAACTCAAAGATATAGACCTGCTTCTGGCCATCGGGCAGGGTAAAACGCAGTGCAATATCAACCCGGCCTTTATTGCTGCTTTCTTCCGCCCGCGTATCCATGCCGAGTGAGCACAAAAAGGCATACATGACCGAAGCATAATAACCTTCGTATTCAGCCAACCGGTTGTTGGTATGATTTTGATGAGCAATTTCGTCAAACAGGGTGCGGAAACGGCGCTCCAGGGCTGCAAAATCATTTTTCAGGAATGCCTGATAAACTGAGTGACGCTCCTGCGAATGATCCAGCAAATAATTCTCCAGCAGATGCTGGGTCAGACTGTAGCGCACTTCCCGGTTTGGGTAGCTCAGGGTGTACTCGGGTTGCCCGCCAAAGGTGATTTCCTTGCTTTTTATCGTCAGATAACCAGTCTGGAACAACAAGGCCACCAGTTCAATCCTGCCGATGTCAAAAGCCTCCAGTGCATTGGCACCTATTTTGACCGATTCCAGATCAGGCAAGTGGAAATGGCGGGCCTTGAGCACCTCCACCAGAAAGGTGGGTGTGCCGGTGCTGAACCAGTAGGACAAATATTCCCGGTTCTTATCAATGAAGAGCAGGATATCGAACGGGTTGTAAACACGCTCCCCCAGCCAGCCATAACCATTATACCACTCCCGGATCAGCGGGAAATCGGCCCCTTGCAGGTGTTCGGCAAAATAATGTTCCAGCTCCGCCTGGGTATACCCGCACAAGGCGCTGTAGCGGGTATCCATGGAAATGTCATTGAGGTTGTTCAACCCGCTGAAAATCGACACCTTCGAAAATTTACTGACCCCGGTTAAAAAGGCAAAGCGAATATCTGCGTCGTTATCCTTGATGACCGAATAAAGGTCGCGCAAGCCGTTGCGCATCACCGTGGCGGTGGCATCGTCGGTCACATTGTCGAGTATCGGTTTATCGTACTCATCCACCAGCACCACCACCGGCTGACCGTAATGGTCAGCGGCTTTCTGGATCAACTCGGCAAAACAGCCCACGCTGTCGTTTTCAGAGGTACAGGTAACACCCAGCAGTTGCTGGTTGCGGCGTAACTGCCGCTGAATACTGCGGTCCAGATCCGCCTTGTTTTTGGGGATGCCACTGCCAAAGCTCAGGCGGATAACCGGGTAGGCTAGCGACCAGTCCCAGTGGGGGTGGATATGCAAACCGCGAAACAGGGGTTCATTACCTGCGAATAACTGGTGCAGGGTATCGAGCAGTAGCGACTTGCCGAAGCGACGAGGGCGTGACAGGAAATAATAACCGGGCTTTTTTGTCAGTTCCTGGATATGGACCGTTTTATCAACATAGACAAAATCATCCTGAATGATTTTCTCCAGGGTGCTGATACCAATGGGTAATTTTTTCATCCTTTACTCCTTACCACCCGTCACCGCCTTCACCTCCGCCAACAACTCCCCAAACTTACCATAATTCACCTTCACGCCGTCGTCGAGGTCGAGCTTGATGCGCCTATCCGCATAGTGCTTGAGCTGGTCGTCGAAGGCGCGGAGTTCGGCACGGCGTTTTTCCAGTTCGACCAACTCCTTTTTCAGGCGGTTTTTCTCGGCGGTGGAGTCGGCGCTATCGGCTTGTTGTTCGAGTTGTGCGGCGTAGTGGCTGTATTTGCCGAGCAGGGGCGTGACGTATTCGGTGCGCATCCGCGCCAGGGTGCCTTCGTGGTAGCGGTGCAGGTAGACCAGGCATTCAAACGCTTTCTGTTTGCCGGAGCTGAACAGCCAGTAAATCGGGCGCTTTTTGTAGGTGCGTAGGTGATCCTTGTAGAACTGGGTGGCGAGGTAGCGGCGAATGGTGTCGAGGCTGCTTTCGTCGCGTTTGGGCTTGAGCGCGTATTGGGTGAGGCTCATGGCGACGAAATCGAGGTTTTCCTGCACGCGGGTTTCACCCCAGACCACGCGCACGAATTCGCGGAAGCGGTTGGTGGCGTCGTCGGCGAACCATTCCTGATCGGTGATGGGGATGATGCCGTCGTCATCCGGAGGGAAAGAACCCCCTTCCCCATAAATCTTCTGGAAGTCGGCATTGCCTGCGTGGGCGTAGACCAGTCCGGGGCGGTCTGTGCGATACCGTCCCATCATGCAGCCGATGGCGTAGCTGAGCAGTTCGGCGCAGGTGTCGGACTGGAAGCGTTGCGCGAGTTCGGCGTCGCTGGCGTTGCCGCCGTAGCGGTAGCGGGGGTTGACGGTGAGGGTGATTTGCTCCAGTGGTACGTCGGGGGTGAGTTCGTCTTGCAGGCCGTAGGCGTCGATGAACAGGCGGTTGTTCTCCTCCTCCAGTTGCTGCATTTCTGTCACGGCGGCCTTGTTCGCCGCCTGCCATGCGTCAAACGCCAGCTTCACGCTCTCGCGCTTCGCCGCCAGCAACGGATTCTCCGCAAAGTCCCAACTCGTCTCAAACGAATCCCAATCTTCTTTGGCTACTTTTATAAGGTCAGAATAAAATTGGTTGTCTCTTAAAATAACCGGAAATTTATTTAAATGCCCAACTTCAAATCCAAGTCCGCTACTGAAAATATTCAGAATATACTTACTAACACAAGAGTTTAATAACAAAAGAATTTGATGATTTTTTTTCGATTGAATACATGGCCCTTTATGACCATATACTGAACCTTTTGGCACAAATCGAAAGGCTGTTGACCCGCTACTAATTAAAGTCCATGTCAAACCTTCCTCAAAATAAGTATATTCATTCCTTATGACTGAGCGCTCAAATGCCTTAAGTTCAAATCCATTATCTTGCCAGTTTACAATATATTCATTATTTCCATACCACTTACGAAAAGCCCCCCCTTTAGTAAAGGGACACCACTTACTACCTTGGCCTGAATAAAATTCAATTTTCTTATAGCCTACTTCACTCCAATAACGAAGAAATCTGTCATCATCCGCAGTTGCAAGACCTTGGCGCACGTCTGACTCATTACCAAGCAATTGCGTAGATTGAAATACATTAATAACATTATCCCTGATCCAATAAGCAATAGGGCTACCGGGGATTTTATTGAAGTCGGTTTGCTTGGTATGACTGTGGCGATTTTCGCGGGCGAGTAAGGCGTGTTGCTTTTCTTCTTCGTTGCCCTCTATGAGGCGAAAAAAGACAGGTTGGTAATTGGCAAGGTGAGACGTTGCTAATACCCATGCGGTGGTTTGTACAACTTCACCGGAAATTTGCCCGAATGCCCGTGCGCCCAAATGCGCCATGGTGATGAATGTGCGGGTATCCAGCAGGGATTCGCGGAGTTTTTCGTAGCTGGACAGGAACATCCACGATTGCATGTTGACCTGTGCGTTATAGCCATTGGCTTTCAACAGCTCGAAAGCGCGTTCCATGAACATGGCGAACAGGTCAGCCTTGCTGTTGGGGTAGTGTTTGCCTGCAAAGGTTTTGAGGTCGGCATTCATGCCCTTGCTGCCCATGTAGGGCGGGTTGGCGACGACGGCATCGTAACGCTGGGCAAGGATGATGGCTTGCCGCACCAGCGGCAACAGCGTCCGCGCGGCGGGTTGCTGCATGGTGTCGCCGCGTTCCGCCAGCTCTTCCAGCAGGGTCTGCAAGGCTTGCAGTTCCGGCAGCAGCCTGGCGGGCACGTCAATCAGCGAGCCGAAGGTTTTGGCCTCGCGGAACAAACCCACCAGCGTCAGCAGCAGCTGATACACCGGATCGTTGGCGGCATCCGCAAGCTGCATCTGCCCGCCACCAAACAAATCGGCGGACGTACCTTTCTGCCAGTCACCGCGCAGGTTCAGCGCCCGCCACAGACCCGGCAAGTCCGCTCCTGCTCCCTGCCCCCCTTGCGGGGGAAGGGCCGGGGATGGGGGGGAAGATGCGGCGGAAGACAGCAGCGAAGCCTGCATCGCCAGTACATTCAACCTCACCTGCCGCGTAAAGATGCGCCGGTCATCCGCCCGCGCCAGCATCATCAGCGCAAACCCCGCCAGTTGCGCCGCCCGGTCATCAATGTCCAGCCCGAACAGGTTCTTTTCCAGAATCAGTTGCGGAATCTCACGGCTACGGTAGCCGCGTTCCTCATAAATCGCCTTCAACACCTGATAGGCTTCCACCAGAATATGCCCCGACCCGCAGGCCGGATCGAGCACCTTCAACTGTTCAGGATCAAGGCTTTCCGGGGTCAGCGCCGCCAGTTGCGCCGCCACCTCCGCCGTCTGTTGCGCAGGCTCGATGTAATACGGCATCCGCGCCTTCAGGGAGGACGCCGGGTAAGTCTGCAACCACTGCCGCCCGATCGAGTTCTGCACCAGATACTGCACAATCCAGTTGGGGGTGAACAACTGCGTGGCGGCGGGGATGTCCGCGCTTTTCACCACCTTGCCAATCACCTCATCCTTGCGCTCGGCAATGTAAAACTGGTACAGCCAGCCGATGATCTCCACCTGCTGCCAGTCGTCTTCCGGGATATTGTCCACCAGCGGACGCAACAGCGAATCGGTGCGCGTCAGGTTGTCCGGCAGCAGCAGTTCAGTGTCATCATCCAGCGCCTCGAATAGGAACGGCATCGCCTGATGCAGCGCATGGCACTGCCCCAGCAGCATCGCGCGGAACAGCGCCTCATCCTGATTGCCCGCGAGTTTCAGCCCGACCAGATGTTCCACGTCCAGCCCCAGTGCCGCCGCCACTTCCGGCACATGATCCAGCACCTGAAAGCCCTTGGCCTGCTCAGGGTGCGACAGCACGCGGAAACCATGCTCCAGATACCCCTGCAACTCCATGAAGCGGATCGCGCACAAGCGGTTGAACCAGGTATACGCCACCTGTTCCACCAAGAAAGTCATGCCCTGTGCCTGGGCACGCGCTACCAGCCGCTCACGCGGGCGTGCCAGCCCGGCGTCAAAGCTTTGCCCACCGATTTGCAGCACCGACCCGGTGACCGTGGCAGGCTCAACCCTGAGCTTGCCCTGCTTGTCGGCGCTGATGCCGAACAGGTTGAGGCGCTGGGTAACGGCGGCGATGAAAGCGCGGCGGGCAGCGGGTGCGTAGATTTTGATTTTGCCGGTGTTCATGAGATTGGGTGATTCCTTTACTGCCCACACACAACGGTGATGGCAGTGGTGACTTGGGCACGCAGCTCATTAAAGCTGGGCATATCAATACGGGTAACATCAAGCTGCCCGACCAACTCATTCAGGTCATGGCGGGTATAATCCGGGTTCTGGAGGTACTGCCCCAGCACCGTTTTAGGTGCGCGTTGCGGTGAGCGGTCATTACCAGAAAGCTCATCCTCAAGCTGGGGGCAATGTTGGTAAGGGTGGGGCTTGGTGGCACAAATGAACCACGCCTCCGAAGTCGGTTTAGGCACAAGGGCAATGCCGCGCTCGGCAAATTCAGCAGCGCGGAAACCTTCTTCAATAGCCGCCACCAAATCCTGACGTTCCAGCCGGTCGGTATCGTGGAAATAAGCTGCCAGTTCATGCTGATGGCTCAAAGCGTACTGTGCTAACGCTTCTGCACGTTGGGCGTGTTCCACAAAGCCTTTTTTGACCCGTGTGCTAGGGCGTATTTTGCGTCTAGCACTACTTTGCTGCCCCAACCAACTGCCTAACACAAAACTCATGTGCGCGGCAGGATTAGCAGCATCCAGCAAATCGGCATTCCATTCAGGCAAATGGTGGTAAACCAGTTTAAACAGCAAATGTGCCACTGCCCCCACTTCAAAATCGTCACCAGTGCAATCAGGCTGCTGGTTGCGGCAACACCCCATATCTGTTGGGCCTTCCCCTGTCACTGCAATTTTATTGAGCATAGGTGGCTTCCGCTTCTTGGGCTACCTCTTGCAGGTATAAGTCCAGCATGGCATCACCCGGCGCAAGGCTTGTGAGCTTTTTAGCCGCTGATGGCACATTAAAGAAGCGTGTAGCGTGGGTATGACCGTGACTGTTTTTGTAAATCAACGTAACAGCTTCCTTGGCTACCTCGTCACTCATGTAATTGAGGATCATGGGGCTGTGGGTGGTGACAATAATCTGCTTGGGGGAACTGACCAGCGCATCCACCACTTTTTCCGTGACTTCGGGATTGATACCGTTTTCGATTTCATCGAATAGCAGGGTTTCCAGCGGGCTGTATTGTTCCGCCAGCAGTGCCAATGTGCGCAACAAGCCATCATTGATATGGTCGGCTTTGGTTCTGACTGGTTTGGAATCCGGGCTGTATTGCTCGACGATTTCCAGCTCAATGCTATCGGTTGCACGGTTAAGTTTGGTGATAATCTCCGTGACCTGCGGATAATAGCCTTGCAAACTTTTCAGCAAACTATCTTTCTCTTCCTGCTTTAGATCGCGGATAAATTTGGCGATTTGTGTGCCGTTGATACCAATATCCTGTTTGTCATTTTGCTCATCTTTCTTTGCAGCAACTCGCAAGCAGTCAGGGGAAAATGAATCAAATGCACGTAGTCGACTGAGTTCCTGTTTAAACCTCCGAACAAAATCCCCTAGACGGTGGTCGGTTAACTGAGACAAAAGTGAACCCTGATATTCAAAATCAATATCTTTGTAGTAATCACACTTATAATAATTTTTTTCTCTTGATTTTCCGCAGAAATTAAACTCCTCATATTTCACACTTTCAAATACGGTAAGAGGTTTCTGATTATATAGTTGACAGATAGAATAACGTTTACCATCTGATTCAAATAAAGAAACTGGAAAACCAACGACTACTAACTTTTCATTGATACAGCACATTTTTCCGGGGTTAAAGGTTGCCTCCCAACGGAAGTTTGCGTTACTAGTGCCATCGTTGAGCTTGATCTCAAGTACGATTTTGATGTGCTTGTTTTTGGTGAGGCTGGATTTGACATCTTTCATATTCCAGTCACGCAGTTCTAGCCATTTTTCGACCCCGCCTTGTGTCATCCAATGACTTACGAAGTCCAGCGCTTGCAGCACGGTGCTTTTGCCCGCGCCGTTCAGCCCGATCAGGCAGTTGAACTTGGCGAGTTCAAGGTCAAAATCGACCAGCGATTTGAAGTTGTCAATGTAGAAACGTGTGATCATGGTTGTTCCTTGAATAACTGTTCCACCCGCTGGGTATAAAAACGCTCGCTCCACAGGCGCAGGCTGGCCTGTTCGATGGTAAGCACAAACCGCTCCACATCCTGCACGGCGGTTTTCCAGTCAATTATGGCAATTTTGTCCAGCAAGGTCTGTTTTAACCACGCAGCATCGACTTGCAGGTCTTGCCCCTGCCATGGCCCGGCCTGTTGCAAGGCGGCCTGCAAGTGCGGCAAATTGGGTTTGATGCCTTGTTTTACATACCAGTTGAAATCGTACCAGTCACGCCCTTTCACATAAGGGCGGCACAGCAGCGCATGGATTTTCAGGGCGAAATTGCTGGGTAAATCCTGATGGCAGACTTCAAAATCCAGCGGAAAATCCAGATAGCGCCAGTCAAACCCCGAGCCAGCCGGTGGGTTGATGTCGATTTCCAGCTTGATTTTCAGCTTGTGCGGGGTGGCGCGGCTACCGGCCTGTGCCGGATAGAACGCGAGGTTCAGTTGCTGGGCAATCGAATCATCTTTCAGCACGGCTTTGCGGATCGGTTGCTCCATGCGGCTTTTGTCCAGCACTTCCGGCTGTAGCCCGAACAGTTCCAGGGTGGCCAGCAGTTGTTGCAGATACGGCTGCCAGTCAAAATCCACGGGTGGCTGGCGCAGGATAAAATCCAGGTCTTCCGAAAAGCGCGGCAACTGGTGCAGTATCCGCAAACTGGTTCCACCCTGAAACGCCGCCACTTCAAAAAAACCGCCGCGCCACAAGCCATACAGTGCCAGTTCTTGCAGGATTTCCTTGAGCGCCTGCATTTCTTCCGCCAGATTGCCCGCCTGATAGCGGGCCAGCCGCTGCTGGATAATATCGATCATGCCGCCTCCCGCCCGCTGCTGAGCGCACCCGCCAGCGCGTCCAGATAATCCCGCGCCCGCTGATGCTTGTAAACCGGTTGAAGCTGTACGATGTCGGCATGGGTCACGCTACACAGCTCATCCTCATCCAGACGCAGCCCGTCCAGCAATGCAGGCAGCCCCTGCCACTCCCACTTGCGCAGGCACGCCAAGTCCAGCAAGGCACGCAAGGGACTGGCCAGCAGGCAGTGTTGCCCCGCCAGTTCCACCCGTTGCACGCCGCTCAGGAAATAACCGCTTGCCAGCGCCAGCGGGTGAAACACGAATTGTCCGTAGCCTGGCACATCATGGCGGATGGATTTGCGCCCCGGCGTCACCGACGTGGTAGCGTAGACTGCTTCAGGAATCCAGCCGTGATGGGCCAGCACGGCTTCAAACGAGACATAGCTGGCGGGCAGCAACGCCTGCGCCACCACAAACGGATGCGGCAAGCTCTGGCGGAAACGTGGACTCATGACATACAGGCCGCGTTTCAGGCGCAGCAGCTCGCCTGCCTGCAAGGCGCGGTTGACCAGCCCGTAGCGCCGCGCATCCGTACCACCAACCAGCCTGGCAAACTGTGTATCATCCAGCACGCGCTTGTCCCAACCCTGTTCCAGCAGCACTTGCGTGAGCGTTTGCATCAGAAAATTCCACTAACTTTTGAAAAATGGAAGTATGAAGAATTTTTCCCGGTTTGTCATTTCACCCGTACCCGATCCCCGGCGCGGACAGCTTTCAACAGGCTCTCCTGCAACTGGCGGATGTATTCCCCGACCTGCGCCTCGGTTTCCAGAATAGTTTCCCCATGGCTGCCCACAGCCCGCACGGTGATGGTTTTCTTGACCGGTGTAACGGGCTTGGGTGGTGGAGGTGGTGGAGTATCACCACTTTTGCCGGGTGATGGCGGTGGTGGAGACGGCTGCTTGACCTTTTCCTCGATGTGGCGGTTGATCAGGTCGTAAGCTTCATCTTCCAGCGTATTGGCTTCGGTCTGTTGGGAGAGGATCAGCGGGATAGAAACTGCTTTCTCAATAGTCTGGCGGCATTGTTGTAATGGGTGCAGAGCGCGGTTCCGCAATTCGGAAGGAGCGCCTGCTGCGTCCAAGGCAGCGGTGATATTGTTGATACGCTGAGCGACCCGATTCAACGCATGAGGGCGCTTTTCTTCCAACAATTGCTGGTTGATCTTTTGTACCTGTTCAATCAGCGGACTGATACGCCGTAACTGTCCATAGGGGGATGCGCTGTTGTAGATGCCTTCTAGTTCCGCCACCGCATTACGGGCGGTGTCATCCTTTTCAAGCGCCTGCCGATTGTCTTTAAACTGGTTATGCAGGGCTGTCGCCAGCGTCTGCCAGGTCTGGAACTGGCTGTTGTAGAAGTTGTCCAGATCCTCGAAGTCTTCGGCAAAGTCTTCCAGCGCCGCAGCATCTTGCAACATCTGCTCAATCAGGGTGAAACTGTTGCTTTGTTCCAGCAAACCCACCACCAGCACAATACCCTTGTCGATGTCGGCCTTACCGGGGTACTGACCGGTCTGCGCCTTGCTGCGGAAGGTTTTCAGGCTGTCATGCCATTGGCTTAACTCGCGGCGGATCAATTCCGCCAGCTCCTTTTCCCCGGAGCCGGTGAACGGTTTCTGGAACAGGTCTTTCACCAACGCCGCCGTTTTCTGGAGCTGGCGCTCGTCATGCTGGCGGATTTTCTGGAGACGGATGTCAGCGCGTGAACGCACACTGGTAAACGGCTGATAGGCTTTTTTCAACGGCAAATCGGCGGCTTGCAGGGTAAAACTGAGCTTGCCCGCCAACCCCAACCGCGCCAGCAACAGCAGGATTTCGTTTTCCTGCCAGCCATACGGGCGGCGGGTAAACTGGTTCAGCACATCTTTCAGGTACACGGCATCATTGCGGCTGATTTTCAGGCTGACATACCTCTCGATTTCGCGCATGGCTTCCGGGTTGCATTCCGGTACATTCAAATCCAGCCCCAGTTGCGCCACATCATCAGCAGTCAGCACCGCTTGCAGTTCGCGGTTGAGGTCGCCCTGGGTCGGGCGCAGCATGTTCAGCTTGCTGAAGGTGTTCTCCAGCACATAACGGTACGTTTCATCCACCAGGGTGGAGGGTGTGGTGTTTTTGGGTTGCAGCCTTGCGCCAATGGCATAGACATCCGCATCCGTGAACAGGGCAGTGAATTCGGTATACAGGCGCTTTTCGCGCTGGGTGTTTTCAAATGCCTTGTCGCGCAACAGGTGTTCCTGTTCCGGGCGCTGGCCGGACGCCACTTTCAGAAAACGCTCGGTCTTGATGAAGGTGGTCAGCTCATCCCACAAACGCTTGTTTTCGCCCAGCCTGATCAGGATGCAGCCATCGTTTGCCAGCGTGTGCTTGATGCAATTGGCTTCCAGATGGTAACTGTCGTAGGCAGGGTCTAGCGGTGACACCACTTTCACCACCAAATCTTCCAGATTCGCCCCATCACGCGGATGCCCGTTACAGAAGCGGCTGACCCTGAAATCCTGTTTGTTGACCGGGTAGCGGTAAGCGGTTTGGCGTTGCAAGAGGGTATCAAACACGATCTGTGACAGCTTGTGGGTCTGTTCGGATGACTCAATCTCGGTGTGGCGGATTTCGTTTTCAATTTCCTTCTCTTCATTGGTCAGGAAAATGAACTCATCGCCATTGCGGGCAATCAGTAACTGCCGTTCCAGCCGGTTCAGACTCTCTTCAATCTGACGGCGCAACGCCACCTTGTCGGTATCAATCCGCTCAACCGTGAGCGTCACCAGATTGTCGAGCGTGCTTTTGACCGCCTCCACATAGCGGATCAGAAACAGGGTTTTGAGGATGTCGGCGTCAAAGGCAGTCAGGGAATCCAGCTCACACGCCTGATCAATGGTGCGCTTGACCGCAGGCTCCAGAAAGCTTTCGATGGGCGCATAGAAGCGGTGGAACGGGATCAACACATCCAGCGCCTGATCCTTGACCTGCTTGGCGGCGGACTGGAAAGCATCCAGCAAGGAGCGTTCCCCCATCGCCAGATGTTTGCCGGTTGCCCCCTTGGTGCGGATCGACTCGAACACCTTCTGCACCAGCGCATAATGGTAGGGAATGAAGGGGTAGTTATCGACGAACGAGCGTGTATCGGTATAGCTTTTCAGTTCCGCCGTGGTGGTTTTGTCGAAACTGAGCTGGTTGCGCAGGATGTCGCCTTTGTCGGCAAAAAGAGCCTCCAGCTGCGCCCTGGCAGGCTCCGTTTTTTCCAACAGACGTTTCTGGATGACTTCGGCAGTATTGGTGCTGGAAAGCTGCAAGCGGGTGTAAAAACGCCCCTGAATCTTGGAAAAATCATCCCCCTGACGCTTGTCGAGCTGACCGATGGCGGCATCAATATCGGCTTGTGCCGTCACGATAACCCAGGCGCGGCCACCGCAATAGGTGCCCAAATCTTCGGTAATGGTTTGCAGCTTGAGCATCATCTGCGAATTCTTGCCCACGAACTGCCCGACTTCATCCACCAGGAACAGCACATTGCGCCCGCCGTTGTGCTCGATGTAGTCATTCACCCACTTGCAGAAATTGCGGATGTCGAGTGGGAAATTGTTTTCCAGTTGTTCAACCCACTGCCTGACCGAAGGCTCGCTTTGCTTGCTGGCGGCAGCCAGACTGGTCATCAGTTCATCGCGGTAAAAGTCGAAAGCATCGCGTTCCTTTTCCCAGGTTGAACCCGTCAGCCCGGCAAATTTGTCCTTGAACGCCTGATATTGCCCCCTGCCATCCAGTTCCCGCTCCAGATGGGCGATATGCGGGAAATCAGCACAATAGCCCACGCGCTCATTGAACACCTTGAGGAACACCTTGAGGATGGCGTTTTCCTGTTCATCGGTATTGGCGCGGGAATCAATGTTGAACAGGATGACATCGGCGGCATGATGCGCGGCACTATGCATGTCGGAGTAAAGCGTTGCGTCGATGGCGCTGGCATCACACTTTTCCTGAAAGAAGTCGATGGCTCGGCGTTGCTGCCCGTCTTTATCGGTCTGCCGGTTTTCCAGCAGGTAAGACAGGATTTTGATGAAGTGCGATTTACCGGAACCGAAGAAACCGGATACCCATACCCCGATCTTGCCTGCCATGGCAGGGCTACGGCTGGTCAGTGAGGGGGTGTAGGTTTCAAAGAAATGGCGGAAATGCTGCTCCAGTTCCCGCGTTACCACATATTCATCCAGTTCCACATAAACGCTGGCGTTATCCAGTTGTTCGGCCTTGACCACCCCGTTGATGTCACGGGTCAACGGTTTATTGAAAATGTGTTCGACGTTCATGAAAGCCCTTGTTTCAGCTTACGCGGAAAGTGTAGTTTTGCCGTCTTCCGGCACCAGTTTGAAAGCGCGGTAATAATTGCGTGATTCCACCAACCCGAACGGATGCAGGTCTTGCCCGCTGTAGGTGCCGGGGTAAAACAACAATAACGGTGTTTTGCCCATCACATCCTGTAAGGCGCTTAATAGCTCATGCCCACGCACCAGCGGCCATGCGCTGCCTAAGCCCCACAGGATGACAAATTCCTGGTTTTCCGGCTTGATCTGATCCGCCATGTAACGCGCCACCTTGTCTTGGCTGAGCGGCCCGGCCAGCGTCTTGCGCAAGGCATCCGCTCCCACCTGACGTTCACGCTCGAAAGTACGTTCCAGCAAGTTGCGTGACGCCAGCATCTCCACCAACACCTGGAAAATATTCATGCAAACAAACTGACGGTTACGTTTCTGGAGCTTGTCGGTTAACAGAGCAACGTGTTGGCGAACCTGTATTTCATATTCAGCGGGGTAATCAAACAGCCAAAAGCCGATTTCATTGCCCAAGCCGTCGTTTCGCAGGAAACGCGGATCTTCCAGCCGTTTCAGGATCAGATCAAGCCGGTTGTGCAGGTAAGTCAGGTTGTGCATTCCATGGCATCTTCAAGTTCAGGGTGGTTAAGTATCAGCAGCCACTGGCGCACTTCAGGAAGCAGGTAGACCGGCTGGAATTCGCGTTGTCGGTTGGAATTCAGATAGCCGCTTTCAACCAGTACTCTGACGGCATTTGTACCAATTTTGTTCAATGTTGAGACAGAAAAACTGTCCAAGTCTGGCATTAATTGAATCCGTTCTGCAATAAAAAAATCCCATGATCCTGTGGGAAGCACAAGTTTATACAGCCGTTTATGTTCCGCCACTACCAGACGCATGAAATCGGCCAGCACGGGAGAGTGAATCAGGACAGCCAGCAACAACATCTGCACATATTCTGCTTCAGGGGCTTTCAGCAATGCCTGGATGAATTCCTTGCCCAAAGGGGTCAAACGCCGCCGGATGGCGCGCGCATAACGGATGGATGAATGCCGGGAGGGTTTTTGCAGGATGTTTTCAACCTCAAACAAGCACTTCCAGTCTTCTTCTGGCAGGTCTTTCAGCAAGGTTTCCGCGACAATCCGACTCTCAGCCATCAACAGGCCGCCGCCGATCAAGTCGCCCATGTATTCTTTGGCATTTATCATTAAAGTATTCAATCAAAAGTTAATTCAAGCTTCCATGTAATCATACTTCTTCAGTAACCGGTAAACATTCCGTTCACTGATCCCCAGCGCACGCGCCACCTTGCCCCGATGCCCTTCATACCTGTCCAGCAGCAAGTTGAGGTAATTCCGTTCCAGATCTTCCAGGGTTGGCAACTCATCGAAATCCAGACTGATCCCCTTACGGCTGGATGATGGCATTGTCGCCGGGGAAATTTCGGGGCTGAGGGTGATGTGTTCCGGCTGAATCTTCGCCGCATCGCCAGAGAGGATAATGGCACGTTCCACCATGTTTTTCAGCTCGCGGATATTGCCAGGCCATGGGTAAGCCCGCAGCTTGTCGAGTGCCTTGTCCGTCAGGTGTTTGTTAACCCGGCGGGAAAAATCGTGGTTGTTGATGAAATGCTCCACTAGCGCGGTAATGTCGTCCTTGCGCTCCCGCAGCGGTGGCACATAGATGGTGAAAGCATTCAGGCGGTAAAACAAGTCGGCACGGAATTCGCCTTCCCGCGACATGGCCAGCAGGTCGCGGTTAGTGGCGGCGACAATGCGCACATTGGCGGTCAGGTCGCGGGTTCCCCCCACGCGGCGGAACCTGCCGGTTTCCAGCACCCGCAGCAGCTTGGCCTGAATGGCGGGGGTGATTTCACCGATTTCATCCAGGAACAGCGTGCCACCCTCGGCGCTTTCGATTAGCCCCTGTTTCTGACGATCCGCGCCGGTGAAAGCGCCCTTTTCATGCCCGAACAGTTCCGATTCGAACAGGCTTTCCTGCATGGTGCAGCAGTCCAGCGCCACGTAGCCGTGGTTGGCGACCTGGCTACGTTCGTGGAGTTCGCGCGCCACCAGTTCCTTGCCCACGCCGCTTTCGCCCTGTATCAACACAGTCATCATGCTGGGTGCCACCGCGTCAATCATGTGTTCAACTTCCTTGAGCGCGGCACTGCTGCCGACCATGAAGGATTTGCGCTTTTGCACCTGTTCTTTGAGGTAGAGGAACTCGCGTTTCATGCTGTGCGCGTCCAGTACCCTGCGAATCACCAGTTGCAATTCATCCATGTTGACCGGCTTGAGCAAATACTCCGCCGCCCCGGCCTGCATCGACACCACTGCCTCCTTAACGCTGCCGAAAGCGGTGATAAGGATGACGGGGTAATCGGCAACCAGATGCGGCAGCACATCCCTGCCCCTGGCGTCCGGCAATTGGCAATCCAGCAGCACCAAATGCGGGTCGTGCTGTTGCAGGTAGTTCTGCCCCTCTGTCCAGGAATGCACCCCTGCGGCGGCATAGCCCATGCGGTTGAGTTGCCCAACCATCAGGCGGTTGAGGGTTATATCATCATCAATCACCAGAATCAGGGGGATCATGCGGCCTCCTTGCTGGCGGCATCAGCGTCAGGGAAATGCAGGACGAATTCGGTATTGCCCAGTGCATGTGCTGTTACCTCAATACGCCCGCCATGCTGCTGGATCAGGGAACGGGTAATGGTCAACCCCAACCCTGAGCCGCGCTGGTCAACCCGGCGACTGAAGAACGGGTCGAAAATGTGCGGCAACACCTCGTCGGCAATGCCTGTGCCGGTGTCCCTGACGCAGATTTGCACCTCGTCACCCTGATAACGGCTGGCAATGGCCAGTTCGCCGCCCTCCGGCATGGCGTGGAAAGCATTTTGCGCCAGGTTGAGGATGATCATGCGCAGGTTGTTGTCGGCGGTCAGGATGCGCGGGTTACCGGAATCCAGTTCCAGCGTTTGCTTGATGCCGCGCTGTTCGCGTTCGAAACGCAGCAGCGACAGGGTTTCGCGGATGACGGTGTTCACTTCCACCAGTTCGGGGTGGCTGCTGGCAAGCGTACCCAGCTTCATCAGGCGGCGGGTCACATCCAGGCATTGTTCCACCTGTTCATCCACCAGATGCAGGTAGTCTTTCAGTTCAGTCACGTCTTCCTGGGAAACATCCAGTATCTGGTCGCTGGCTTGCAGGGCAATGCGCACCGAAGCCAGCGGGTTATGGATTTCATGCGCCACGCCTGCCGCCAGTTCGCCCAGCGAGGCCAGTTTCTGTTCGTGGGAATATTGCACGGTCTTTTCCAGGTCGCGCACCGATTCCACCACCATGAAACCAGCGCTGTCCGCCACCGGCAGACAGGCAGCATAGACTTCAGTGGACAGCAGCGAAGCATCCGGACGTTGCAGGGTTTCCATGAATTTCAGGCTGGCCTGCGGCCCCTTGAGCACCTCCAGCGGGCAAGTGTGCAGGGATGGTGGACAAGGGGCATCGCCCTGGCGCGTCACCTTGTAACAGTATTGCTGGCGCAGCCCGGCGGGCGTTGCAAAACCGCTCATGTCGGCATAGGCGCGGTTGGCGACCACGATACGGTAATCCGGGCCAATCACGCGCACGCCATCGGGTACGGCGTCGACCAAGCCCTGTAGGAACTGTTCGCGGCTTTGCAGTGCCTGGTGGCTGTGTTGCAGGCGTTCGGCCATGTGGTTGAAAGTCGCGGCGAGGTTCGCCATTTCATCACGCCCGCTGACCGGCACGCGGGTCGCCAGTTTCCCCCACGACAGGGCGCGGCTGGCGGTATCCAGACGTTTGACCGGTTGCAGCACGTAACGCTGCATGAACCACCACGCCGCCCAGGCGCTGAACAGCACCGCGATGCTGCCAGCCCCCACCAGCACCAAGATGTTCATCAGACCTTTGTTGCGGATCGGCGCGGCGTCATGGTCAACCACCAGGATGCCGTTGACAGGGTGTTCCGCTGCGCTGCCGTGGCATTCCATGCATTCTGGCCGGTTCCTGACCGGGTGGAAGGTACGTAATATTTCGCCTCCCCCTGCCACCAGAAAGCGGCTTACTGGCTCCACCGGCAGGCTGGCGGAGGTACACCCTGGACAAAACTGCTGGATGATCTGTCCCGCCTGTTGCCCCAACCGTTCCTGCCGGGAGGCAAAGCGTACTTCCCCCGCCGGGTTCAGGATCATGACTTCACGCACGTTTTCCTCCTTGCCCAGGTCGCTGATGATGTCACGCAAACCCGGCAGGTCACGGCGCAACATGGCGCGTTGCAGCGAAGATTCCAGCAACAGGCTGACGGCGTGGGAAGCCTGGGTACGCTCCCCGGCAATCTGGGCATTGTAGAAATAATAAAACATCAGCAGGAAGCACACCGATACCAACCCCAACACCCCGAACAAAAACACGATGAAGCGGCGGCTCAGATGTTGTTCATGAAATATCCGTGCAGGATCCGACATACACATGAGTTCCCTGGTTATAACGATAATGCGAGTTTAAACCAGTTCATGACAAAATGTCCTGCTGATCATTTCTCATGACAGAATGTCACTCGAAAATATGACATTCTGTCATAAAAAACAGGTTAAACAAGTGTGCAAACCTCTTCCCGAAATAACAATAAATTTATTGTTTTCATTAGCTTGTGGTTTTTATCCAGTGCCTGGCACGCATACTGCAAACAATACAAGTGAGTGAAAGACCAGTGAGAGGAGACACTTCAATATGCGAATGCGTTATTTCATCTACCCTCTGATGCAAATCACCCTGTTATCGCTGGCTGCCAGTAATGCGCAGGCCAATGAACCTGTTTACATTGCGGGTACAAACCCGGCGGAACGTCCCGCAACTGCTCCCGTCATCACCGAAGTCCAGCATGATTCGGCTTGGTACACAGCCTCCCTCCGGGGAGTGGAACAACCCTATCCCGCCTCGCTGCATTTTCTTGAAAACCAGGGCAACTGGTTTACCCCTTTCACTCACCCCGGCATGACTGACTACTACGACATTCGTGGCTGGCATACCGGTGAATAAGTTTGGCATCACACTCAAAATCCATTTCAAGGAGGTTTCAAATGAAGCAATTGGTTAAAAAGGCTCTGGCAGTCATGGTTGGCGCAATCCTGCTCACCCCGGTCGCATTTGCTGACCAACAAGGTATGAGCGGCATGTCCGGGATGCAAGGCATGGGCGGCATGTCGGGTATGAACGGGATGTCCGGAATGTCAGGCATGGACGGCATGAGCGGCATGTCCGGGATGCAAGGCATGGGTGGTATGTCAGGCATGAACGGGATGTCCGGAATGTCAGGCATGGACGGCATGTCCGGGATGCAGGGCATGGGCGGCATGTCGGGCATGAACGGGATGTCCGGAATGTCAGGCATGGACGGCATGTCGGGTATGAATGGAATGTCCGGGATGGCTGGCCAACAACAAGGTTACTGGAAATGGGTTCCTAACCAGACTGGCATGAGCGGCATGTCCGGGATGCAAGGCATGAACGGTATGTCCGGGATGCAGGGCATGGGCGGCATGAACGGTATGTCCGGGATGCAGGGCATGGGCGGCATGAACGGTATGTCCGGGATGCAGGGCATGGGCGGCATGTCGGGTATGAACGGTATGTCCGGGATGGATGGCATGAACGGTATGTCCGGGATGGATGGCATGAGCGGTATGTCCGGGATGCAGGGCATGGGCGGCATGTCGGGTATGAACGGTATGTCCGGGATGTCAGGTATGGCAGGCCAGTGGGTATGGGTTCCTGCCCAAAGCGGCATGAGTGGTATGTCGGGCATGAACGGTATGTCCGGGATGTCAGGCATGGGCGGCATGTCGGGCATGAATGGTATGTCCGGAATGTCAGGCATGGACGGCATGAGCGGCATGTCCGGGATGCAGGGCATGGGTGGTATGAACGGGATGTCCGGAATGGGCGGTATGTCGGGCATGAACGGTATGTCCGGAATGTCAGGCATGGACGGCATGGGCGGTATGAACGGCATGTCTGGAATGGGCGGCATGTCCGGGATGCAAGGCCAAACCTGGACGCCTCCAGCAGGCCGGTAAACCCTAACTAACCGTCAAGCCCTTCTCCCCCCAGCGGGAGAAGGGCTGTGAAGATGGGGAACCCAACAGGAGTCACGTTCATGGATTCAGGCAAGGATAAATGGTGGATTGGGGCGGTAGCCGTAGTTATCGCCATCGCGGGAGGATTTGGCATCCATTTCCTGTCAAACGCTGGCAGTTCAACGCCCCCCCCTGCCCCAACTGCAAACACTGCAAGCACCACAGTTGCACCCACACAAACACCCCAGACACCGGGTGAACAAGCAACCAGTCAGGTATCTTCCCAACCAGTAAGCGCCCCGGCAGCAGAGCCAGCTACGGCGACAGTCACCAGCGATTACGGACGCACCCGCAGGGATCCCATCCATTTCAAGCCTGCCATCGACAAGGCGACGGATGCTGACTGCCTAAAATGCCATCAGGAAGTGCTCGACACCAAGGTGCGCGAAGCCTCACCAGCAGGATTAAAAACCGCTGACACCCTCGCCTGGTACCAAACGCTGGACACTTACGAAGGCGAACAGATGACCTTCCATCAGCGCCACCTGACTGCGCCTTTCATCAAGAAAATCGCCAATATGAGCTGCACCACCTGCCATCAGGGCAATGACCCGCGTGAAGAAACCAATTTTGGCACAGCGGATTCCCCCACGAACCTGACCATGCGCAAGATGGTCGACCCGAATGTATGCCTGATGTGCCACGGCCAGTTTCCCTACGTGAACATGGGTCTATCGGGGCCATGGCATGAAAGCGGCGTTGCCTTCCAGAACAACTGCCTGCTGTGCCATGCCGGTATCCGCACCGTGCGCCACAAGGTTAATTTCCTCAATGCTGAAGCCATTGAGAAGGAAGGTGCAGCCAACAGCGACACCTGCTACGGCTGCCACGGTGGCCGGGCTTGGTACCGGATCAGTTTCCCCTACCCACGCCACCCGTGGCCAGGGGCTACCCCCGCGCCTGACTGGGCAAAAGACCGCCCCACCGAATCTGACCTGCGTTTTTTGATTGAAGGGAGCAAGCCATGAGCGGACAAGACTGGAAAGACAAACTGAAGTCCTCGCTGAAAATGGATCGGCGCAACTTCCTCAAAACCACGGTGCTGGGTTCCGCTGCGGTAGCTGCCGGAGGGCTTACGCTCAAACCAAAGGAAGCCAAAGCCTTCGCCTACGAACCCTATCCGCGCGACAATGACTTGACCACCGTCGTCACCAGTTGCGCGCATAACTGCGGTTCCCGCCACATGTTGGTGGCACACAAGAAAGGTGACGTGATCGTGCGCCTGTCCACCGACGATGGCCGTTATCAGAAAGGTGGCGAATTCGGCAAGGATACGTTCGAGGAGCCGCAAGTGCGCGCCTGCCTGCGCGGGCGCTCCTACCGTTCCCGCCTGTATTCGCAGGAACGCCTGCTGTACCCGATGGTACGTACCGGTGCGCGCGGCGAAGGCAAGTTCAAACGTGCCTCTTGGGATGCGGCGCTGGATCATGTAGCGGAAAAGATGGAAGAGCTGAAAGCCAAATACGGCCCCACCGCCCTGCTCGACCAGAGTTATGCGGGCGCATCCTACGGCGTGCTGCACAAGTCTGACCAGATTGAGGGATTGCTGGGGCGCTTCCTCGGCATGTACGGCTGCCGCACCAGTTCCTGGTCAGTGCCATCGTATGAGGGAACCAAATTCAGCTCACGCATTACCTACGGCACGATTGAAGACGGCAACGAAGATGACGCTTTCGCCCATTCCAAACTGATCATCATGTGGGGCTGGAACCCGGCATATACCTTCCACGGTGGCAATACCTTCTACTACATGCGCATGGCGAAACAGCAGGGCTGCAAGTTCGTGCTGGTTGACCCGCAATACACTGACTCGGCTTCGGCTTACGATGCGTGGTGGATTCCAATCCGCCCCAACACCGACGCGGCGATGATGGCAGGGATGGCGCACCACATTTTCGCCAACAACTGGCAAGACCAAAACTTCATCAACCGCTTCGTGCAAGGTATGGACGCTGGCACCATGCCGGACTGGGCGAAGGGTCAGGAAAACTTCAAGGATTACATCCTCGGCAAATACGACGACACCCCCAAAACCCCGGAATGGGCGGCGGAAATCTGCGGCGTGTCGGCGGAGGACATCAAGAAGCTGGCACAGATGTACGCCACCACCAAACCAGCGGCGCTGAAAGCTTCCTGGGCACCGGGGCGCAACGCTTACGGCGAACAGTACAACCGCATGGCTGCCGCATTGCAAGCCATGACCGGCAACATTGGCGTGCTGGGCGGCTGTGCGGAAGGTATCGGCAAGGCGTGGCACGCGGAAGGGGTGGCTTACCCTTACGACGAATTTGCCAACGTATTCTATGAATCCATCAAGTCTGACCGCTGGGCACATTGCGTACTCAACTACCCGAACGTCAAGCGGGAAGACATCGGCCTGTGGCCAGATGGGCGGGCTGGCGATGGCGTCATTCCCAACATCCGTGGCATTTTCTGGCAAGGTTCCGACTGGTTCAACCAATTGACCAATATCAACAAGGAAATTCAGGCCATCAATAAGCTGGATCTGGTAGTGTGCAATGACTCCACCATTACCCCCTCCGGCTTGTACGCAGATGTGCTGCTGCCAGTGGCGACCCACTTCGAACGCCATGACGTGGCGCTGCCCTGGTACAAGGGGCATTATTACATCCACCGCCCCAAAGTCATCGAACCGCTAGGGGAAAGCAAAACCGACCTGCAAATCTACACCGAACTGGCCTACCGGCTGGGCGGCGAAGGTTTTGGCAGGCGATATAACCCCAAGGCCAACCGCGAATACTTCCACCACAACGACGCTGTGGATAACGCTTACCTGAAGGATTGGTGGGAACACAAGGTGATGGCGCACCAGCATGTGGATATGTCCTGGGATGAGTTCCAGCAGCGCGGCATTTACAAGTTCATCCTGCCGCGCCCGCATGTCGCCTTCCAGGACAACGTGGAAAAAGGTCTGCCCTGGCCTACCGCATCCGGCAGGATCGAAATCTTTTCCACCACCCTGGCGCGCTATGACGACTGGACCAAGACCGCTTATGGGCATGAAATCCCCGCCATCCCCAAGTGGATCGTGCCGTGGGAATACCTGGGCGACAAGGAAAAGACCGTCAAGCACCCCTTCCACCTGATTTCACCGCACCCGCGCTGGCGTACCCATTCGATTTTCAACAACATCGGCTGGCTGCGTGAAACTTATGAACAGGAAGTCACCATCAACGCCTCTGACGCCAAAAAGCTCGGCATCAAGACCGGCGATACGGTGGAAGTGTTCAATGACCGTGGCAAGGTGGTAGTCCCCGCTTATGTCACCGAGCGTTGTATGCCGGGCGTGCTGGTATTGCACGAAGGCGCATGGCTGGACTTGGATGAAAACGGCGTAGACCGCTCCGGCAACCCGGATATGCTGACACTGGATGAACCCAGCCCGGCAGGTTCCTTCGCCTACAACACGGTGCTGTGCAACATCCAGAAAACCGATCTGGCACACAAACCCGGTTGGGACAGGCTGGCCACCGCCCGTAGCCACGTCTTCCGGCGTGACCTGTAATCCTCAGGAGGAACTTTCCCATGGCAAATGACAATGCTGCAAAGGACAAGGGAGCCATCAAGGAGGCGATCAAACGCCGCAAGAAAGAGGTCTACACGCCGGTAGTCCCTGAACAGCAGTTCGGTTTCATCCACAACAACGTTGACTGTATCGGCTGCCGCGCCTGCGAAATCGCCTGCAAAGACAAAAACGGCCTGCCACCTGGCCCGCGTTTTCGCCGTGTCATGTATGTAGAAGGCGGGACTTACCCGGCTGTCTACGCTTACAAGGTCAACATGTCGTGCAACCACTGCGCGGAACCGGCCTGCCTGCCGACCTGCCCAACCGGCGCGATTTTCAAGCGCAAGCAGGATGGCATCGTCGACATCGACTCCAGCCTGTGCATCGGCTGCCGCCGTTGCGAAGCCGCCTGCCCGTTTGGCGCGCCGCAGTTCATCCCCGAGCAGAACATCGTTTCCAAGTGCAACATGTGCGTGGATGAAATTGACGCAGGGCGCAAACCGTACTGCGTGATGGCCTGCATGATGCGGGTACTGGACATCGGCCCGATCGACCAGTTGCGCGCCGGAACTTACCCCACCAAGGCGATGGCTCCGCACGAAAAGGACAATCTGGTCGGGCAGGTCAAAAGCATGGCCAACCCGGAACTGACCAAACCCTCGATTGTGTTTGTGGCACATAGTCAGGGCAAGGTTGAACAGGCGGCTGCGCCCCAACAACAACCGGCAGTAGCGCCTACGCCTGCCACTCCAGCCAAAGGGGGTGGCAATGGCTGAAGACACTAACCTGATCCAGGCTTTCTGCCAGGGTGCGAGCGAAGATTTGCGCCTGCTGGCCGACCTGCACGCCAGTGAGCTGACTTCGGAACAGATGCACGGCTTGCAATCATTGCGCTTCCCTGAGCCATTGTTGCTGGATATTCCTGACCAGGACTTCCAACTGGCAGTCCATGTCCTGCAAACCACTGTGCAGGAATGGCCGCAGGAACCGCCAGCCAGCATGGTAAACGCGCTGGCTACCGATTTCGCCAGCATTTACCTCAACGGCAGCCTGCACGCCCACCCCAGCGAATCGGTCTGGCTGGATGACGAGGAGCTGACCTGCCAACAACCCATGTTTGAGGTACGCGAATACTACCAGCGTCACGGCTTGGCCGCCCCCAACTGGCGGATCATGGCCGACGACCATCTGGTGAATGAATTACTGTTCGTAGCGCATCTGCTGGAACAGGCATCCCACAGTCCGGCGCAGCAGCCCCTGTTACAAGAAACTACCCGATTCATGGACGAACACCTGCTGCGCTGGCTGTTACCCTTCGGCAGGCGGGTAGCACAGCGCTGCGCCACCCCGTTTTACGCCTCACTAGCCCTATTGACCGCGCTGTATGCGGAACACATCCGTGACCTGCTGGCCGACATACTGGAGGTTCCGCGTGAAAGCCACGAAACCATTGAAGCGCGGCTGAAGGCGCAGCGGATCAGTGCTACCACGCCCCAACCCATGCAATATTTCCCCGGCGCTGCGCCAAGCTGGTAAAGCATGGGTTTACGGACTGGCTGGTTCCAGCAATTGAAACGGGATTGGGTGATTCCGGAAATCATCCCGGAGCGTTGCGTCCACGCCCGCTGCGAAGTGGCGGAATGCACCCGTTGCGTGGATGTCTGCCCCAGGGATGCCTGGATACTGGATGACGACAGCCTGCAAATTGACACCGGGCTGTGTGATGGCTGCGGCCTGTGCGTCGCGGCCTGTACTGAGTCCGCGCTAGGGCAGCCCCTGCTACCGGCTGCACGTTTGCTGGAAGGCCGGAAAACCCTGCTGTTCGCCTGTGAAATGCTTGGGGAAGGGTACACAGGTGACGGTGTGGTTCCCTGCCTCCACGCACTGGATGCCAGCCTGTTGCTGGAGCATTACCGCGCTGGTTACAGGCAGGTGTTGTCCTGTCGCGGAAATTGCGAAACCTGCCCCCGCTACGGGGGTGGGGATCCTTTCCGCGAACAGCTGGCGCTGCTGAATGTGCTGCTGGCCAGCCGGGATGCCCCTACCATCAGGCACGCGCAAGTCTTACCAATGGAATGGGTTGAGAGAAGAAAATCCCCCCCGGCCCCCCTTTTGCAAAGGGGGGGGAAAGAGGGTGAGGTTTCGCGGCGGCAGTTTTTGCGGCAGGCGATTACGTTTGCGGTGGAAAAGGGGCTGGAGCAGTCGGGAGCCAGCACGCCGGAGCCGGATGACAGCTTGCCCTGGCCTGCGACCTTGCCAACACCCTCAGAGGATGCCCCACATCAGGCGATCTTCCCGTTTGTGCCAGTCATGGAAGCGACAAGCTGTAATGGCTGCGACGCCTGCGTGCAGCTTTGCCCGCATCAGGCGCTGCAACTGGAAAAGACGGAAAACGGGCTGGCGCTGGCCTATCGGATTCAGGCCGACCACTGCACCGGCTGCCTTGTGTGTGAAAATGCCTGTGACCAGCAGGCCATACACATCAAACCGATGGGACAAGTCAAAAACGACAGGGTTGAATTGATACAGGCAAGTTGCAAGGCGTGTGGCTGTACGTTCCATTATCCTGTCAGTGACAATGCCGTGCGGCAATATTGCCGGATTTGCGCCCAGACCAACCATCACCGCCAGCTGTTTCAGGTGTACTGAAAGGTTATCCGGCATCAGGCACGTTCGCGGAACTTGCTTCCCCCAAACGCCGCCAACATCCCGCGCAGGATATTCATTTCGCTTACCGTCACCCCTGCCCGCCCGAACAGCCGCCGCAACCGCCGCATCAGCAGGCGCGGATTTTCCGGGTCAAGGAAACGCACGTCGATCAGGGACTGTTCCAGATGGACGTAGAAGCCTTCCATGGCTTGTGCGTTCGCCAGCTCTTCACCCTCTTCAGAGGCAGCAGGCACGGTAATGGCCTGCCTTGCCGCCATCGCGCATTCATAAGACAACACCTGCACCGCCATGGCGATATTCAGCGACAGGTAGTCGAATGCCATCGGGATATGCACCAGCGCGTTGCAGTGTTCCAGTTCTTCATTGCTCAGGCCGGTGCGTTCGCGCCCGAATACCAACGCAATTTTTTGCTGGGCAAGGTGTTGCGCCACGTGCTGGCCGCATTCACGCGCATCCAGTTGCGGCCATTGCAGGGTACGTTCGGAACGCGCGCTGGCACCGATCACATACTGGCAATCCGCCAGCGCTTCGGGCAGGGATGGCGTGATTTTTGCTTGTTCCACGATGTCGTTGGCACCAGAAGCCAGCGCCCAGGTTTCCTGTGAATACGGTTTGCGCGGGGAAACCAGCCGCAAGTCGCGGATGCCCATGGTTTTCATCGCGCGCGCCGCCGAGCCGATGTTGCCGGGGTGGGAAGTTTCGACCATGACGATGCACAGGTTTTGCAGGGTTGAATAAGGCACAGTGTTGTTATCCGTCGGGTATTTTGCTGAAATTCATCGCTTGGCGGCCAAGACTCGCCAACGCACTATGCTATAGTCTTTGAGGCAATATGACCAATAAATGAATCGGTTGGAGAGGAGTCCACGAATGAGAACAAACTGTCGATACACCGCAGTAACCGCCCTGTTGCTGGCGCTGTTACCGGGACTGGTGCTGGCTGGAGGCGGCGGCATCGGTGAGAGCATCAACAACGTCTTTGGCGTCATCAATGGCTGGCTGTCGGAAATCATTTTCTTTGACGTATTTCCGGGCGAGCCATCCATGCCCTTCATCGTGGCATGGCTGATTGTCGGCGCAGTGTTTCTGACCCTGCGTTTCAGTTTCGTCAACCTGCGCATGATGAGACATGCTTTTCGCGTCATGCGCGGCAAATACCGCACGGCGGATGATCAGGGTGAGGTTACCTCTTTCCAGGCCCTGACCACGGCACTGTCGGCCACTGTCGGTCTGGGCAACATCGCGGGTGTGGCTATTGCCATTTCACTCGGCGGCCCCGGCGCAACTTTCTGGATGATAGTGGCAGGCTTTCTCGGCATGACCACCAAGTTTACCGAAGCAACCCTGGCGCAAATGTATCGTGAAGTACGTCCCGATGGCCGTCTGATGGGCGGGGCGATGGAATACCTGTCCAAGGGCTTTGCGGAACACGGCATGGTTGGACTGGGCAAATTCCTCGCCGCCATGTTTGCGGTTTTTACCATTTTCGGCTCGTTTGGCGCGGGCAGCGCTTTCCAGGTCAGCCAGTCGCTGGGTGCAGTGAAAGAGGTCATCCCGTTCTTTGCTGACAACCGCTGGATGTATGGCCTGCTGATGGCAATCCTGACCGGTCTGGTCATCATCGGTGGCCTGCGCCGCATCGCGCATACGGCGGAAGCCATTGTGCCAACCATGGTCATCATTTACCTGCTGGCCTGTTTGTGGATCATCCTCAACAATATCGGTGGCGTACCGGCGGCACTGGGCAAGATCGTCACGGAAGCCTTCTCGCCTATGGCAGTTGCTGGCGGTGTAGTTGGGGCTATCGTGCAGGGCTTCAAGCGGGCAGTGTTCTCCAGTGAGGCGGGACTTGGCTCTGCGGCGATCGTGCATTCCACTGCTTCCGTAAAATACCCTGTCCGTCAGGGCATGGTGGCTTTGTATGAACCTTTCATCGACACCATCGTGATTTGCACCATGACAGCGCTGGTTATTATTCTGACCGGGGTTTACAACGCGCCGGAAACCGAAAGCATCCGTGCCGCCAGCCAGGGCGCTGCATTGACAGCAGTGGCTTTCCGCACAGTTTCTGACTGGTTCCCGCTGATCCTGACCCTGTCAGTGTTCCTATTCGCTTACAGTACGATGATTTCCTGGTCTTACTACGGGGAACGTTGCTGGGTATACCTGTTTGGGGAAAAGCTTTCCATCGTTTACAAGGTTATGTTCCTGGTGTTTATCGTACTGGCATCGATTGCCAGCGCGGCCAATATGCTGGACTTCACCGACCTGCTGGTGCTGGCGATGGCGTTCCCGAACTTTATCGGTTTGTATTTGCTGAGTGGCAAGGTGAAAAAAGCGCTGAATGATTATCTGGTGAAGCTGCATAGCGGTGAGCTGGATCGGGAGGCTGGGAGGTAGTCGCCCCCTCACCCCTCCCCTTGAGGTGTCGACCCTCAAGGGGAGGAGGGCTTTAAGACCCAAGAAATTTAGCCTTTTTTCATGATGCGGGCTTTCTCCCGACCCCAGTCGCGGGCTTTTTCGGTGTCACGCTTGTCGTGTAACTGCTTGCCTTTCGCCAAGCCGATTTCAACTTTTACCCGGTTGTTTTTCCAGTACATGGCCAGTGGCACGACGGTGTAACCCTTGCGGTCGACGGCGTTGTTGAGGCGCTCGATTTCGTGCGCGTGCAGCAGCAGTTTGCGGGTACGGCGCGAGTCGGGGATGATGTGGGTGGAAGCGGACAGCAACGCGCTGATTTGCGCCCCGAACAGGAAGGCTTCGCCCTTTTCCAGGATCACGTAGCTGTCTTTCAGCTGGATGCGCCCGTCGCGCAGGCTTTTCACTTCCCAACCTTGCAGCACCAGACCGGCCTCGTAGGTCTGCTCAATGAAATATTCGTGCCGCACCTGTTTGTTGAGGGCAATGGTTTTGCTGCCGGGGGCGGCTTTCTTTTTTGCTTTGGCCATGATCGTGATGAACGTTACGGAAACGTGAAATGATACGCGGCTTTTGCGTCAATTTGCACACCTTTGTCAACACGCCTTATCATCAAACGCTTTGTGACAGCAAAATAAGGATTCCTCATGCGGCCAGCGCACCTCAGTTCCATCCTCGATAAAGAATTTCTCGGTACTCTGGAAGGGCATCACACCCCGGTCATGTTGTGGGGGCCGCCCGGCGTCGGCAAGTCGCAGATAGTGGCGCAGGTGGGGATACGCCATAGTGTGCCGGTGATCGACATCCGTCTGTCGCAGATGGAACCGAGTGATTTACGCGGCATCCCGTTCCGTGACAAGGAGATGGTGGAATGGGCGATCCCCTCCATGCTGCCGGATGAAGAGCGGCATGGGGCGATGGGCATCCTGTTTCTGGATGAAATTACCTCTGCTGTGCCGAGCGTTTCCGCTGCTGCCTATCAGTTAATCCTGGACCGGCGGTTGGGGGATTACCGCGTGCCGGATGGCTGGGCGATTTTCGCGGCAGGCAACCGTCAGGGCGACCGCGGCGTGACCTACACCATGCCTGCACCGCTGGCGAACCGCTTTTCGCATTTCGAGGTCGACCTGAATCTGGATGACTGGGTGGCGTGGGCGTACAAACACAATATCGACGAACGCATCATCGGTTTCCTGCGTTTTCGCCCGGAGCAGTTGTTCAACTTCGACCCGGCGCATAACCCGGTGGCGTTCCCAACACCGCGTTCGTGGGAATTTGCCCATCGTGCCCTGCAAAAATTCGACAGCTCCCCTGCCCTGTTGCTGGGGACGCTGCAAGCCTGCGTCGGCCCGGCGGCGGGGATTGAGCTGAAAGCTTTCGTCGACAGCCTTGACCAGATGCCCGATCTGGACGCAATCCTGCGCGGTGAAGACATCAAGGCTCCCAAGGAAGTGGATTTGCAGTATGCGGTAGCGTCTTCGCTGGTAGGCCGCGCTATCCGCGCCAAGGGCACGCCGGAAGCGGCGGTCACTTACGGGCATATCCTCAATTACGCCAAAGCTTTCCCGCTCAAGGAAATGGGCGTGATGTTGGTGTCGGACATGTTGCGTGCCATCGGGGATGATATTTTCAGCATCCCGGAATTTGCCCAGTGGGCGCAGTCGATTGGGGATATTATGCTGTATGATTGACGGGAAGGGCAGGACGTGCTGGTAGCACAACCTGCCACCAGCACTATGCCAAGCAAAGGAACAAAACGGACAATCATGGCTGGCTCTCCTCGCTGACTGGCGTAGATTTACGGCGCACCAAACGCATGATCAGGACGTAAAACAGGGGTACAAAGAATATAGCCAGGAAGGTTGCCGACAGCATCCCTCCAACCACCGCCGTGCCGATGGCTTGACGGCTGGCAGCGCCCGCACCAGTACTGATAGCCAATGGCAACACGCCGAATACGAAGGCCAACGAAGTCATAAGGATTGGGCGTAAACGCATCCGGGCAGCTTGCAGGGTAGCCTCAACGACGCCCATACCTTCATCCACCAGCGCTTTGGTAAATTCAACAATCAGGATGGCGTTCTTGGCCGACAAACCGATAGTGGTCAGCAAGCCCACCTGGAAGTACACATCATTGTTGAACCCGCGAGCCATCGTCAACGCCAGCGCCCCCAGAATACCCAGCGGCACAACCAGCATGACGGCAAACGGTACCGACCAACTTTCATACAATGCAGCCAGAAACAGGAACACCACCAGCAAGGAGATACCGTACAGCAGGATTGTCTGCGAACCACTCGCCTTTTCCTGGAAGGACATCCCCGACCAGGACAAGCCAAAACCACTGGGCAAGCGGGCAACCAGTTCCTCAATGGCGTTCAAGGCATCACCCGTACTTAGGGGATTTCCCTGAAAGATTCCCCCGCAATGGCTACACTTGTCTTATCGACAAGCGGAGTCCCTATCCCCATGCCCCCCGAACCCCAAACAGCTAACCCGATCCTGAGTGAATCCCAGATAGCCGACCTGAAACTGGCGGCCTCGAAAATGTCTGGCAGCACCCGCCGTGCGTTCCAGGCGGACATGAGCCGGAAATATTGTGCAGGCAACGCCCGCCAGACTGAAAGGTGTTTTGGCTGGGGTCGGGAGGGGGTGCAGTTGGGTTTGGAGGAACAGCGCAGCGGCATGGTTTGCGTGGGTGCGCAGGCGGCGTATTGTGGCCAGAAGCGCTGGGAGGAAACCCAGCCGGAAGCGGCAGCCGCCTTGCTGGCGCTGGCGGAAGCACATAGCCAGCAAGACCCGACATTCCGCAGCAGCATCGCCTACACCCGCCTGACGGCGGCGGAAGCCATCCGGCAGTTACAGGCCATGGGTTTCAGCGGTGGACAAGTGCCCGCCCCCAGCACCATGGCGCGGATACTCAACCGGAATGGCTACCGCCTGCGCAAGGTGGAGAAAGCCAAGCCGCAAAAAAAATTCCAGAAACCGACGCCATCTTCGCCAATATCCAGGCCAACGATGGGCAGTTTGCCGATGGGGCGGTCAAACGCCTGAGCATGGACTGCAAGGCGACCGTCAACATCGGTGACTACTCACGGGGCGGGAAAACACGGGGTGACAATAAAGCCGCTGACCATGAGATGGGCTGCAAAGAGAAATACATCCCTTTTGGCGTACTGGATGAGGACAGTGGGCAGGTTTACCTGACCTTCGGCAGTTCCAGCAAAACCAGTGACTTCATCGTGGATTCCCTGTGCCGGGTATGGGAACAGATGCCTTCTGCTGACAAGGACGCCTCTGCCAGTGCATCCAGATCAAAGCGGACAATGGCCCGGAAAGCAGCGGGATCAGGACGCAATTCCTCAAGCGCATGGTGGAATTCGCCAACCATACCGGTAAGACAGTCCACCTGCTGTACTACCCGCCTTACCACAGCAAGTACAACCCGATTGAACGCTGCTGGGGGATTCTGGAACAACACTGGAACGGCACCCAGCTCAAGGATGCCGAAACCCTGCTGGAATGGGCAAAAACCATGACCTGGAAAGGCATCAACCCCATGGTCGAATTCAGCCACAAGGTTTATGAGAAGGGTGTGACCCTCAGCAAAAAAGCTATGGAGGCTGTTGAGGCGAGGCTGGAAAGAAATGCTGCTTTACCAAAATGGGACATTCTGATTCGCCCTGTTTTTGGGTAATGTCTTTGAGGTAAATCACCTTAAACCCGGTGCGGCCTGCCCTTGCAGGTTCACCGACGGGGAGCCGTTAAAACGTTCCAGCCGGGGGGAGCCGTAGTCCCAATGCGTGCTGGCAAAAGCGCTGAATGGCACCATTTCGCCAGATGCATTGCGCACATGCCACTGATCCAGATCTTCCGGCTTCATCCGGTAAGCGGCGTCACCTTGGACAAAGACCTTTTTCACCCGCCCTTCGTCAATAAAGTCATTGACATAGGCAGACCCCCAGGCGGCGCTCAGGGTTGTATTCACATCGGTGATGCTCAAACCAAGTGCACTCAGCTTTTCTTCGTCAATATCGATGCGGAAGTTGGCGACATCCTCCATCCCGTTAGGGCGGACGGCGGTCAGCCGGGCATCCTGCGCCGCCATTCCCAGTAACTGGTTGCGTGCTGCCATCAACTTTGCGTGGCCCTGGTTACTGTAATCCTGAAGCATGACATCAAAACCGGCAGCCGTACCCAATTCCGGTATCGGTGGCAGGTTGATCGGGAAGATAGTGGCATCACGGATCTGGCTTAATGCCACAAACGCCTTGCCGACCAGAGTACTGGAACTTTGCGACGGCAATGGGCGTTCATCCCAATCCTTGAGTTTGACAAACGCCATGCCCATGTTTTGCCCCTGCCCGGCAAAGCTGAAGCCCGCTACGGTAAATACCGAAACCACGTCATCCTCTTGCTGGAAATAGTCGTTAACTTGCCCCAATACACCCAGTGTGCGTTCCTGGGTTGCGCCAGCGGGGAGTTGCACCAGGGTCATGATCACGCCCTGATCTTCTGTCGGCAGAAAGGAGGTTGGCAAACGCTGGTACATGAACCCAAGCCCCAGCAGTAACACAAGGTAAATGAGCATCAGGCGAACAGGGCGTTTAATGATAGCAGACACACCCCGCCCATAACCCCGGGTTGCCCGGCCGAACAAACGATTAAACCAGCCAAAGAAGCCCTTGGCTTCTTCCCCGGCATGTTCGGCCGGTTTGAGGATAGTTGCGCACAGGGCGGGAGCCAACACCACCGCCACGACTACCGACAGGATCATGGCCGACACGATGGTAATGGAGAATTGCCGGTAAATTGCCCCGGTCGAACCACCAAAAAATGCCATGGGTATAAACACTGCCGACAGCACCAGAGCAATACCCACCAACGCACTGATAATTTGCCCCATGGATTTGCGGGTTGCCTCACGCGGAGAGAGCTTGTCTTCCTCCATCACCCGTTCAACGTTTTCCACTACCACGATGGCATCATCAACCAGCAAACCGATGGCCAGCACCATACCGAACATCGTCAGTGTATTGATACTGAAGCCGAACGCCGCCAGCACGCCGAATGTACCCAGTAACACCACCGGCACCGCAATGGTAGGAATCAGGGTCGCGCGCAGGTTACCGAGGAAGAGGTACATGACCAGAAATACCAACACAACCGCTTCAAGCAGGGTGTATACCACTTCTTCAATGGAAATTTTTACAAACGGTGTCGTATCGTAAGGGTAAACGACTTCTAGCCCTGCCGGAAAAAAGGCTTTCAGCTCATCCAGTTTGGCCTTGACCCGTTCAGCCGTGTCCAGAGCATTCGCGCCAGTTGCCAGCTGGATCGCCATACCGGAAGCAGCCTGCCCATTATAGCGGGCATCCGCGCCATAGATTTCCGCACCCCGCTCGACACGCGCCACGTCTTTCAGACGGACTTGTGAGCCGTCTGTGTTGACCTTGAGCAGGATATTTTCGAATTCCTGGCTGCTTTCAAAACGGGTCTGCGCAATGATACTGGCATTAAGCTGTTGCCCCTTTTCCGCAGGCAGCCCACCCAGTTGACCAGCAGAAACCTGGGTATTCTGGGCGGAAACGGCATTCACCACATCCACGGGCGTCAGGCCAAACGCTGTCAGTTTCTCCGGATTCATCCAAATTCGCATAGCGTATTGGGAACCGAAAATACGTAGGCTGCCGACACCGTTTACCCGTGACAAGGGATCACGCAAGGTACTGTAGGCATAGTCAGCCAGATCGTAACGACTCATGCTACCGTCGCTGGATACCAACCCCACGACCATCAGGAAAGCACTGGAAGACTTGGTAACATTGACCCCTTGCTGTTTGACTGAATTAGGCAACAGCGCTTCTGCCGCTTTCAGCTTGTTTTGCACCTGCACCTGGGCAATATCCGGGTCAGTTCCCGCCGCAAAGGTCAGTGAAACCGTCGCATTGCCGGAACTGTCGCTCTGGGAAGACATATACAGCAAGTTATCCAACCCCGTCATGCTTTGCTCAATGACCTGGGTTACGCTGTCTTCCAGCGTTTTGGAGGAAGCCCCCGGATAATAGGCAGTGACGGAAATGGCAGGTGGCGCAATAGTGGGGTATTGCTGTACCGGCAACTGGTTGAGCGACAAAATACCCGCCATCATGATGACGATGGCAATCACCCAGGCAAAAACCGGGCGGTCAATAAAAAAGTTAGCCATGACCTACTCCTGTTTTTGCCCGGAAGCGGGGTTGCCTGCATCGTCATCGTCTGATTCACCGCTTCCTGTAGCCTTGGAACCATCATCAACAGGTTTACCATCCTCAAGCGGTTGTACGGTGTCACCTACTTTGACCTTTTGCAGTCCGGAGTAAATCACCCGGTCACCCGCAACCAGGCCGGAACGAACCAGCCATTGATCTGCAATGGCCTCAGTAACGACGACTTCACGGCTTTCCACCTTGTTTTCCGTATTAACCACCAAGGCAGACGTGCCACCATTCGGGGTTCGCTGAATACCCTGCTGGGGAACCAACAGGGCATTTCTGACAGTTTCCGTGGCAAGGCTGGCGCGGACAAACATCCCCGGCAATAACAAACCATCCTTGTTTTCAAACAGGGCACGGGCATTCAGCATACCGGTTCCCTCATCCACGCTGGATTCAGAGGACTTGAGCACGCCTGTTTCAGGGTAAGCTGTCCCATCCTCCAGGGTGAGTAAAACTTCCGGGGCGGTTTGCTGGCTGGATTTCATAGCCGTCAGCGCATTACGCTTTATGTCTACATATACAGGTGACAACTGGCGGATGGTTGCCAGTGCTGTTGTTTGCTGTGCCGACACCAACGCCCCTTCGGTAACACTGGAGCGGCTGATAACACCACTGATCGGTGCAGTAATCCGGGTATAGCCCAGATTGATATTGGCGCTCTGGATAGCAGCCTTGGCAACCTGTATCTGGGCTTCCGCCAGCTTCCAGGCTGCGGTGGTATCTTCTGTATCCTGTTTGCTAACTACCAATTGCGCCGCAAGCTTACGGTAACGCTCAGCCTTGTTACGGGTACTGTTCAGATCGGCCTGGGCTACCGCCAGCCCAGCCTTGGCACTTTCCAACGCTGCCTGGTAGGGGGGCTGGATCAACCTGATACAGAACATCCCCTTTTTTGACGGTGCTGCCTTCTTCAAACAGGCGCTTCTGGATAATACCGCTAATCTGGGGGCGTACTTCCGCCTCCCGGAAGGCAGCCACCCGCCCTGAACTGGTTTCTTTCAGTTCAATATCTTTGGCGACCAACGTTCTGACATCAACGGCAGCCGGAGGACGGGCAACATCCGCCCCGTTAGCTGCGGCCTGCTGGTCTGACTGACAGCCAACCAGAAACAGCAGCATCAGGCCAAGAACAGCAGATGCGGGTAGTGTACTGGGAAGTTTCATGGCAACCTCATGGAAAACAAAGGTAAATCTTCAGGCCGGATCATTTGTCCACCGTATGGAAAAAAGGGGTGAGGACAGTTAGCATCATGTCAGCCACTTCGGTAGCTGTTCGTTTCCCGGCCTCATACGTTGACATGTAAGGCAACACGGGCTCCATCTCAAAATGCTGTTTTGCCATTCCAAAAATCATGTCTGACAGCAATACCGCATCACAGCCCGGTTTCAGTTTTTCCAGTAAATGGATGAACGGCTGGTGCACCTTGTTAAAGATAAAATTTCCCAGGAAAGCCAGGCGCTCTGCATCAGCATCAAGAAATTCCCACTGTATCAGGCGATGAAACCGTCGGTCTGCCTGCATTTCTTCAACAAGGATCTGGATGAAGAGCCGCAGACATTGCAACGGTTCATCGCTGGCTGACATGGTTGCCAGCAAACGGGTGGACTTGTCTTCAAATGTTGTCGAAATCGCCGCACGGTAAAGCGCTTCCTTGCTGTCAAAATGGTTATAAAGCGCAGGCGGGCTAATCCCCACTTCTTTGGCAATGTCCCGCATGGAAACGCCGTTGTAACCTTTTTTGGAAAACAAAGTGATAGCGGTTTCCAATAGATGTGGTTTGGTTTGATTGGTTTTCATGGAATAGAAAATTAATTAACGTTCGTTAATATTAGTTGGTGCAAACAAATTGTCAAGATTTTATTTCTCCATCAATCACCTGCACGAAAAAGGAAAAGTTGCCTCATCCTGACCGGTACGGGTGGATGTCGTCGCAATTAACGCTTCCAGCCGTGCCGTGCGGGTCAGGCCGGGGCACACCAGATTGGCGGTAATGCCTTTACCCGCATATTCCTGCACCAGACTTTCTTGCCGCCTATCCCATTTTTCCAAAAAACACTAGAGAAGCGACCAGCCACATCAGCAGCACATAGCGGATGTTGCCCTTGAACAACGCCATCCCGGATACATCGAACTGGCCGCGCAGAACGGTGTTAAGCCCGGAAAATGGGCTGGCCACCACGCCCAAACTCCAGAAACACAGGAACAACACCGCCAGCATATTCGGATCAACAGGCAGCGAGGTAAGCAGCGAACCCAGCACGCTAACGCTGACCACCGGATGCACCCCGGACAGCGATACCAGAATGGCGGCCGCCAGCGCCAGACTCGCCTGCAATCCGCCAAAGTGGCTGAATGGCTGCCAATCGAACGTGCCGGATAGGGTCTGGACACCGACGCTTAACAACCCCGCGCCCAGAAACAGCGACACCTCCCGCGCCATCCGCGCACCGCTGGCTTGTACATGCGCCGTCAGTTCCCGCCGCACGCTCTGCGGACGCTTGATCCACAGAAATACCACGGTCAGCAACACTGAAGTGATACTGACCTCCATCAGTACCGGCACGGATGGCAGCCATGCGTGCAGCACCATCACGCTAACCGCCAGCATCAACGGAATAATCAAGCTGGAAAAATGCAACGGATGCCCGCGAAAGTCCGCCACCTTTTGCAACCGCCACCCACCCAGTTCCAGCACGCTAACCAGCAGGGAAACCAGCATCAGCCCCAGCCCCGTCAGCACCACCGAATACAGTTGCGCCCCCGGTGCATAAGTCAAAGCCACCGCCATTGCCGCGAAAAACGGCGACCAGTAAGCCGCCATGGAAAATCCCCGGCTCAGCACGACTGCTGCCCGCCTGTCCAGTGCGCCACCGGCACGCAGCCGTTCCGCCATCAGCATCAGGATCGAAATATTGATCACCGCACCCAGCAACTGCATTCCCAGCAAGGTTTGCAGAAAAGCCTTTCTACCCATGGGGAGAGACTCTTGCACCGCACCCTCCCCCGCTGCAATCAGACGCAAGAAACCGACGCAATACAGCATCACCAGCAGCCCGTTGTTTTGCAGCAGAATATCGGTCGTGGATACATGCCCGCCCCGCAGGATACCCCACACCAGCAGCAATCCCCCCGCACCCGCCAGCAGGAAAAACTGGGTAAAAGGCTGTAACGAACGGCTGCCCAGCAACATGAAAACCAGCGCCGACCAACCGCACAGGCCACTGACCCACAAGGGAACGGCGGGAACCAGCAAATGCAGGACGCTGCCCAGCGCCATGCCCAGCAGACAAACGCTGGCGAGAACACCGGAGGAAACCAGTCGTGACAACATGGAAGAAAACTTTTTCAAACGGACAAGCCGTGCAGTCTCAACAATCCTGCGGCGTTTTTCAACGAAACACATTAGAACCCTGATGCCCCTGAAACCGATGCGCTGCCGCGTTTACCCCATGCAGCCAGTCTTCGTAGGCTGCTTCCTTACCCGCTTTGACTTTACGGGCGACACTGACGGTGACAGGGCATTCCTGACCGGGGGGGCAATCCAGCAAATCATTGGTAGTCGGTGCAGTCATACACATTCCTCACATCAGGGCGCGAACAATACCGCCTTCCACCCGCACGGCCGCCCCATTGGTCGCAGCAGCACGCGGGCTACACAGGTAAGTGACCATCGCAGCAATTTCCTGCGGCTCGATAAACCGTTTGATGATCGACGTCGGGCGGGCGTTGGCAAAAAAGTCCGTTTCGGTTTCCGCCAGTGTCTGCCCGGCTTCTGCCGCCAGTTTGCCGAAAAAGTCACCCACACCCTCGGTACGGGTCGGGCCAGGCAAGACGGAATTGACAGTGACATTGGTGCCAGCGCAAGTTTCCGCCAGCCCACGGGACACAGATAACTGTGCGGATTTGGTCATGCCATAATGCACCATTTCCGCTGGCGGGCACAGGCCGGATTCACTGGAGATGAAAATGATCCGCCCCCAATTGGCCGCTTTCATGCGTGGCAAATACTGGCGGGAAAGACGCACACCACTCATGACATTGACCTCGAAAAAGCGAAACCATTCTTCATCCTCAATGGCTTCAAACGGCTGGGGATCAAAAATACCCAGGTTGTTGACCAAAATATCAACTTCTGGCACAGCATTCACCAACGACCAAACCCCGATAGCTGTCGATAAGTCTGCGGCGACACCCCGTACATTAGCCTGGGGGAATTCAGCCAAAAGTTGTTGACGGGCTGTCTCTACCCTATCAACACTGCGGCCATTGATGACAACGCTGGCTCCTTCGGCGGCCAGTTCACGGGCGCTGGCAAAGCCAATACCCGCGGTTGAGCCGGTAATCAGGGCGCGTTTGCCTTGCAATTGCAGATCCATGAGTTATGTTCCTTCCAGTTGATGTTTAAGTAGGGCATGTACGGTTTCGGTATAGGGAACGGCAAGCCCCAGTTGCCGCGCGCGCCGGATAACCGCGCCGCTGATGGCGTCGACTTCCAGTTGGCGGCCTTTTTCCAGATCGACCAGCATCGAGGTTTTGATGGGGTCGAAGGCGCGGATCAGCTCGTACATTTCATCCGCATCCTGCGTGGTCAGCGGCTCGTCGTCAGCGCGGGCGACCGAAGCGGCTTCCAGCATGAGCTGATGGACGATGGAGCCGAATTGCGGGTGGTTGCTGAGGGTGCGAGTATCCAGCCCGGTCAGCGCCGACAGCGGATTGACCCCGTTGTTGATCAGCAGCTTGCGCCACAGTTCGCGGCGGATGTCAGTCACTTGCCGGGTGGGGATGCCTGCCTGATTGAACGCCTCCACCAACGGTGGCAGCAACTCGCCAAAACACTGGTCGGCAACACTGCCTGCATGAGGCCATGTACCCATAATCACCTGTGCCACACCGGTTGCTTCCACCACACCGGGGCAGGTGATGTGCCCGCCAATACGTACCGCCAGACCACCGATAACGCAATCCGCACCCAGCATGTCAGCCAGTTGTGGTTCGTTATCGATACCGTTTTGCAGGGAAATGACCGGCACTTTTTGGCCGGTTCGCGTAAACCAGTCATGCAGGAGTGCTGCCACTTCCTGTGTTGCGGTTGCCTTGGTGCAGATCAGCAATGCATCCAGATCAGCGGGTTGTTGTTGCGCCAGTAACTCATTCAGACTGCACGCCTCCACCTTGCCGTTGAAATTGAAATCAGGGTGACTGAGGCTAAGGCCGGTGGCTTGCAGGGCGCGCAAATGTGCACCCCGCGCCACAAACCAGACATCGTGGCCTTGAGTCAGCAGCCTTGCGCCGTAATAGCAGCCGATACCACCTGCACCGATGACGGCTATCCGCCATGTTTTGCCCTGTTTCATCATCACCCATACCCCGTAACCATTAGTGGCTGTTGTTTGATTACAGGGCGGTAATGAGGAGAAAGCAAGAAACCACTAGGCGCCATCGGCTCCGATAGCCCGTAATCCGGCCTGTGCACATTGCTGGTCCTGTTCCTCAGTGGCACCGGAAACACCGATCGCGCCAATGCGTTCACCGTTATGCATGATTGGCAAACCACCGCCGAAAGCGACAAAACGCGGGCGACGCGGAATGCCGTCCTGAACACCAGGCGAATGTTCCTGTAACGCTTCCTGCCACAAATGGGTGGGTAAACCAAAGCTGGCGGCGGTGTAGGCTTTATCGATGGCAATCTCGACGGAATGCAGTGGCGCACCCGGCATCCGCAGGAATGACATCAATGTACCGGAGGGGTCGACCACCGCCACGTTGATTTTTACCCCGATGGCGGCAGCTTCCGCCACCGCCGCTTGCGCGGCAGTGGCAGCAGCCTGCCAGTCGATCAAGGTCTGGCTGACACTGATACTGTTCATGGGTATCAAGTGTAAGCCGTCGTGAAGGAACCGGACTCTTCCCCGGAGTGGAAGAAAATACCGCGCCACAATTGGTCTTCCGTCCAGGTAATAACCGGACGGTCAGGTTGTGCCATGTAACCCAGACCGGCAAAGGTTTCATTACGGTTACCGGATGGATCGAAGAAGTAAATGGTTTCACCACGGGTAATACCGTGACGGGTTGGCGCCACGTCGACCTTGACACGGTTTTTCGCCATGATGTCAGCCGCTTTCAGCACGTCGCTCCAGCCGTCGAGGAAGAAGGCGAAATGGTGCAGACCCATGCGCGAGCCAGCCACGAAAGCGATGTCGTGCGGGGTGGAGGTACGGAACAACCAGGTTGCCGCCTGAATGTTGCCTTCCGGCCCAACCATGACCTGTTCTGCCAGGTTGAAGTCCAGCACATTCATCATGAAGTTGGTGGATTCCACTACTTTGTTTACGCCTTTTTCAGGGTCCATTTCGCACATCAACAGGCAGTGATCCAGCCAATGCGCGCCCGCACCCTTAATGTCATCCGGCCACGGATCAGGGTTGGTGGAGCCTACGTCAGTACCGACGCATTCCTTGGTCGCATACAGGCGCATTTCATGACCGCTGGGTAGAAGGAATTTCAGCAGGCGGCCAGTGAATGGCATGGTGCCTTCTGGCAGCATTTCCGTACTGACGCCAGAATTTTCGATACGCTGTTGCAGTTCATCCAGGTCGGATTCCTTTTCCACCTTGTAGGCAACGTGGTTAAGGCCAGCCTGATCGGTTTCCTGAAGAATCAGGGAGTATTTATCCCATTCATCCCAGCATTTCAGGTATTTGTTACCCGCCTCATCCGTATGAACGGTTTTCATCCCCAACACTTTTTCATAGTGGTTGAGGGCAGCCTCCATATCCATGATATTGATATTGATATGGCCGATTCGCATCACTCCCATAATAATCTCCTCTCTCTCGAGTTACGTAACGTGATGAATTGTGAGTTAGCCCGCTTTGGGCTTACCGCACTGGGCAAGAAATGATTTTTTCATCTTGCCCAGAATTTCCAGCGATACATCGGTCGTCGGGGTGGCCCTGCAAGCCAGCGTGATGTGCGATGCTTCCTCTTCTGCAGAAACATGCGCGCGGCTGATCGGGCCGGTGGGCGTTACATCACCTTGCAGGACGCGCACCTTGCACACCCCGCAGCCGCCGTTCAGGCAGCCGACCGGGATACCCTTGCGCCCCAGCTTGACCATGGCGGCCAGCAGGGCTTCCTTGTCCTTGCAGGAAAAGCTTTCGCCCGTTTCCGGGATAGCGACCTTGTGGGCTGATAATCCGAACATGGCGGAATTCCTTTGCTACAAGGTGTTAGAACGGCTTGACGAAATTGACGCGGAACAGGTTGCCGGTTGGGGCAGGGCCACTACCCGCATTTACCTTGTACTCGTCGTAGTAACCGGCCTTGAGGATGCCTCCCAGGCTTTTCACCAGATAACTGCCTTCAACACCCACGGCATGTCTGCTGAACTTGTCGTCAGTAGCACCGGTACCCTTGTCCTTGCTGACTTGCCACTGGTCGTAGCCAACCAGCCCCAGTTCAGTGGTTTCACTGACCTTTTTGCCCAACCCCCATTCCAGGGAAACCTGGTCACCCGGCTCAAAGCCGCCATCCTTTTTGCCGTTCAGCTCATAGCGCATCAGACCGGAGGCGGAAACACTCTTGTCAGCGTTGAGATAAGCCGTGCCACCGCCAGTCAGCATGGTTCCCTTGTAACCATTGCCGGGGGAAGCCAGCTCATCGCTGTTGGCGGTATCCAGCCAGACACCGGCGGCACCCACTGCGTCCCAGTTATCGCCATGCCAGCCCAGTACGAGCGGGCCGACATACACATCGCCGATGCCCGACTTATCGTTGTTGTAACCAGCTGCCTGGAAATCGAAATCTTTCTTGATCATCGGCACGATGGCTTCCACGCCGTAATCCGCGCCCAGCACCTTCTTGTCAGTCATGTGCACGAAACGATGCGCCAACGCGGTCACCGTGCCGGTATTGCTGACAGGAATATCATCACTGGTGCCGGGTGCTTTCAGCGAGTCGACGTTGTAGTTGACCAGATAACCGATGTAGTAATTACCGGCGGGTGGTACGCTGGCTGCCTTGACGCCTTCGATACCGGGTACGTAGTGACCTTCCGCATGAACCCCCACTGAAATACTGCCCAGAACAACAGCCGCCAGAATTCTCTTCATGAATCATCCTCCTCCAGATGAATGTAAAACCGTTGTATTCGGACGCCTCCTCTTGACGCCCTGTATAGCTGTTTTAGCAAGCCGTATGCCAGCCTACTAAAACCTTTAATTTCAATAACTTGCTATTTCATGAGTAAGTTCTGGCATGACTAATTGATGAAATCCGCAAGCCGGAATAAGCATTTCATCAAGCTACCTGAATACAGAGAAAAACACTCGACAAACAGCACAATTATCGCTTAAATTAATAATATCGATATTTTTATAAATTGTCGATAACGAAATGCCGAGCACAAACGATTGACTCCTTCTTGGCCACAAGCGGTTATCCTTGTGGCTTTTTTCTTGAGGTTATTAACCTTTTTTTCATAATAAATGTACTTTTTCTATCTTTATCAACCTCTATTTCAGCGCAACAATGAGTACATTCATGCTGAAAGGAAGAAAAGCTCATGCTCAGCCCGTTAGTATTCATCTCTCACGGTTCCCCTGATGTAGCCTTGCAGGACGGTGCAACCGTGCAGTGCTGGCAACAATTGGGGCAAGAATTGCCGCGTCCGCGTGCCATCCTACTGCTGTCGGCACATTGGGAAACTGCCCAGCCGATGATCAGCACCGCAGCGCAGCCGCAGACCATCCATGATTTCGGCGGGTTTCCGCGCACCCTGTATGAGATGCAGTATCCCGCAGCTGGGATGCCGGAACTGGCGCAACGGGTTGGGGAATGTCTGGCGGCTGGTGGCTTCACGCTGGGAGAACATCAGCAGCGCGGGTTGGATCACGGCGCATGGATTCCACTGCGCAATATGTATCCGCAGGCGGATATACCGGTTGTACAGCTTTCCATTCAGCCGCACGCGGGTACGGAATGGCACTGGCGGCTAGGGCAGGCGCTACGCCCCTTGCGTGAAGAAGGCATCCTGATCATGGCTTCCGGCGCGGTAACGCACAATTTCGGCTGGCTGAGCCGGACGCAGACGCCGTTGCCGCAAGCGCAGGTTTTCAGCGACTGGCTGGGGGAAAAGCTGGCGGCACGCGACCTGCCAGCTTTGCTGGATTACCGGCGGCAGGCTCCGCATGGGGTGGATTCGCACCCGACCGAGGAACATTTGCTACCGTTGTTTGTGGCTTTGGGTGCAAGCGGCGAAGACGAGTCGCTGACCCGTCTAACGCCGGAGTATTGTTATGGCGGGCTGGCGATGGATGCTTATGTTTGGGATTCTTGATGAAGGGTTCAGTTTGAAGGCGTACTTTTTAGCAGTTTTGCCCATAGTTTATGCACAACCCGGGTGGTTGTTTGCGGTAGCCCCTGGGTCAGTTTAAGACTATCCTGCACGAAGTTGGGGTATTCTTTTTTGGCTCATTATGTGTTTCAGGGTCTTAGCCCATCAGCAGGGACAACAAGGAATGTAGAGCAGCTTGTCCGCGTTTCCTGATGTTGTGCAGGCACTCGAAGAAGGCGAGGTAACACGGCAGTTTTTCCTGGGAAATGCCCCGGTGCGGGCGTAACCATGAACGTAGCAGCGACCAAAAACCTTGGCTCTATGTGGAATACCGTGGGTAACTGAACTCCAGTTTGCCGCACAGGAAGTAAACCATGTTGATGAGGTTGTGGGTATTGCGGAACCCCCGCGCCCGCCGTTTGGCCAACTGTATTTTGTGGTTGATGCCTTCGAGGATGCCGTTGGAGATGTGTGATTCAACGAACCGGATGATCCCCGACCAGTGCGCCCGGACGGTGTTGGCAAACGTCTGGAAGGCCGGGATGCCAGCAGAATCCACCTCATCACACCATTGTTGCAGGAAGGCTTCCGCCGTTTTCCTGTCGGGCATTGTCCACAGGTCGTTGAACAGCACCTTGAGACGGTGGGCAGTACCCAGCGTGGGGTAGAGGGTGATGAACGCTGCCAGTGACTGCTCCTGCTGTTCTGACAGGTTATCGTAGTTTTTCAGGAAGGTGTACTTGTGGCCTTTGAGGTCGGCATGTTCCTTGCGCTCCAGCTTGCGCACCTTGTCCATGGCCTTGTTCAGCAACTGGGTGACGTGGAAATGGTCAAAGGTGATGGCGGCATCCGGGAAGGCTTCCCTACTCCGGCAATGAATGCAGGCGACAGGTCAATGCTGACATCGGTGATTTGTGACGGTTTCACCTCATGGCTGGCTAGGTGTTTCTGGATCTGGGACAGCGTTTCCTTGCCCTTGCCTTCGGTGGCATGGGCGACGCGGCGGGCATCCAGGTCAACCCCCACGGTGATGTAGTTGTGCCCTTTGCGGGTGGAGGTCTCGTCCACCCCCAGCCGGGTGATGCCGGACGGGTCATCCTGCTGGCGGCCTTCACAAACCCAGTGGTTGAACACCGTCCAGATGCGTTGCGGGTTGACCCGCATCAGTTCCGCCACCCGGTTGACCGGCATCTCCCGTTCGATCAGTGCCATGGCCAGCGCCTCAAACAGCAGCGTGAAGCCACTTCCGGGACGCGCCCAGGGGACGGCAACCGTCTCAACCTGACCCGATCCGGTGCGGATGCGCGGGACACGGCAATGCAGGTAACAGGTATGCTCAAAGAAGTTCAGGTGCTGCCAACGCCGCTCCACCGTGTCATGCACCGGGCAAGGTTCCCCGCTTTGGTCGGCAAAACGGCTGCCACGCGCGAAGCTGATACGGATGTGCAATTCCTGGCGTCCTTCCGTCCCGCTGAAGTCGATGCTGTCCACCTGCCAAGGTGAGGTCAGCCCCAAGGCCATTCCAAATAGTGTGTCGCTGTTCATACCCTTAGGATAATCTACCCACTACGATTCACATAGAGCCAAAACCTTCCATGGTGTTGACGTGGACTTCATGGAAACCGTCGCCATCCTCATCACGGGCATATTCACCCGCGCCGTGGTTGACTGTCTTATGATCGTAACCCCACTCTTCCAACTGGCTGTAAATGCTGTACTCGTCGGTATACACCAGCGTGCCAGCCGCCACGGCTTCCAGTATCAGGGGCTTGATCGTGGCCTGTTTGACGTTCGCCAACATACGGATCACTACCTCCCCAGAGCGTTGGATCATGCCAAAGATGGGCGGTTTGTCTTTCTCCAGCGTGCCGCGCCCCGGTGCGCCTTTCAGCCCCCGGCACCGCCCCTTGCGGCCTGCACGCATAACGGCTGCCGGGTGTCCCTTATGCCCAGCTTTGACGTAAACTTCATCCAATTCAACATTCCCAGACAGGCTTACCGGTGTTTTTTTTCTCAATACCCTGCCGTAACTGGCCCGTCATGGCCTGCACATCGTCTTTGTTCAATCCCAGTTCGTGGGCGATTTGCTGGTTGGACAGGTTCAGCGGCATCAGGTACAGGCATAATATCCATACCTTCAGCGGCTGATGATGCCCCTCAAACACCGTCCCCGTCAGGTCATCAAAACGCTTGTTGCAACCTTTGCACTGGTAGCGTTGCCGTTCCGGCTGCCGGTCATCTTTGCCCCGGCGGATGGTTTCCCGTGAACCGCAATGCGGGCACACCACCCCATCAGGCCAGTGCAACGCGCGGACTTGCTGGTAGCAGGCTTCATCACTGGTCAGGCTGGCTATGCTGATCAAACTCCCCACCGGCTTCCCTATTCTGGCTTATCGGATGGTTATCAGTTGGGGGAGGTCGTTGCCAATTTCAAGGGGCATTCGGCAAGACCCCGAAACACATAATGAGCCTCTTTTTTTAATTGCCCGTATTCCTGAGTACTCTTTTCCGGCAGGTGAACATGTTGAGAAATGGCTGCCCGTAACACTGACCCCCACAGATGCCGAAACTTGACCTTGTTGGCTTCCCGCATGGCAGCCAGATGGCGGCCTTCCCGATAATGGTAGATGCATAGCGCAAGATGATACCAGTTAGGGTAAATCGGGCTGATATTGATACTGTCCTGGATGAGTTCGACCCCTGCCTCCCATTGTTCCAACGCGATATGGAGCAGACCGATGGAATTGTTGAGGTGGCTGTCCAGTGAATTAATGGCTTGTGAGCGCATCATAGCTTCCACAGCGGCAGCGTCTTCCCCATTGAACATACAGGCTAAGGCATAGAAAAAATGTGAGTAAGCATTACCTGGGGCAAGTCGTAGCAGGGCGGCGGCTATTTGTTCAACATGCTCTTCTATGTGACTAATGGCCTGATATTTCATTATATATTCCCAGCCACAATAATCACCAAACAGGATAAGGGCTGTTACATCCTGTGGATGCAATTCCAACCGCTTCTTACAGATATGCAAAGCCGTATGGAAACCGTCTTGAGACAAGCCCCAACAGTATTGGCGATATGCCACCAGAATTTGCTGGTGTGGGGGAATGGGTCTGCCTGACTCCAGAATCTGACGCGCCCAATGATCGTGTGCAATGCCTTTTTCAAAGCCTATAGTGTCATGGGAAATACGCTTGAATACCTGCTGACAAGTCAACTCATCGGGGTAAGACTCACCCAGTTCAAATGTATGCGCCCATACAATTCTTTGGTTAAGGCTATGCACCAGACTGCATTTCAGGTTGAAGTGAGTATCTTTTACATGCAAATCAAAAAATAATATGAAATCCGCATCGCACTGGAGCGGTATATCCTCTGACGGGCTGGTTGTGAGTATCTTTTACATGCAAATCAAAAAATAATATGAAATCCGCATCGCACTGGAGCGGTATATCCTCTGACGGGCTGGTTTGACGATAGAGATTTTCGTCAGCAAACATAACCTGACAAAAGCTGAAATGGGTCAGCGCAGTTACATAATCACGGGTCAGACGGGTGATAAATGCCCAGCCAACTGCCTCATTCGTCATGAAATTGCGGGGAATGCAAGCAACACCGGGCCCCGACGACTGACTGAATGCCGTTCCTTCCCGCAGGCTTGGTAATTGAAATGCCGTGTCTGTCTGCCATTGGAAAGTCGGGCAGTAACTACCCAGCGGTAAATCAATACGGATTGGATCAAAGCGCCCTTCGGTCAAATAATACTCACTCAGCTGATCACGCAGACGCCCGGCTTGCACCCGGATCAACGGATTTTCTCCAGCCTCGAAATCTGGCGGTCTATGCAGCGCATTGGTAGCTATTGCGTATTGCGTGATTTCAGATTGTCTGCCTGCCATGCTTTCCTGAACAATGTAATCCAGAAATTTACACAGAATTTTACGTGATCGAAAACAACGGCTTGTTAAAATCCGTTTAAGCGCGGACTGTATAATATGATTATCAATTTCCATGGTGCGTAACAACGACAGCTTGCCCGACTAATGTTATCGAATATTTCATAAAGTGGGATTTATAACTTTATTTATTAATCTACCATAATATGTCTTTAAGTTATTATTTATTCTTCAAGGCGTTCCGTTATCCAGAATGGCAGTTTTCGATGCAAAATTAACTTATCCATTAACCATTATGTGAAAAACGCCTTCCACAGGAATAACAGTGATAGTGAAATTTCAGACGCGAAAATAAACGCTGCCACCAGTTCGGCCGGACTCGGCGAGCTGGGGAATTACAGTTAGGACAGGTAGCAAGGTTGGTTCCTGCAATGGCAAGAGATGGGTGGTGGTATTTCATTATTCTGATCGTTCCTATGCGACTTCCTTTATAGTAGTGAAAATTTATCAACTATCAACAAGGTATCAAAGTAACAGAATTTTGTTACATGCACCGGAATGACGGCACTTTTTCGCATCTATAAAAAAAGTCACCCGGAAGGAACCAGGTGACCGCTATACTTGCGAGGGCTGAGGATTTTTTATTAATTAAGAGTATGATGAATGTGTGTAAGACATAGCGCTTATCCTATATATGTCATGAAGTTATTGTAAGTAACGGGATACTGTAACGCCTGAATAACTAACAACAAAGAGCTACCCTAAAAAACCCACCACCAGCGCATTAAACCGCGCAGCATGTTCAATCTGCGTCCAGTGCCCACATTGCCCGAACACATGCAGTTCGGAACGGTCGATCAGGTTCACCAAGTCATAGGCATTCTGTAACGGAATCACCTTGTCATCGCGCCCGTGCACAATCAGCGTATGGTGCGGCAGCGCGCGGATTGCTTCCTGCGGGCTGGTCATCGCATCCACCCACTGCTGACGCGGCGCGGGGAACATGCTGGAAAATGATTCCTGGAAACCGGGGCGGATGCTGGCGTTGTAACGCAGTTCCGCCAGTTCATCCGTCACCAGCGCGCGGCTGTAGGCGAAGATGTCGAGCAGCGCCTTCATATTTGCCAGCGACGGCTCATAGCCCCATACTTTGTCCAGCCCGTCGGTAATGGCGAACGGCACGCCGACGCTACCCATCAGCACCAGCTTGTTGACCCGCTCGGGGTGGCGGATCGCCATGGCCAGCGCCAGCGCGCCGCCGAAGGAATTGCCGACCACCGACGCCTTGTCGATTTCCAGCGCATCCAGCAGACCGACTGCCTGTTTGACCCAGTTATCCATGTTGTAGACCGCATCCGGCTTACGTTCGCTGAAGCCGAAACCGGCCATGTCGGGTGCAATCACGCGGCACTGTTGCGCCAGATCGGGGATGGTCAGCCGCCAGTTCGCCCATGCGCTCACGCCGGGGCCGGAACCGTGGATCAGCAGCACCGGAGCGCCGCTGCCCTGATCGTGGTAATTGGTCATCACGCCTGCGGCATTGATGCTGTTGGCAATTTCAGGATTCTGTGTCGTCATGTGTATTTCCTAAAAAACCCCCTGTCCGCAAGGGAGCAAGGGGGAGGAGTCAATCAGATATTCTTGAACAGCGGACTCTTGGTCGCTGCCTGGCTGCCCTGGTTGTAGAAGTTCTCCATGAACATCTCCTTCTCGAACAGCCGCCCCTGCATCAGGGTGGTGATACAGGCGTCGATCATCGGCGGCGGGCCGCACATGTACGCCTTGTTCCCGGCAAACTTGCCGTCAAAATGCGCTTTGGCCGCTTCGTGCACATAGCCGCGCAAGCCTTGCCAGCCGGAATCTTCCGGCTCGTTCGACAGCACCGGCAGGTAGGTGAAATTGGAGTGCTCGGCGGCCAGTTCCTCGAACAGCTCGCGGTAATACAGCTCGGCTTGGTTGCGCGCGCCGTAGATGAAGGTGATCGGGCGTGTTTCACCCCTTTCAAACAAGTCCAGGATCATCGACTTGGGGCTGGACAGGCCGGAGCCACCCGCGAGGAAAATCATCGGTTCCGGTGCGGATTCGCGCACGTAGAAACGCCCGTAGGGGCCGGAAAAACGGATTTCATCGCCGACTTTCAGTTCGTTGTGCAGCCAGGTGGTGCCTTTGCCACCTTCCACCAACGCCACGTTCAGCTCGATCAAATGCTTTTCGGAAGGCGGGCTGGCGATGGAAAACGCGCGCGGCTGGTCTTCCAGCCCCGGAATCAGCAGGTTGATGTAGTGCCCGGCCTGAAACTCCAGCCCGTCATTTTCAATCGCGATGAAAATGGCCTTGATGCGCGGCGTCAGGGTTTCGATCTTGGAAACAACGCCGGTGAAATCGCGTACCGGGTGGTTGTGCGCGTCCGGTTCTTCCTCAAGATCGGCTTCCAGCGTCAGGTCGCTTAAGGGCGTGGCGCAGCAGGCAAGGCATTTGCCTTCCTCGCGTTCCATGTCCATCAGCGCGAAAGGTGAGGCGGAGCCATGGTCGATGTCGCCGCTCAGCACTTCGACCTTGCAGGTGCCGCACAGGCCGTGGCCGCAGGCGTGCGGCAGGTAGATACCGGCGCGCAGGGCGGCATCCAGCAGGGTCTGGCCTTCTTCGACCTCGATGGTGTCGCCGGTGGGTTCGATGGTTACTTCGTAGGTCATGATAGCCTCCGTGGAGGGGGAATCACTCCCCCTCTCCCTTTATTAATTCCCCGTCCCCTGATACCCCTCCAGCCCCGGCGTCCGGAAGCGGATCAGCGACTTGTGCCCGACCCCGTTGTCCTTCAGGCTTTTGCCCATGTCGGGGGTGAAGGATTCGCCATCCAGCATCCATTCCACCTTGTCCCACTGGATTTGCGGGAAGTCGGGGTGCGGCCCCATCACGCTCGGCAGCACCGCTTCGGTGAGCGCGCCGAACGGCATGTCGGGCGGCAGCGGGTAAGCGCCAGCCGTAGAGATACTGGTGTGGTAATCCCAACCAATAAAGACGAGTTGATTGCCATGGAAACGGTCGACGCTATCCATCATCACGATGGGGTATTCGCCCTTGAGTGTTTTGACTGCCATGTGTCGTCCTCCTTACGCGGCTTCGGATTGGTTGGATTCAGCCGCTTCGCCGTGCATGGCTTTCCAGCGGGCTTCGTCGGCGGAACCGGCGTAATCGCCACCGTCTTCCGGGTGGAAGTGATACCAACCGAGTACGTCCGGAACCGTTGGGCCGCCGCAGTTGCCCTGGAAAATCTGGTGCACCGGCAGCCAGGCATGGACAAACTTTTCCGGTTCGTGGTCGAAGATGTCCTTGCAACCGTCGGAACAGGTGTGGAACTTCTCGCCGTTGAATTCACTGACGCGGTAGGCAATCTGCATCGGATCATCCTTGCTGACTTCGGTAAACAGCATCGGAATCTGGCAAACCTGACACAGTTGCGGGAGACCCATGTTGAAGAAGCGCTTGCCTTCCTTCGCCATTTGCCCCCACATCTCGTAGCGCGGACGGTAGTATTTGTCGAAGGTGTTCGGATACTTTTCGGACAGCCAATCCATTTTCTTCTCGCTAGGCAGCCAGAAGTGCATGGAAGCGGCATGGGCGAAAGTATACAGCGTGCCCCAGACCTGATGGCTCAGGTGCTCGGCCTCAGCGGTGGCGACTTCGTGATATTTCGGCATCCGCAGGCCGTAACGCGCCAGATCGTTGAACAGCGCGCCAGCGTTTTCGACGAAGTAGATTTCCCAGGCTTCCTTCCAGGACATCGGGCTTTCCGGCAGCATGTAGTCCTGCATGGCGGAAACCAGCGCCAGTACGCGGTAAGCGCGCCAGAAGTGCTTGTCGATCCAGCCCTGTACGATCGGCACGTTGTCTTCGTGCTGTTCCAGCAGGAACTTGATGATTTCCAGCCCCAGGGTCATGTGGCGGGATTCGTCCGACTGCGCGGAGAAGCCGAAGGTCACGGTGGCCATGTCGCCGTTGTAGGCCGCGCCCGACATGAAGGGCACGAACAGCAGGTTGGTCAGCAGGTATTCAAACGCGAACGAGATGGAGGTGATGAACTCGAATGGCCCGGCTGAGCTGGCGTCATCGAAATAGGATTTCGGCACCGACAGATACCACACCCGGTCAAACATGTGGAACGGGTCATGCATCCCGTTGAAATGCTTGTTGTAATGGCTGATGGTGTGGATTTGGGTCTGGGCGTGACGCAGTTCATCCAGCGACTGCATCTGGCAGGCGATTTGCGCGCCTTCGCCGCCGAACTGGCGCGCCAGCCGCGCGAAATTGCGGTGTGCGGAGTACTCCAGCGGGGTCACGCCCTGAATGAACAGTTTCAGCGCGTTCACGTAGCTGGCGTCGGCCAGGTTCAGGTGGGCGTTGTTCTGGGCGAAACTGTCCATGACTGCGTACAGTTTCTTGTCCTTTTCGGCCTGGTATTTCCAGTAGGCGTCAATGGTCAGGCGGAACGGGTCTTCCCACTTGCTCCAGTCGGTGATCTTGATGCCTTCGTAGGTTTCGTTGGAAAACACTTTGTCGCGCGGCTGGTAGCTTGGTTCCCAGCCCAGGCCACGGGTCAGCAGTTCGTAGCGCTTGCGCATGTTGAGTTTTTTAGCCATGTTCGTTGCTCCTCCTTAGTGGCGTGTAACGCGGAAGTAATCGTCGTCTTCGTCGATGTTGCCGGACAGGGAAATCAGCGTGAGATGCAGTTCCTGCAAGTCAATGTCACGCCCTGCCAGTTCTTCCACCACATTGCGGGTGATACCCAGTTCACCCATGGCCTCGAAACGCACCAGACCGGGTTGATGGATGACGGTGGCTGCCGGGTTTTCCTGCGCCAGTGCGTCGATAAAAGGACGGGCGTCCGCCGTGTCCTGAAAAATCATGAATACTTTGCTGTCAGACATATCGGCCTCCTCACACCTTGATGCCTTGTTTTGCCAGCCGCGCCAGCAATTCTGCTTTGACTTCCGCTACCTGTTGCGTCGCGCCGTCACCGAAGGCCAGCTGCGCGATGGGCATGACGGCCTGTTCCATGCGGGTCAGCCACTGACCAGCCCATGTCGCCAGCAGTTGCGCGTTTTCGGCGGATTCGGCGGCGGTGACTTTCAGCAACTGATTGGTCCAGCGCAGGTTTTCGTTGTGCCATTCGCCCATGAACTGGGTCATCATCAGGAAGGTGCTGCCGCCTTGCGCTACCAGCGTGGGGATGAAACGTTCGTACACCAGCGGGTAGATCAGGCCATCCATGATCACGTTTTGTGCCAGCAGGATTTCAAACCAGTCATCCAGCACGAAGCTGTCTTCCATGGCGTGACGCAGGGGTTGCCAGGCGGGGCTTTCCATCCAGGCGGTCTTGGCGGCGTTGAGGGTGGTTTCCTCGTTACCGTCCATCAGCAGGGCGATGCGTGACAGGTATTGCGCCATGCCGATGCGGTCGAAGCCGTTGAAGGACGCTGCCGAGGTGATGGTCGTGCCGTAACCGCGATGGCAGATATCCTGATTGTTCATGTTCGCGCCGTATTCGTAGTGGCGCAGCGGAATCAGCACCTGCCGGACCTGATCCTGCACCGCAGCAGGGACGCTGGCCAGCAGGTTGTTTTTTTCGATTAGCTCGAAATTGTTATCCATCGACTCCTGCTGTTTGGCGCGCGCGGTGACATAGCTGGTGTAGTAGTACTGGCGCGGGTCGGTGAAGGCGTACCAGTCCTGCATGACGATGGCGGTGAGGCTGGTGTCATACAACTGCTTTTCCGGCTGCCAGGTGGGCGGGTAGTGGAAATTGGTGGTCGGCTGTATGTCGTAAACCGCTTCCTGATAGCGCGATGCAGGCCGCTCATCGCCGACACGGCGGGCGACGTGCGCGTAATTGACGCGCAGCGGTTTGACCTCTTTCGCGGAAATGTTCAATGACATGGATGTTCTCCTCTCTCTTGGAAACAAAAGGTGGTGCTTGCGTTACTGCTTGACGCCGGGTTGCCCGTAGCGCCATTTCAATCGGTCGTAATCGACCTGCGCCTGCTGTTCGGTAGTCAGTTCCTGCGCTTTCTGTTTGCTGCAGAACTGGCGAAACTGCTCGAAAGGCAGCAGTAGTTCCACGAACAAGGTCGGGTCGCCGATCGAAAAGTCGAATTCGACGAAACGGTTGTTGCGCACGCCGGTGACGCGCACGTAGCGGGGCTGCTCAGTCAGTACGGATGTATCGGTCTGCATGTGATTGCTCTCCTCCAAAGCACAATGACATTCAGGTGGGAGAGGTACTGCAAGGGGTGTGCCAATGATTGTTAGTAATTGTTTTTAAAACACTTAACTGAAAAGCAAAGGAGTTTTTCTCCTGATTTATTGATTAATTCATCAGGTAAAAAGATTGGGTTTGATGATTTGAGGAAAGTCGAAAACAGTGTTGCCAGTATTACAGGGCGGAGGTATATTCATATTGGTAGTGCCGAGTCTGGTATTCCAACAAGTCTTTGGCAAGACGTTTCAAGTCATGCTCAAGCCCCCAGCTTTTTGCTAAAGGCTCAACTTGTGGATTGGTGCTGACTGGCGGTTTAAGCAAAGAGCGTAGCTTGCTGACATTGGCAAACAGCAGCTTTTTGCGCTCATCCGTTACACAATTGTAGCGTAACAGACGGTCAACGAGATAACCGGCGCGTAAACGGGCTTGTAGGCTGGTTTGGGGTAGATGATTAAAATCCGGCGTGAAATCCTGATACCAGATACCCAGCGCTACTACTTTGACATCATCAAGGCTGGCCTGATCAAACTCATGGCTGACCAGTCGCTCAAATGCAATGTTGGCGTCAGTCGGCATCACAGTTTCCGCAGTTCTCGTAGGGGAGTCCCAACAGCAATTTGTTATTGCACAAGCATACACTACTTGGGGTTAGGCCAGCCCCAGCTTCTTCAGCCGGTAACGACACTGTGGGCCACTAATACCCAGCATCCGTGCTGTTTCCAGCACATTGCCGCCCGCTTTTTGCAGCGCCTTGTCGAGAATCTGCTTTTCCAGCGTCTCGAAGTCGATGCCGGACTGGATCATGCGGGTCAGCAAATCTTCCAGTACGTCAGGGCTGGTCGCGCCTGGTTCGAGATTGCCATCCTTGCCGATCACCATGAATTCGTCGGTTGGATGCGGCATCCCCAAACAGATGTGGGTGGATTCGATGCGGGCGTCGTTTTCGGCCAGGATGACGCCGCGTTCGAGAATGTTTTCCAGTTCGCGGATGTTGCCAGGCCATTGGTAAGCAGAAAATCGCCGCAGGGTGTCGTCAGTGACGCCCAGTACTTGCTTGCCGTACTTGCCGTTGTATTTGTCGATGAACTTGCGGATCAGGCCGGGAATGTCGGTACGGCGTTCACGCAGCGGCGGAATGGTGATGGGAAAAACATTGAGGCGGTAATACAGGTCGGCACGGAACCGCCCATCGCGCACCATTTCCAGCAGGTTGGCGTTGGTGGCGGCGATCAGGCGCACGTCGACCTTGATCTTTTTGGTGCCGCCGACCCGCTCGAATTCACCGGTCTGGATGGCACGCAGCAACTTCGCCTGTGCGCGGGCATTCAATTCCCCCAGTTCATCGAGGAACAGGGTTCCGCCATCGGCACGTTCAAACCGCCCCGGTCGGGACTTGTCGGCACTGGTATAACCACCTTTTTCCACCCCGAACAACTCCGACTCCACCAGTTCACGTGGTAAGGCGGCGCAGTTGACGGCGATAAAGGGGCCATCGCGGCGTTTGCCCATCCGGTGCAAAGCCTGGGAGAACACTTCCTTGCCCACGCCGGTTTCGCCCAGCATCAGCACGGTGACATCGGTTTCCGCCGCTTTGTGCAGCAAATACATGATCTCCTTGATCTGGGGGGATTCAGCAATGATGTTTTCCGGGCGGGCGCAGGCGGTTATCTCCTTGCGTAGGAATTGCACTTCCTCTTCCAGTGAATGCAGTTTCTGCGCCATGGAGTTAAGGGAAAACAGTTGCTGGAGTTCGTCAGCGTCTTCCCATTCTTCCAGCGGCTTGCCGATGATGCGGCATTGCTTGTCGCCCTTGCCAACGCATTCCACTTCCTTGAAATAAACCGGCCTGCCCATGAAAGTGCTGGTGTAACCGGTGGCGTAGCCAAGCAGATTCCAGCACACAGCATGATCCGATAGCCCGTACAGGCGCATGTGTTCAGCGGCCTCGAAGGAGTTTTTCCAGGTGAATTCGCCGTAAAAGTGGCCGCTGGCAAAATCGATGTCCATGCGCACCGGTTCGACGCTGACCACGCCTTCCAGCGCGTGCAATTGCGGGCCGACCAGAAAGGCGTCCATCAGGTCGTCATCGGCGCGGATTTGACGGGCGAGTTGCGCATCCGACTGGGCGGCGGCGTAACCCATCCGCATCAGGATGCCACGGGCGTAATCTTCCCCAAAGGATTCAATCAGTTCACTGCGCATGGAACCAAAGGCGGAAGCGTGCAGCAGGATCATGCGCTGCTGCCCGAGCCAGATATTGCCGGAATCCCCCTCGAAACGGATCATGGCTTTCAGATCCTGGTTGGAAGGGTAGGTGAATTTTTTTCCTTGGCCGCTCATGAACAGGCACTCCTCAATGTCTGTCGTTTTTCTCCTGTTTCAAGCATAAAGGAATCATGAGCGGATGCAAGATATATATCGATATTTATAAAAATATCGATATTTTAAAGTACATGACTCTGATCAAGCATAAATCCCGGCTTCGGCTTACGACTTGCACAGATAAAACAATCCGCCAATCAGCCTCTTTGGTAATCCCCTGGGTAAACCCATCACGGGCGTTTTTATACCTCCCTCCGTACAGCCTTGTCTCTAATCTCAAATTGAGATAGCATAACCGGATAGAAATGGAGGCAGACATGCATATCATCACCCGCAAACGCATTACAGAAGCGGCACTGGAGCACCCAGACTGTGCAACAGCCTTGTTGGGTTGGTATCAAGTGATGAAATGCGGCAACTTCACCAACTTTGCCGACCTCAAAACGGCCTTCAACAGCATCGACAAGGTGGGCAGGCTGTACGTGTTTGACATTGGCGGAAACAAACTCAGGCTGATCGCCGCCATCCATTTCAACACTGGCAAAGTGTTTATCCGGGCGGTGCTAAGCCACCGCGACTACGACAAAGACAACTGGAAGGAGTGAATCATGGGTGTTGCAGCCATCAAGACGGCCATTGAGCACTGGGGTTACGTTGCCCCGGTATTGGCCATACCGACCAATGACGCCGAGTATGACGCGCTGGTTGAAGCCCTGGATGCCGTCCTGGATGCAGGCGGTGCAGATGAAACCCACCCGCTGGCGCTGCTGGCCGACCGCATGGGTGAGCTGGTGGCGCGTTATGAGGATGATACCTTGCCACTGATCCCATCCACCGGCATTGATGCCCTCAAGTACCTGATGGAAACCCACGGGCTGGGGCAAGCCGACCTTCCAGAGGTTGGTAGCCAAGGGGTAATGTCCGAACTGCTCAGCGGTAAGCGCGAATTGAACGTCAGGCAGATTAAAGCGCTGACTGGGCGTTTCTGCGTGCCTGCACAGGTGTTCATGCCGTCATAAACAAGGCCGGGCAGAACGCCCAGTTTTCACGGAACCGGAAAAGAAAAGGCTCACATTTCTGCAAGCCTTTGAAATTACAAAGTATGAATGGTGGGCCCACCAGGACTCGAACCTGGAACCAAGGGATTATGAGTCCCCTGCGCTAACCATTGCGCCATAGGCCCAAAACCGGCAACGTTTACGATCAGTTGGTCGGCAGTGCGCCAGGATCGTATTCGAGGAAGCTGCGCAGCATATCCGAACGGCTGGGGTGACGCAACTTGCGCAGAGCCTTGGCTTCTATCTGGCGGATACGTTCGCGGGTGACATCAAACTGCTTGCCCACTTCTTCCAGCGTATGGTCAGTGTTCATGTCGATACCGAAACGCATACGCAGCACCTTGGCTTCGCGCGAAGTCAGGCTGGACAACACCTCGCGGGTGATTTCCGACAAGCTCGACGTAGTGGCAGACTCGATCGGCGACAAGATGTTGCCATCCTCGATGAAATCACCCAGATGGGAGTCTTCGTCATCACCAATCGGGGTTTCCATCGAAATCGGTTCCTTGGCGATTTTCAGGACTTTGCGGATTTTATCTTCCGGCATGTCCATCGCTTCGGCCAGTTCTTCCGGGGTCGCTTCACGGCCTTTTTCCTGCAACAGCTTGCGCGAAATGCGGTTGAGCTTGTTGATGGTTTCGATCATGTGCACCGGAATACGGATAGTGCGTGCCTGATCCGCAATCGAACGGGTAATGGCCTGACGAATCCACCAGGTCGCATAGGTCGAAAACTTGTAACCACGGCGGTATTCAAACTTGTCGACCGCCTTCATCAGACCGATATTACCCTCCTGAATCAGGTCGAGGAACTGCAAACCACGGTTGGTGTATTTCTTGGCGATGGAAATCACCAAGCGTAAATTGGCTTCCACCATTTCTTTCTTGGCGCGGCGTGCCTTGGCCTCACCGACCGACATGCTGCGGTTGATGTCCTTGATTTGCGCGATGGAAAGGTTGCATTCACGTTCAATTTCAAGCAGTTGCTCCTGCGCCTCACGCACCTTGGGCAACAAGGCCAACAGTTTGCTGGTGTCGCCACGTTTGTCAGCACAGTAGCGGTTCAACCATTCGAGGTCAGTTTCATTTTGCGGAAAACTGTCGATGAAATCCTGACGCGCCATACCACCCTTTTGCACGCACAGCTTCATAATGTGGCGCTCATTCTGGCGGATACGGTCAACAATTTCGTTCAACTGAATGGTCAGCTGGTCAATGATCGGTTGAGCCAGGCGGAATTCCATAAACTTGGTGGCAACAGCATCACGCGCTGCGGTATAGGCAGACTCGTTATTGCTGTCACAGGCAACTTTCGACGCTTCATAAAGGTCACGCAACTCGGCAAACTTGATGCGGGCCTCTTCTGGGTCAGGGCCGGTATCCACCGGATCAGATGCTTCATCGTCATCGTCTTCATCTGTGCCAGCCTCATCATCGGCTTCAGCCGCTGCTGCTGCCTCCTCATCAACAACGGGAGCTGCTACCGCAAAGACGTTCAGGTCTTCATTTGGGTTGACAAAACCGTTAATGATGTCGGTCAGGCGAATTTCCTCGGAATCAATCAATTCCGATTTTTCCAACAGCACTTCAGTAGATGCGGGATATTGCGCCAGCGCCCGCAGGATTTCATTCAAACCCTCTTCAATACGGATCGCAATCTGGATTTCGCCTTCGCGGGTCAGCAACTCAACCGTACCCATTTCACGCATGTACATACGTACAGGGTCGGTAGTACGGCCAAAATCGCTGTCAACGTTTGCCAACGCAGCCGCAGCTTCTTCTGCCGCCTCATCATCGGCCTGCACAGCGTCGTCATTCAACAACAGGGAATCGGCATCCGGGGCGTGTTCATAAACAGTAATACCCATATCGTTGATCATGGCAACGATATCTTCGATCTGCTCAGGGTCAACGATGGTGTCAGGAAGATGGTCATTGACTTCAGCATAGGTCAGATAACCCTGTTCCTTACCCCTGGCAATCAGTTCTTTCAGGCTGGATTGCTGCTGTTCTTCTTGGCTCATGCCCTAAACTCTCTGAAAAAAAGGTCGGTAATCATATCACATTTTTCTGAAACACAACCATCGTCAAGAACGCGTATCACTCACCGGCTGTGTAATTCAGATAACAGACACACTAAATCATGCTGCTCCTGCGCACTTAGGCCCTCAGTCCGTTCCCTGTGCAGCAGTTGCTCAAGTTGTTTGTGGCGCGATTGCCGCCTGATTTGTTGCAGGCAATCGGAAAATTCGCGCCGGATAACAGATTCATCACTGGTATCCGCCTGCCAGTTGCTCAAGCGCCGCAGCGCATTCTCATGTTCGGTCTGGCGGAAACGTTCCAGTAAACCTGCTGTGTGTATATGGGGGTGCTCCTCAATATTTTCAATCATGGCAGCCAGCAAACCCATCCCCGGCAGATCATAACTGAGGATTTGCTCCGGGCTACCCGCCAGCTCCGCCAATGCCGGGTTGTGCAGCAATAAGGCAATAGCGTGGCGGACTGGCGTGCGGCGCATATCCTGATCAGCAGGACGCGCTACATTATAGGTCAGTTCAGCAGCCCCTGAGGTATTCCCTTTTGCATAACGGCGCACAACTTCCAACGGCGTATCCGTGAGTGTAGACAATTCCTGAAAGATTTGTTCCCGCAGCAGGATGGTCGGCATGTTGGCGAGCAGCTTGAGGCTGTCATTCAACAAGCGGGATTTGCCTTCGCGGGTGCTGAGGTTAAAACGTTCCTTCAAGCCTGCCAGCAGGTAATCGCTCAGGGTCAGGGCGGACACCACGGCTACCTCAAAGGCATCCCTACCAGCTTTGCGCACCTGGGTATCGGGGTCTTCCCCCTGTGGCAGGAACAGGAAACGGATTTCCTTGTCATCACGCAACTCAGGCAAGGCGTTTTCCAATGCCCGCCAAGCGGCATCCCGCCCCGCCCTGTCGCCGTCGAAACAGAAAACGACTTCCGGAACCAGCCGCAACAATTGCCGGATGTGCTCGGGTGTGGTGGCAGTCCCCAGGGTGGCTACCGCATAGGTAACGCCAAACTGCGCCAAAGCGATGACATCCATGTAGCCTTCCACCACCAATAGCCGTTCCAGCTTGCGGGTATTCTGGCGCGCCTCAAACAGGCCGTAGAGTTCGGAACCTTTATGGAAAATGTCGGTTTCCGGCGAATTCAGGTACTTGGGCGTGCCATCACCCAACACACGGCCACCAAAGCCGATCACCCGCCCACGCCGGTCGCGGATGGGGAACATGATGCGTTCACGGAACCGGTCGTAGAATTTGCCCGCATCATTGCGGATCGACATGCCGCTGGCCAGCAGCTTTTCGCTGCCGTATGACGACAATTGGTTGCCCAGGGCATCCCAGCCCACCGGCGCATAGCCCAACCCGAAACCGGCAATGACTTCCGCCGTCAGCCCACGCTGTTGCAAATACTTACTGGCTTCAGGGTTTTGCTTCAGTTGGGACTGGAACCAGACCGCCGCATCCTCCAGCAACGCATACAGGTTTTTGTCTTTACGCTTGCGTTTTGGTGCAGATTCCGCACCTTCATGGGGAACCTGCACCCCAATAGCGCGCGCCAGCGACTCGATGGCCTCAGGATATTCCAGATGTTCGTATTCCATCAAAAAAGAGATGGCAGAACCGTGTGCGCCGCACCCAAAACAATGATAGAACTGTTTGACAGGACTAACCGTAAAGGAAGGCGTTTTTTCATTGTGGAAAGGACAACAGGCCATGTACTCACGCCCAGCCTTTTTCAACGGCACGCGCGAGCCAATCACGTCGACAATGTCGGCGCGTGCTAAAAGTTGGTCAATAAAGTCACGTGGAATACGGCCAGTGTTGTTCATTTGGCGGGTTTTTTACCATCTGCCTGAGTTAGGTCAGACAAGTATATTCCATTTGGCGGGTAGCATCTCTTTCCCCGTCAAGAAAAACCCGCTAAGGTGGTCTAGCCCTGAACCGGTATTTTGTACCATAATAGCTACCCTTTTGTTGCCGAGATTCCGATGAGATACACCGAATTACCCCCAGCGCAAGGGCTTTACGACCCTGGCTTTGAACACGATGCTTGCGGTATGGGTTTTGTGGCTCACCTGAAAGGTGTCAAGTCACACCAGATCGTCCAACAGGCATTGAAAGTACTGACCCACATGGAGCATCGTGGCGCTTGTGGCTGTGAGGAAAACACCGGTGACGGCGCTGGTATCCTGCTGCAAATGCCGCACACCTTCCTGGAAGCCGAATGCAAGTCGCTCAACATCAAGCTCCCTGCGCCCGGTGATTATGCTGCGGGCATGGTATTCCTGCCACAGGATGCTGACGCACGGGCGGAAGTCGCCTCCATCTTCGCGCGTATCGTCGAGGAAGAAGGCCAGGCCCTGCTCGGCTGGCGCGACGTACCGGTCAACCCTGCACCGATCGGCAAGACGGCTTTGCGGGCAATGCCGTTTGTCCGCCAGGTGTTCATCGCCAAATCCGGCGACGTTGCTGCTGGCATTGACTTTGAGCGCAAGCTATATGTCATCCGCAAGCGTACCGACAATGCAGTGAACGCCTCTGAAGTGGCAGGCCACGTCTATTTCCCCAGCCTGTCATCGCGTACCATCGTGTATAAAGGTATGCTGACCACCGAGCAGGTCGGGCAATTTTATAAGGATCTCGCCAACCCGCGTATGGAAACCGCCATTGCCATGGTTCACTCGCGGTTCTCCACCAATACCTTCCCCAGTTGGGAACGTGCCCACCCGAACCGTTACCTGATCCACAATGGTGAAATCAACACCATGCGCGGCAACGTCAACTGGATGAACGCACGCCAATCCATGATCAAGACGGAAGTCTTCAAGACTGACCTGAGCAAGGTTTTCCCGGTCATCAACCCAAATGGCAGTGACTCCGCGATGTTGGACAACACGCTGGAATTCCTTTACCTGAGCGGCTACTCCCTGCCCCACGCCATGATGATGATGGCACCGGAACCGTGGGCAAACCATGAAAACATGAGTGCGGAAAAACGTGCTTTCTACCAGTATCACAGTTGCCTGATGGAACCGTGGGACGGCCCTGCCGCGATGGGCTTCACTGACGGAACACAAGTTGGTGCAATCCTTGACCGTAATGGTCTGCGCCCGTCCCGTTACTACGTCACTAGCGATGACATGATCATTCTGGCATCCGAAGTTGGTGTATTGGACGAGCTTGACCAAAGCACAGTCATTTCTAAGCAACGCCTGACCCCGGGCCGCATGTTGTTGGTCGATACCGCCGAAGGCCGTATCGTTACCGACCACGAGCTCAAATACGGCATGGCCGGAGCCAAGCCCTATCAGGACTGGCTGGACAACAACCTGATTAAGCTGGAAGACCTGCCAGCCGCCAAGCATTCCCCGTTGCCGGAACACGAAGCCGTCGTCCAGCGCCAGAAAATGTTCGGCTACACCTACGAAGACGTGCGCAAAATGATCGTACCGATGGCACGCGATGGTATTGACCCTCTGGGTGCGATGGGTATTGACTCGCCGATTGCAGTGCTGTCCGACAAGCCACAGCCGCTGTTCAATTATTTCAAACAGCTGTTCGCGCAGGTAACGAACCCACCGATCGACTCCATCCGTGAAGAAATCGTTACTTCATCCATCACCACCCTGGGTTCCGAAGGCGACATTACCGCGCCGACAGCGGCAAGCTGCCACCAGATTCTGCTGCAATCACCGGTACTGGATAACGGCGAATTGATGAAACTGGTCGAAATCAAGCGCGAAGGTTTCAAGTGCGCCACCCTGCCCATCACTTTCCGTGCCATGGACGGTGAAAGCGGCCTGGAAGCGGCGATGGAAACCCTGTTCGCCGCTGCCGACCACGAAATCGACAACGGTGCAAACCTGATCGTCCTGTCTGACCGCACGGCGGATGCTGACAACGTACCGATCCCGTCCCTGCTGGCAGTGGCGGGTCTGCACCATCACCTGATCCGCGATGGCAAGCGCACCCGCGTCAGCCTGATCCTGGAATCCGGCGAACCGCGTGAAGTCCACCACTTCGCCGTACTGCTGGGCTATGGCGTACAGGCTATCAACCCGTATCTGGCATTCGATTCCATCGACGACCTGATTCGTGAAGGTCTGCTGCCGGGTATGGAACACGACTACGCGATCAAAAAATACATTAAGGCCGCCACCAAAGGCGTGATCAAGGTCATGTCGAAAATCGGCATTTCCACTGTCCAGTCCTACCGTGGTGCGCAAATTTTTGAAGCCCTGGGCATCAGCAGCGAAGTCATCAACAAGTATTTCACTGCAACCGCCTCCCGTATCGGCGGCATCGACCTGAACGTGATTGCGAAAGAAGCGGTCATGCGTCACCAGACTGCTTACGACCACCACGACGCCGAAGACCGCTCACTGCGTTCCGGCAACGTGTTCCAGTGGCGTAACGAGGAAGAAGAGCACCAGTACAACCCGATGACCATCTACACGCTGCAAAAAGCCGTGCGGATGGGGGATTACGCGCTCTACAAACAGTACAGCAAGCTGATGCACGAAGATGCCGAGGTGAAATTCAACCTGCGCAATCTGCTGGAGTTCAACTTCGCCGAGCAACCTATCCCGTTGAGCGAAGTGGAACCGGCTTCTGCCATCGTCAAGCGCTTCAAATCCGGCGCAATGTCGTTCGGCTCCATCAGTAAGGAAGCGCACGAAGCACTGGCTATTGCCATGAACCGTCTGGGTGGCAAGTCCAACTCCGGCGAAGGCGGCGAAGACCCTGCCCGTTTCACCCCCGATGCCAACGGTGACTCACGTTGCAGCGCCATCAAGCAGGCGGCTTCCGGTCGTTTCGGCGTGACCAGCCACTACCTGAACAGCGCCCAGGAAATCCAGATCAAACTGGCTCAGGGCGCAAAACCGGGCGAAGGCGGTCAGTTACCGGGCAAGAAAGTTTACCCATGGGTAGCAAAAGTACGTGGTACGACACCGGGCGTTGGCCTGATTTCGCCACCACCGCACCATGACATTTACTCCATCGAGGATTTGTCACAGCTCATTCACGACCTGAAAAACGCCAACAAACGCGCCAATATCAACGTCAAACTGGTGTCTGAAGTCGGCGTTGGCACCATCGCTGCCGGTGTAGCCAAAGGCAAGGCGGATGTCATCCTGATCTCCGGCTACGACGGTGGTACGGGCGCTTCCCCGAAAACCAGCGTACAGCACGCCGGTCTGCCGTGGGAACTGGGTCTGGCTGAAACGCACCAAACCCTGCTGCTCAACAACCTGCGCAGCCGCGTGCGTCTGGAAACCGACGGCAAACTGATGACAGGCCGCGACGTAGCCATCGCCGCCCTGCTAGGCGCGGAAGAATACGGCTTCGCCACCCTGCCACTGGTGGCGCTGGGTTGCGTCATGATGCGCGTCTGCCATCTGGACACCTGTCCGGTCGGCATTGCCACCCAGAACCCGGAACTGCGCAAGAAATATGCTGGCGACCCGCAATACGTGGTCAACCTGCTGATGTTCATCGCCGAAGAAATGCGCGAATACATGGCCAAACTGGGTTTCCGCACCATTGACGAAATGGTTGGCCGTGTTGACAAACTGCGTCAGGAACCTGCCAATGGTCACTGGAAAGCGGCCATGGTCGACATGAGCAAAATCCTGTTCACCCCTGAACTGGAAGAATGCGACGGCGTGTACTGCAACCGGGCGCAGGATCATGGCATTGCCCAATCACTGGACGAGCGCGAAATCCTCGCTGCCTGCCAACCTGCGATTGAAAGCGGCACACCGGTCATTGCGGAGTTCTCCATCAAGAACATCGACCGCGTAGCGGGTACCATCACCGGCTCCGAAGTCACCCGCAAGCATGGTGCTGAAGGTCTTCCGGAAGACACCATCCGCCTGAAGTTCAACGGTTCCGCCGGTCAGAGTTTTGGCGCATTCGTACCCAAAGGCATGACGCTGGAACTGGAAGGCGATTCCAACGACTACATCGGCAAGGGTCTGTCCGGCGGCAAAATCATCGTTTACCCGCAGAAAGACGCGAAATTCATCGCCGAGGACAACATCCTGGTCGGTAACGTCGCATTCTTCGGTGCGAGTGGTGGCGAAGCTTACATCCGTGGCGTGGCGGGCGAACGTTTCTGCGTGCGTAACTCCGGCATCCATACCGTTGTGGAGGGTACCGGCGACCACGGTTGTGAATACATGACCGGCGGGCGCGTGGTAGTACTCGGCAATGTTGGGCGTAATTTCGCAGCAGGCATGTCCGGCGGCGTGGCTTACGTCTACGACCCGGAAGGTATCTTGGCCATCAGCGGCAACACCGAAATGGTGTCCTACGGCCCGGTTGCCGAAGCTGACGAACAGGCTGAACTCAAAGGCATGATCGAAAGACACCTGCTGTACACCGGCAGTGAGCGTGCGAAGATGATTCTGGAAAACTGGGACAAGAGCCTTGCCAGTTTCGTTTGCGTCATGCCAAACGACTACAAGCGGATGCTGGATGCAATCAAAGCCTTTGAAGCCAAGGGCATGTCCGGCGATGAAGCCATGATGGCGGCCTTTACCGCCAATAACAGCGATGCCTCGCGCGTTAGCGGTAACTAAGGAGTACGTAAGTCATGGGAAAACCGACAGGATTCCTCGAATATCAACGCGAGCTGCCCGCTGACCGCGCCCCACTGGAGCGCATCAAGGACTGGCGTGAATTCCACCTGCATCTGGATGAAAAATCCAGTCGTGAACAAGGCGCACGCTGCATGGAATGCGGCATTCCGTTCTGCCAGACCGGCAAAGTGTTGCCGGGTGGCGCAAGCGGTTGCCCAGTGCACAACTTGATCCCTGAATGGAATGACATGATCTTTCGGGGCTTGTGGAAAGAAGCCTTTGAACGCCTGCGCATGACCAACAATTTCCCGGAATTTACCGGGCGTGTCTGCCCTGCACCCTGCGAAGGCTCTTGCACCTTAGGCATCAGCGAGCCGCCTGTTACCATCAAACTGAACGAAGTCAGCATCATCGACAAGGCGTTCGAGGAAGGCTGGGTCAAACCGGAAGTGCCTGCTGAACGCACCGGCAAGAAAGTAGCGGTAGTCGGTTCCGGCCCTGCTGGCATGGCTTGCGCCGACCAGCTGAACAAGGCTGGTCATGAAGTTACCGTTTACGAGCGTGCTGACCGCATTGGTGGTCTGTTGATGTACGGCATCCCCAACATGAAGCTGGACAAGCAGGAAATCGTGCAACGTCGCGTTGACCTGATGGCTACCGAAGGCGTGACTTTCGTCACTGGCGTTGAAGTTGGCAAGGATATTCCAGCCGAGCAACTGCGTAACGATTTCGACGCAGTGGTATTGTGCGCTGGTGCAACCCAGCCGCGCGACCTGCCGGTAGAAGGCCGTGGACTCAAAGGCGTGCATTTCGCTATGGAGTTTCTCACTGCCAACACCAAAAGCCTGTTGGATTCCAATCTGGAAGACGGTAACTACATTTCTGCCGCAGGCAAGAACGTTATTGTCATCGGTGGTGGTGATACCGGCACTGACTGCGTGGGGACTTCCGTGCGTCACGGCTGCAAGTCCGTCAAACAGCTGGAAATCATGCCACGTCTGCCGGATAGTCGTGCCCCTTCCAACCCGTGGCCGGAATGGCCTGCCGTTTTCAAGATTGACTACGGTCAGGAAGAAGCTGCTGCGGTGTTTGGCCGTGACCCACGTGACTACCTGATTTCCACCAAGAAAATCGTGGGTGACGAAAACGGTAACATCAAGGAAATCCACATCGTGGGCGTGCGTTGGCAACGCGATGGTTCCGGACGCATGAACCTGATCGAAGTGGAAGGTACTGACGAAGTGCTGCCAGCTGATCTGGTTTTGCTGGCGATGGGCTTTACCGGCCCGGAAAAGACCCTGATCGACGCGCTCAAGCTGGATACTGACCCGCGTGGCAATGTGCAAGCCGAATACGGCAAGTATGCGACCAATTTACCGGGTGTATTCGCTGCCGGTGATATGCGCCGTGGCCAAAGCCTTGTTGTCTGGGCCATCAACGAAGGCCGCGAGGCTGCCCGTGAGTGCGACCGCTTCCTGATGGGCAAGACCTTCCTGCCGTAAGTTGCACCTTTCCTCTCACCCCTTGGGGGATTAGCCCTCAAGGGGAGCTGAAGAATCTTTTAGCCCAGCATCTCTTCTGCCAACGCCCGCGTTGCTGGGGTTATTTCCACCCCACCGATCATCCTCGCAATTTCTTCCACCCGCTGTTCCTGCGTCAGCTGCACGATACCGGTGCTGGTGTGTTCCTTGCCCTTGATCTTGGTGACTTTGTATTGCTGGTGAGCCTGGGACGCCACTTGTGGCAGGTGGGTGACGCACAGTACCTGCCGGTTGGTGCCGAGGTTTCGCAACTGTTTGCCGACCACTTCAGCGATGCCGCCACCGATACCGGTATCCACTTCGTCGAAGATCAGTGCGGGCAGGGTCACCTTCTGCGCTGCAATCATCTGGATGGCGAGGCTGATGCGTGACAGTTCGCCACCGGAAGCCACTTTCATCAGCGGCTTGAGCGGCTGGCCGGGGTTGGCGCTGACGGTGAATTCGATGCTGTCCATCCCCATGGTCTGAAAGCTGGCGTCAGGAGCCTGAGTGACGATGATTTCAAACTTGCCGCCTTGCATTCCGAGTTCCTGCATGGCTTTGGATACGCTGGTGGAAAGCTGTTTGGCGGCCTTGCTGCGGGCAGTGCTGAGGGTGTCGGCTTGTTTGCGGTAAGCAGCTGCGGCGTCCAGCAACTGTTTTTCCAGTGCTTCAAGATCGTAATCGCCGCCGCCGAGTTGTGCCAGTTCGGCTTCGATCTGGGTGAGGCGCTGCGGCAGTTCCTGTGGCTCGACGCGGTATTTGCGGGCAAGATTGCGGATATCAGCGATGCGGTTTTCCACCCATTGCAGGCGCGCTGGGTCGAGATCGAGGCTTTCGGCGTAATCGCGCAGTTCGATGGCGGCTTCCTGCACCTGAATCTGGGCGCTGGTCAGCAACTCAAGCGGCGTTTGCAAGCGGGCATCAATGCCGACCTGCGTTTCCAAATCGTGGATCAGGCTGCCAAGCGTGGAATACAGCGAGGGTTCGCTGTCGTACAGCTGATCGTAGCCTTGCGCGGCGGTGGAACGTAGCTGTTCGGCGTTGGCAAGACGGTTGAGTTCTTCGTCAAGCTGTTCAGGTTCTTCCGCCTGTAATTGCAGTGCGCCAAGTTCCTGCACCTGAAATTTCAGCAGATCGACACGTTCCTGATGCTGCTGGTTCTGACTGGCAAGGGTGGTGACGCGCTCGTGCAGTTGCTTCCAGCTTTTCCAGGCTGCACGGGTGTTGGCGAGCAGCCCGTCATTTTCGGCGAAAGCATCCAGCATGTCGCGCTGGGCATCCTTTTTCATCAGTGACTGGTGTTCGTGCTGGCCGTGGATGTCGACCAGTTGTTCGCCGAGTTCGCGTAACTGGGTGAGGTTGGCGGGGGAACCGTTGATCCACGCGCGTGATTTGCCGTTGGCGGTAATGAGGCGGCGCAGGATGCAGGTTTCGTCTTCGCCATCCATGCCCTGCCCTTCCAGCCAGGCGCGGGCGGAAGGGGTTTGGGTGATGTCGACGCTCAGCGTGATTTCGGCCTTGTCCGCACCGTGGCGCACGGTGCTGCTGTCGGCCTTGTCGCCCAGCACCAGCCCGATAGCGTCGAGCAGGATGGATTTGCCCGCGCCGGTTTCCCCGGTCAGGGCGGTCATGCCGGGGTACAGTTCAAGGTCGAGCGCTTCGATGATGGCGAAGTCGCGGATATGGATGTGTGTCAGCATATCAAAGCTGGACTCCCCAGTGCAGTTTGGCGCGCAGGATGTGGTAGTAATCGTAACCTTGCGGGTGCAACAGGCGCACTTTTTCCGGGCGGGTGTGGAGACGGATGCGGTCACCGGACTCCAGCCCGATATTGTTTTGCCCATCAAACGATAGGCGCGCAGGGATGTCGCGTTGTTCACACAGCTGGATTTCAATCACGCTTTGGCTGTTAATGACCAATGGGCGGTCGCTGAGGGTATGCGGGCAAATTGGCACCAGTGCGATTGCTTGCAAGCCGGGGTGCATGATCGGCCCGCCGCTGGAGAGCGCATAGGCGGTGGAACCGGTCGGAGTGGCGATGATCATGCCATCCGCCCGCTGGGTGTTGACGAAATGCCCGTCTACCCAGGTGGTGAATTCGATCATGCGGATTTCGTTGCGCACATGCAGCACCACATCATTCAGTGCATCGCCACTGCCGAGGATTTCCCCGTCGCGGCTGGCTTCTGCTTGCAGGACGAAGCGTGTCTCTTCCTTGTACTCGCCGCGCAGGATGTGTTCCAGTTGCGTAGCCATTTCGTCTGGGGAAACATCTACCAGAAAGCCTAAGCGCCCCAGGTTGACGCCGACAATCGGCACTTCATGCGCTGCCAGCAAGCGCCCGGATGACAGCAGGGTTCCATCCCCTCCCACCACGATAGCAAGGTCAATCCGCCGCGCCAGCTCTTCCGCAGCCATGGCAGGCATATTGAGAATCAGGCCAGCATTCTGGTCACAAAAAACCTGGAAACCGCGTTGTAGCAGGAATTCATGCAACTGGTGCAAGGTCTTGTCCACACGGGTGTCATTGGGTTTGGTGAAAATACCAATATGGGAAAACGGGCTCATAACCGGTTCTTGTTTCATTAAAGCTGCAAGGCTGGCAAAGCCGCGCATAAAATGCAAGTTTAACAGGCTTGTATCTACACAGGTTTGCCCCTATAAATGAAAACATGACAACACATTCGCACCCGGAATTAAACAACCGCGCCCGCCACATCCTCAAGGTGCTGGTGGAAAGCTACATCCAGGACGGCCAGCCGGTCGGCTCGCGCAACCTTGCCCGTGCCAGTGGGCTGGATTTGAGCGCTGCCACCATCCGCAACGTGATGGCTGATCTGGAGGAAATGGGCTATATCCGCGCGCCGCATACCTCGGCGGGGCGGGTTCCGACCTCGCAGGGCTACCGCCTGTTCGTCGATGCGCTGGTCAACATCAAACCACTGGAACAACAGGCATTGCACATACTGGAAGGCCAACTGAAAGCGGAACGCGACCCTGGTTCCCTCATCCAGTCGGCTTCCAGCCTGTTATCCGGTATCACCCAGTTGACTGGCGTGGTCAGTATGCCACGCCGCAACCCTTCCGCTATCCGCCAGATCGAATTCATGCGCCTGTCTGAACGGCAGGTGCTAGCCATTCTGGTCATGAACCGCAATGAAGTACAAAACCGGATTATTCAACTGGATAGCGACGTAAGTTCCAGTGACTTGCAACAGGCTGCCAACTTCCTCAACGAGCGCCTGATCGGCAAGGATTTGCAGCAAGCACGCACGACCTTGCTGGAAGAAATGCGCCAGCACCGCGAAGACATGAACCGGATGATGCTGTCAGCCATCGAACTGGGTGAAAAAACCGTTGCCGACCTGGATGACCGTCAGGACGAAGATTACGTCATTGCCGGTGAAACCAACCTGATGGGGTATGACGACCTGTCTGATATCCACAAACTGCGCGAACTGTTCGCCGCGTTTACCCGCAAGCGCGACATCCTGAGTTTGCTGGACAAATGCTTGCAGGCAGAAGGGGTAAAAATTTTCATCGGGCGCGAATCCGGGCAGTCAGTGTTCGAGGAATGCAGCCTGGTGACAGCGCCTTACATGGTGGATGGCGAACAGATAGGCGTGCTGGGCGTCATCGGGCCAAAACGGATGCCGTATGAGCGGGTGATTCCGGTGGTCGATATTACTGCGCGGCTGTTGAGCGTGGCGCTAAATTCGAAGATATCCTGAAACACCGCGCTCACAGGTATGACAGGCTAGCCGCCCGCCTGCCTTTCCGCTAACATTCTGCCCTGATAGCCGAAACAATGCCCGTTTTGCCTGAATACAGTCAGGGCATTTTCAATGCCATCCAAAAACCCCGAAGATGCAGGGAGTCGGCTGGATGTGGCAGGCGTCCGTTCATTGCTACGGTTACAGAAGCGCCTGTACCTTATCCAGCCGGCTACCGCGTTTACAGCCTCGACCCAAGGGAAACTTATGGACGCACAAGTGAAAGACCCGCATACCGTTATCGTCAACCTTCGCGATGCCGAAGGCACCTATACTTGTGACATCAACGCGGGCAAACACCAGATGGTTGCCGACGAACCGGTACCATTGGGTGGAGATGACCTCGGCGCTGCGCCTTACCAGTACCTGAAAGCCGCCCTGGGTTCCTGCACCGCCATGACCATACGCATGTATGCCGAACGCAAGAAATGGCCTGTGACCGATGTGGTCGTCACCCTGCGCCACAGCCGCGACGTCAACAAGCAAAGCGTATTTGAGCGCGACATCCGGATCATCGGCGAATTGACTGATGACCAGCGCGAACGCCTGTTGGACATTGCCGACCGTTGCCCGGTACACAAGACCATTAGCAATGGCGCAAACATCCTGAGCAAACTGATAGACTAACCTGAAAGCCAGCCATGTTACACATATACAATAGCCTGACCCGTCAAAAAGAAACCTTCCACCCCATCCACCCCCGCCAGGTATTCATGTACGTCTGCGGAATGACGGTCTACGACTATTGTCATCTTGGTCATGCGCGGGTGATGGTCGTGTTTGACACTGTGTACCGCTACCTGAAAGCCAGTGGTTATCTCGTGCAGTACGTGCGCAACATTACCGATATTGACGACAAAATCATCAAGCGGGCAGCTGAAAATGGCGAACCTATCGAAGCGCTCACCGCCCGTTTCATTGACGCCATGCATGAGGACGAAGCCGCCCTCAACGTGCTGCGCCCGGATGATGAACCCCGCGCCACCAGCAATATTCCGGAAATGTTGGCCATGATCCAGACCCTGCTCGACAAGGGCCTGGCCTATCAGGGCAGCAACGGCGACGTTTACTACGACGTATCGAAATTCGACGGCTACGGCAAACTGTCCGGGCGCAAGCTGGAAGACATGCGCGCCGGTGAGCGGGTAGCCGTCGACGAAATAAAAGACGACCCGATGGATTTCGTGCTGTGGAAAGCCAGCAAACCTGGCGAACCGGCCTGGGATGCACCCTGGGGGGCAGGCCGCCCCGGCTGGCACATCGAATGCTCCGCCATGTCACAGAAACTGCTCGGCGACCATTTCGACATCCACGGCGGCGGCAGTGACTTGCAGTTCCCGCATCACGAGAACGAAATTGCCCAAAGCGAAGGCTGCACCGGCCACAAGCACGTCAATTACTGGATGCATAACGGTTTTATCCGCGTTAACGACGAAAAGATGTCGAAATCGCTGGGCAATTTCTTCACCATCCGCGAAGTGCTGCAACACTACCGCGCGGAAGCGGTGCGCTTCTTCATCCTCAACAGCCATTACCGTAGCCAATTGAACTACGCAACTGACCAACTGGATGCAGCCAATGCCTCCCTCAGCCGGTTGTACACTGCGCTGCGCGGCTTGCCTGAGGCTGGAGCAGCCAACTATACCGAGTACGAACGGCGTTTCGATGCGGCCATGGATGATGATTTCAACACTCCGGAAGCCATTGCCGTGATGTTTGAGCTGGCTCGTGACATCAACCGCATCCGTACTGAGCAAAGCGAAGGCGCTGCCGCCCCATTGGGCGCGCTGCTCAAGCTGCTCGGCAAGGCATTGGGCATACTGCAAGACAACCCCGAAGAATGGCTCAAAGGCAGCGCGGGCGCGGATGGCCTGAGCGATGCCGACATAGACGCGCTGATCCAACAACGGCTGGCAGCACGTGCCGCCAAAAACTGGGGCGAATCAGACCGCATCCGCGATGAACTGAAAACCAAAGGCGTCATTCTGGAAGACAGTGCTGGCGCTACCAGTTGGCGACGCGCTTAAACTTTTCATACGGAACTGGCTGATTTGCCCCCACTTTGCTTTTTCGCATTTTACTTGAGCGAACCAGTCGGAATAATTCGGTATCGAACCGAATATAGATAGGAACACATGAACAAAAAAATTACCATCATTGGCGCTGGCTTTGCTGGCCTGAGCGCTATCCGTCAAGTGCGCAAGCTCGACCAGAATGCAGAAATCACCCTGGTCGCGCCACGCGCCGAACTGCATTATCTGCCCGGTATCATCTGGATTCCCAACAGACTGCGCACCCGCGCAGACCTGACCGTGCCGCTGGACAACTTCTTCCAGCGCATGAATGTCAAGTTCCACCAAGGCAACGCTACTGGCCTGCGCGATGGTGGGCGGATCGTGGCAACCGACACAGGTGAAATCCACAACGACGGTCTGATCATTGCCTCCGGCGGACGTTTCATCAAGAAACTGCCGGGTATTGAACATGCCATCACGCCTTGCGAAGGCATCAGTGCTGCCGAAAAAATCCGCGACCGGCTGGAAGCCATGCAAGGCGGCAGCATCGCCATCGGCTTTGCAGGCAATCCGAACGAACCCAGCGCCATGCGTGGCGGCCCGATGTTCGAGTTCCTGTTTGGCATTGATACCCTGCTGCGCCAGCAAGGCCGCCGCGACAAGTTCCATCTGACCTTCTTCAGCCCTGCCCCCCAGCCCGGCAACCGACTCGGCCCCAAAGCCATGTCTGGCCTATTGTCCGAAATGGGCAAGCGCAGCATCGAAACCCACCTCGGCCACAAAATGAAGGGTTTCACGGCTGAAAAAGTCATGACTGAAGGCGGTGAATTTAACGCCGACCTGATCCTGTTCATGCCCGGCATGACCGGCAACCAGTGGTTCGACAATACCGAACTGCCCCGCTCCACCGGTGGCCTGGTCAAGGCTGACCAACACTGCAAGGTGGAAGGCTGGGACAAGGTTTACGTCGCGGGCGATTCCGGCAGTTTCCCCGGCCCCGACTGGATGCCAAAACAGGCACACATGGCTGACCTGCAAGCGGAAGCTGCGGCGAAAAACCTGCTGGCTGACCTGAATGGCGGGGCTGCGGATGCCACTTTCAAGGTTGAACTGGTTTGCATCGTCGATTCCGTCAACAAAGGCACACTGGTGGCGAGGACTGAAAAACGTTCATTGGTGTTACCATCCTGTCGGGTATTCCACTGGATGAAGCGTGGGTTTGAATGGTGGTATCTGCGTCAGTACCGCTGATTGCATACCCCAGACATGATGCCCGGGATCGAACCGGCACGGTGCCACCACCAGAGGTTGGGTACTCTGGGAGAGCAACTCCACCTGCTTTTCCGGACACCCGCTAGTTGACCGGACAGGCTACGGGTTAGACCCTCACACCGCTGCCCTCACCCGTTCCAACATCTTGTTTAACCAATGTTCCTGCTTGCCCATGAATTCTGCCAGCGTCATTTCCCCACTGGCGACCGCTTCCAGTGCCTGTTCCCAAGCAGCGGTCAGAGCCGGATTTTTGACGGCTCCAGGCAGCATTCCGATCAGGGTAATACCCTTTGGGGTGGCTCGCAGGCATTTGCGTTTGCCTTCACGTTCCAACAGTTTGCGCTGCAACAAAGTTTCGATGACGGCGGCGCGGGTAGCTTCGGTGCCGATTCCGGCGTTTTCCTTGAGGATAGCCTTGAGCTTGGGGTTTTCCACCAGCTTGGCGATGCCCTTCATGGCCTGGATCAGCGTGCCTTCTGTGTAGGGCGGCAGCGGTTTGGTCTGGCGTTTGGTGCCAGTCAAATCCTGCATCAGTACCTGATCACCCTTGTTCAGGGCAGGCAATGCCTGTGCTTCTGGGTCATTTGCCTCCGGCTTACCATCTGGCGTTTCGGTTTCCGGCCCCTGATAGGCAATCTTCCAGCCCAAGACCCTGCTAACCCGGCCGGTAGCACGGAAGCGGTAGCCTTGGCAGTCCAGTTCGATCGTGGTCTGGTCATATTCGTGGACGGGGAAAAACTGCGCCAGATAGCGGCGGCGGATCAGGTCGTAGATGGAGTATTCGTGTTCGGATAGTTGCTCCAGTCTGCCTGCGGCGGCAGTAGGGATGATGCCGTGGTGAGCAGTGATCTTGCTGTCATTCCAAACCTTACTTTTGAGGCGGGGGTTGGCTTGTGCAACCAATTCCGCCAGATTCTGGTCGGTTTTTAGTAGCGCTTTAAGCACGCCCCCTACTTCACTGTACTGGGAAACCGGCAGATAGCAGCAATCGGTACGGGGGTAAGTCACGAGCTTGTGCTTTTCGTACAACGCCTGGGCGATGTCCAGCACCTGTTGCGCACCCAGCCGCCAGCGCCGCGTGGCTTCTACCTGGAGGCTGGAAAGGTCGTAGGGTAAGGGCGCGGCCTGCCGTTTGCGCTCGGTGTCGCAGCGTAGCACCTCGGCCTGTTGCCCCTTGCATGCCGTCGTCACCTGTTCCGCCAAGAGCTGGTCGATGCAGCGCCCTTCCTCATCCACTCCCGGTTTGCCCTTGCCAGGAACCCAGTTGGCTTTGAAGGTTTGCGTATTGCCATCCGGCAGACAATGAGCGACAACTTCCCAATAATCGACTGGCACGAAATTGCGGATTTGTTCATCCCGATCCACCACCAGCCGCAATGTCGGGGTTTGTACCCGCCCGACACTTAGCGCCCCTACATTGGCCTGTAACTGGCCGCTACGTTGGGCAGTCAGGGTGTAGGCACGGCTAAGGTTTATCCCCACTAGCCAGTCAGCGCGGCTACGTGCCAGACCGGCCTGATACAGGTTTTCGGTGAAAGCCCCCGGCCTGAGCTGACCGAGTGCTTTGCGGATACTGGCGTCATCCAATGCTGATAACCACAAGCGCGAAACTTGCCCCTGGTAGCGGCACAGCTCCATCACTTCACGGGCGATCATTTCGCCTTCACGATCAGCATCAGTCGCGATCACCACATGTTGGGTCTTCGCCAGCAGTCCCTTGATGACCCGGAACTGCCTGGAGCCGGACTTTTTCACCTCCAGCTTCCATTGCTGGGGCAGGATCGGCAGGGAGGCAAGGTTCCAACGCTTGTATTGCTCGCCATAAGCGGCAGGCTCCGCCTGCTCCAGCAAATGGCCGAAGCACCATGTCACCTGTACGCCATTACCGTGCAGAAAACCGTCGCCCCGACCATTGGCGCCCAGCACGTGGGCGATGTCGCGCGCCTGGCTGGGCTTTTCGCACAGGTATAGCATCAACTTACTTGTCGTCGGGAGACAGTCTGTCGCCATCAATCACTCCGCGTTTCGGTAGATTTCACCCAAAGAATTTAATGGACAGCTAAGTGATTGAAAATATGGTGCCCGGAGCCGGGGTCGAACCGGCACGGTGTTGCCACCGAGGGATTTTAAGTCCCTTGCGTCTACCAATTTCGCCATCCGGGCAGCAGGTGGGAAGCGACGTATCTTACAGGAACCCAAAGTCTACATCCAGCGTTTGGCTTACATTGAATTTTACGAGGTTCCTTGCAGGATGATTTTCATATCAGCACCCACCCCATCATTACAAAAAATCGAACGGTTACGGGTTTTCGGGTAGTTGTGGCGAAAAAAAAGCCGGGTAATTCCCGGCTCTGGTGGTGTGTTGCTGGCTTATGCTTCCCCTCATTCGGGGTAGTAGCCCCCCGTCAGTGCCTGGTCAAGGTCATAGGGGCAGGCTTCCGGGAAGGTGCTTTCTTCCAGCCCGGTTTCATAGGCTGCCAGTTCCCGCGCTTGGCCGTAGCCTTTTTCCAGGGCTTCCGGCAAGTGACTTTTCAGGCTTGGGTTGTCGCCCAACAGGTCGCGGATGTCGCGGGCTTGCGTCCTGATGGTGAATTGCCAGCTCTTGCCCCGGCGGTCTGGTTCGTATTGCCACTTCAACAGGTGCGCCAGCAGTACACGTAAACGGCTTACCAGTTCCCGGCGTTCACGTCCTGCCATGGTTTCGACCTCTGCCAGCAAGTTGTTCAAGTCCAGTTCTTCCAGGCGGTGTTCACGCAATAGCCGCGCTTGTTCGTTCGCCCATCCGTAAAAGTCGGTTTCGTACAGTGCAGCGCCCATGGGTGCGCCCTCCTCTGGTCAGTAGTGGTAACGGCATTGCAGGATGATGAATTGCCCATCCTGCACCAGATACACAAGGCGGTGTGTTTCCGTTATGCGCCTTGACCAACAACCCGATAGGTTGTGCTTGAGCGGTTCCGGCTTGCCTATGCCGTCGAAAGGGTTCCGCTGGATGTCCCTTATCAGTTCATTGATGCGTTTCAGCGCCTTGCGGTCTGCCTGCTGCCAGTACAGGTAATCTTCCCAGCCTTGCGCCTCAAAGCACACCATCATTCAACCAATTCCCTGTCTGTCAGGCTTTGACCCTTGCGGGCATTTTCCAGCGATTGCAACAGGCGTTTTGCATTGTTTGGTGATTTCAACAGGTGCTCTGTTTCCTTCCAGGCGTTGAAGTCTTCCAGCGACATAAGCACGGCGTTACGCCCGTGTTTGCGGGTGATGATAATGGTTTCATGGTCATCAACTGCCCGATCCAGCATGGTTGCAAGGTTGTTCCTTGCTTCGCTATAGGTCACTGCCTGCATGTTCTACCCTCCGTTTTATTGTCCAAGATTTTGAACAATCTATCAGGCTTTACCGCTTGGCGCGTTTGATTGTTTGGGATGTTTCCGACTGATCATTCAGGCTTTCGGCAATGCCGCCAACACCCGCGCCGCGTGTTCCCGTTCCGCTTGGTGGATTGCGCCCGCTTCGCTGCCGTCCAGATTGAGGCGTTGCCCACCCTGCCCCACGGCTTGCAGGTAGGCGCGGTGGCAGGTGTGCTGGCGCAACAGCTTTTGCACTACGCGCTTGCTGGCGGATAGGTGATGCGCCGCGACGTGCTGGAAGATTTGCCGCTCAATGCCCAGCGCCAAGGGTTGGCGGGTGCGCCAGACAGTGAAGGCGTTCAGGGAGTCCGACAGTTCACGCGCCCTGATCATAGGTGAATATTGAGCGTAACCGCGCCAGTACCTTTTCAGCCTTGTTAAGCGCCCCCCCCGTCCCTCTATGCGCCGGATCACCAGCAGCAAATCAGGCGGTTCAAGTTCCGTGATGATGCGCCCGCCGATATGTGGCAACACATCCAGCTCCAGGCTTTTCCATGTCTGTTCGGCATTGGCTGGCGTCCACTTCGGCAAGCGCTTTTCGTACCATTCCCGCGCCACGTCCAGGAAGGTTTCACCCTGCCCGCGCATCCTGTCGCGTTGCTTTTGGGTGTTGGGGTCTACCCCGTCACTGATCAGCGCCTTGGCTTCCAGTAATGCCGCCCGCGCCCGCTTGATGGAAACCTGCGGGTATTCGCCCATGGTGTAGACGGTTGGCTTTTTCGTGCCTGGGTGGCGGTAGCGGTATATCCAGAACTTTCGCCCGGTTGGCCTGATTTCCAGTTGCAGGCCGTTGCCGTCATTCAGGCGGTATAGGGTGGCTTGTGGTTTGGCGTTGTCGGCTTGGGTGTTGGTGATGGGCATGGCCGGAATCTAACCATTAATACCGGCAAGGTATGCGCGGCTTCTACTACACAATTTACTACACGCCCTACCCGCCAACCATTCGGTTTTTCCGATCTACTACACAATCTACTACACGTTTTTTGCAGCCTCCACCGGCCTAGAATGGAGGAGACTGGAGACAAAAAGGCGCGTAAGCTATGGATTTATTGGCTATTTTGGAGAGCTTTGGAGGAGTTTGGAATATAGTTTGGAGGCTGAACCCAGAATCGAACTGGGATCTACGGATTTGCAATCCGCTGCATTACCACTATGCTATTCAGCCTGGAATTATAGGCATTAAAAAAGAGAAAATGGAGCGGGAAACGAGGCTCGAACTCGCGACCCCAACCTTGGCAAGGTTGTGCTCTACCACTGAGCTATTCCCGCATTAAGCTTGGTAAAAAAGCGCTGTAGTATACCACGCTTTTCTAGAAAATTTGGAGCGGGAAACGAGGCTCGAACTCGCGACCCCAACCTTGGCAAGGTTGTGCTCTACCACTGAGCTATTCCCGCTGAACAGGCTGCGAATAATAAATATAGCTGCCAGGGCTGTCAACCGATGAAGCTATTTTTTTTAACCACAGCGTCATGAATGGCCTAACAAGACCGACAAAGCGTCTTCGCCAATCACCGCCACACCCAGACTTTGCGCCTTATCCAGCTTAGAACCAGCATTTTCACCCGCAATCAGTGCGGTGGTTTTTTTGGATACACTGCCTGCCACTTTCGCTCCTAAGGCTTCCAGGTCAACCTTGATTTCGTCGCGGGAACGGCTTAGCGTGCCTGTAATAACGTAAGTCTTGCCTGTCAGCGGCAAGGCTTCCGGTGGTTGCGCCGCGTAATTCTGCCAGTGAACACCAAGTTCACGCAGATGTTGGATAGTGTCGCGGTTGTGCGCTTCCCCAAAAAACTGCGCGATATTGGCAGCGACCACAGGGCCGACATCGGGAACCCGTTTCAAGGTTTCCTCTTTAGCTGTTTGCAGGGTTTCCAGCGAGCCGAAATGACGCGCCAGGGTCTTGGCGGTGGCTTCCCCTACTTCACGGATACCCAAGGCAAAAATGAAACGTTCCAGCGTGGTTGCTTTGCTCTTTTCCAGTGCCTTGACCAGGTTATCAGCTGACTTGTCCCCCATGCGCTCCAACGCCGCGACCTGCTCGGCTTGCAAGCGGTACAGGTCGTCGACGTGGCGGATCAGGCCCTGCTCGAAAAACTGCTCCACCAGCTTGTCGCCCAAACCGTCGATATTCATGGCCTTGCGTGAGGCGAAGTGCTTGATGGCCTCCTTGACCTGAGCCGGGCAGTACAGGCCACCTGTGCAACGGAAAACAGCCTCGCCATCAGGGCGTTGCACGTCAGAGCCACAAACCGGGCAGTGGGTCGGCATTTCAATTTGGCGGGCATTCTGCGGGCGGCGTTCTACAATCACGCGGGCGACTTCGGGAATGACATCCCCTGCCCGGCGCACGATCACGGTATCGCCAATACGTACATCCTTGCGTTCGATTTCATCCATGTTGTGCAGGGTGGCGTTACTGACAGTAACACCACCAACAAAAACCGGCTTGAGACGCGCGACCGGGGTAAGCGCGCCAGTGCGCCCGACCTGGAATTCAACGTCTTCCAGCACAGTCGTTTCTTCCTGCGCGGGGAATTTGTGCGCGGTAGCCCAGCGCGGGGCGCGACTGACAAACCCCAAGTCCTGTTGCAGAGCGATGGCATTGACCTTATAAACCACCCCGTCAATGTCATAGGGCAAACGGTCGCGTTTTGCGCCAATCTCACGGTAGAACCCAAGGCAGCCGTGCGCGCCCTGTACTACGCGGATTTCCGGGCAAACGCGAAAACCCCATGTCGCGAGTTGCCGCAGAATCGCGTAATGGGTAGTGGGCATTTCCCCACCTTCCACCTGCCCAACGGCGTAGCAGAAGATGGTAAGCGGGCGTTGCGCGGTAATGCGCGAATCCAGCACCCGCAAACTGCCAGCTGCTGCATTGCGTGGATTGACGAAGGTTTTCGTACCCTCATTGCGTAGCCGTTCGTTCAGAGCGTTGAAACCGGCTTTGGGCATGTAGATTTCGCCACGAACTTCCAATACTGACGGCCATCCCTCCCCCAACAAACGTAGGGGAACGGCTTCGATGGTGCGCACATTTTGGGTTACATCCTCGCCGGTTTCGCCATCGCCCCGGGTAGCCGCGCGGGTGAATATCCCGTTTTCGTATACCAGACTGATAGCCAGGCCATCCAGCTTAGGTTCGGCAACGTATTCGATTTCGTCATCTGACTTCAAACGATCGTGGATACGCTTGTCGAAAGCCAGCAGTTCCTCATCACTGAACACGTTACCCAACGACAGCATGGGGATGGCGTGACGGATTTCGCCGAATTCGTTCAGGGGTGCTGCCCCGACCCGTTGGGTGGGTGAATCCGGCGTAACCAGTTGCGGATGTTCAGCCTCCAGCGCTTGCAGCTCACGGAACAGGCGGTCGTATTCGACATCCGGGATTTCCGGGTCATCCAGCACGTAGTAGCGATGGTTATGATAGCGAAGCTGTTCTCTCAACTTTTCCATTTGTTGTTCCGTGAATTCAACTTCTTTCATGTCATTTCCCAAAAACGGCAATCGACTCGACGTGTGAGGTATGCGGGAACATGTCCATCACCCCAGCCCCCAGCAACCGGTAGCCATGGGTATGCACCAGTTCGCCCGCATCCCGCGCCAGTGTCGCTGGGTCACAGGAAACGTACACGATACGTTTGGCCTTGAGCTTGCTGATATGGGCGATGACTTCCTTGGCTCCGGCGCGTGGCGGGTCGAGCAGAATTTTGTCGTAGCTGCGTTTCAGCCAGGGTTCGTGCCTGAGTGCTTCTTCGTCCATCAGGTTGCAGGCGAAGTAGTCGGTGTTGTGGATACCGTTGGCTTCAGCGGCAGCGCGGGCGCGTTGCACCATGACGCTTTCGCCTTCCACGCCGATCACTTGGGCAGCGTTACGCGCTAACGGCAGGGTGAAATTGCCGAGGCCGCAGAACAAATCCAACACCGTGTCAGTTGACTCGGGAGCCAGCAGCTCCAGTGCACGCGCCACCATTTTGCGGTTCAGCTCCTGATTGACCTGGACGAAATCCAAAGGCGCAAAGTTAACCCGTGTGTTGAACTGCGGGTGTTCGTAGTGGAGTTCCGCGCCTTCCGGCCACACACAATGCACGGTATCCGGCCCGCCCGGTTGCAGGTAGAGTTGGTAGTTGAATTCGCGGGCAAAATTCAGCAGCTTTGCAGAATCACTGTCAGAAAGTGCTTCCATGTGTCTGAAAACCAAAGCTGTTGCATTGTCACCGACTGCCACTTCGATTTGCGGAATGGTGTTTTTTGCCTCCAGACTGCCAACCAATTGCTGGAAATCGAGCAGATGTTCACCCAGCGTAGGGTGCAGGATTTCGCAACGGTTCAGTTCAGCCAGCCAGCCGCCCTGCTTTTCGCGGAAACCAACCAGTGCTTTCCCTTTCTTTTGTACCCAGCGTGCGCCCAGACGCGCCTTGCGGCGATATGCCCAGCCTTCGGCGGTCAATGGGTCGAATACAGTTTCCGGCTCTACCTTACCGATGCGGCGCAACTGGTCGAGCATGGCTTGCTGTTTGTGCCGGATTTGCGCATCCAGTGCAATATGTTGCCAGCTACAGCCGCCGCAGACGCCGAAGTGCTGGCACTTGGGTTCAACCCGTTCGGGCGAAGGGATGAGGATGGTTTCGACCTTGCCTTCGTCGTGTTTGGATTTGTGCGAGGTATAGCGGAAAGTGACCTGTTCGCCGGGTAATGCGCCATCAATGAAGACAGTCTTGCCATCCACGCGGGCTACGCCCTGGCCTTCGAGGGTGAGGGATTCGATGGTCGCGTCCATCAAGGGGCTGTTTTGTACGCCGCGCGGTTTTTTCTTTCGACTCATGCACCCGCCTCCCATGCGGATTCAAAGGCTTGCAGGTGTTCCTTGCCGGAATGCTGGAGGTGCTTGCGTACCAGTGCGCATTCCAGATCGTATTTTTCGTGGGTAATGTGACCACGCATGAGCTGGAAACGTAGATACACCAACCAAGTGTTGAGTACGTCGGTTTCACAATAGTTGCGGATGTCGGCGATACGGCCTTCCTGATAAGCATCCCAGACTTTGGAGCCGTCCATGCCCATTTTGCCGGGGAAACCAAACAAGGTGGCAAGCTCATCCAGCGGTGCATTGGCACGCCCGGTGTACATGGCAAGCAAATCCATCAGGTCGGTATGGCGGGTATGGTAACGGCTGATGTAGTTGTTCCACTTGAAGCTTTGGTCATCCTCGCCCATGTCCCAGTAGCGCGGGGCGGAAATCTTGTGCAGCATGGCACGGTAGTGGATCACCGGCAGGTCGAAGCCGCCGCCGTTCCACGACACGATAGTCGGTGCGTAACGGTCAATGCCGTCGAAAAAGCGCTGGATAATTTCCTTTTCATCGGCATTTTCATCGCCCAGCGTCCAGACCTTGAATTCGTCACCGCGGCCACGGAAGGTGACCGAAATAGCGGCAATACGATGCAAGTGATGGGCGAGAAATTCCGAGCCGGTTTTCTGGAACCGCAGGTGGAACATAGCTTTGGCGATACCATCTGCGTCGAGGTCGCCGAGGTTGTAGAGCTTGCGCCCGCCTTCTATGTCGGGGATAGTTTCAATGTCAAAGACCAGGGTATTCATGCTGATATGTCACTTTTGCTATGGGTCTTGGGGAAATGAGGGGTAATCATAGCATAGCCAAAGCACTACTCACCCATCGGCCGACCAGAACCCCCAACCACACCGCCAGCAAACATAAGCCCACATTCAACCCGATATTCAAACCTGCCCCCCACAGCCTGCCCTGCTGGATCAGGTCAAACGTATCCAGTGAAAACGTGGAAAAAGTAGTGAACGCCCCCAACGCACCCACAATCAACCCCCGACTCAACGCGCTGGCCAGCATTTCACGCTCCATGAAATAAAGGGTCAGCCAACCAATCAAAAACGAGCCAATCACATTCACCGCCAGCGTCCCGTAAGGGAATGCACGCCCTAACCACTGGTACACACCGTTCGCCACCAGAAAACGTAACAGCGCCCCCACTGCCCCGCCGATCAAAATTCCGCCTATCTGATACATCCCAATTCCTCAACGAATCAACTAAAATTAAGAATCCTGTTGGAAATACGCTACATTCAGTCACAACATTACAACAAGGCAAGCATATTAGTGAAAACTGCCCCAGATCAGAACAACCAGTTACTGCAATACCTTGGCGACATTTTGCCCCCTGACGCTATCCTGACCGCCAAGGAAGACCTGCGCCCATATGAATGCGATGGCCTGACCGCCTACCGGCATATTCCTCTGGCCGTTGTGCTGCCGACCACGATTGAGCAAGTGCAGCTGATCATGAAAACCTGTTCGCGCCTGAAAGTTCCGGTCGTCGCCAGAGGCGCGGGGACTGGCCTTTCCGGTGGCGCACTGCCGCACGAAGAGGGCATTATCCTCAGTCTTGCCCGCTTCAACCAGATTCTGGACATTGATACCCGCAATTTGACTGCCCGCGTCCAGCCCGGCGTGCGCAACCTCGCCATCAGCCAGGCGGTCGACCATCTTGGCCTGTTCTACGCGCCCGACCCGTCTTCCCAGATTGCCTGCTCAATCGGCGGCAACGTGGCGGAAAACTCCGGCGGCGTCCATTGCCTGAAATACGGCCTGACCGTGCATAACGTGCTGGAAATCCAGTTGGTGACTATCGATGGCGAGTTGATGACTATCGGTAACGACCGCCTCGATACCCCCGGCTACGACCTGTTGGCACTCATGACGGGTTCCGAAGGCATGTTGGGCGTAGTGGTCGAAGTATTGGTGAAACTGACCGTCAAACCAGACGTGGTGCAAGTGCTGATGGCGGCTTTCGATGAAGTAAACGACGCAGGCGACGCTGTGGCCGCTATCATCAGCAAGGGCATCATCCCCGCAGGACTGGAAATGATGGATAATCCCGCCATCCGTGCCGCCGAGGACTTCATCCACGCAGGCTACCCATTG